>JBDUBI010000216.1:0-21536 GCA_040004225.1 Acidobacteriota bacterium
CGCGATCGCCGACAGGCCGGATCCGGCCAGAAAGAGGTAGAGGACGGACGCGCGAAAAGCGGTAGTTCTCATCAGATCTCCTCCCTGAAATCGTAATACGTGCGAGGGCTCCGGTCCGGATCTGACGCGGGCTTCAGAATGCCGACAGGATGCCGTAAGAGAGCGCGCCGATGGCGCCCGCCATGGGGATCGTCAGCACCCAGGCGTAAACGATCTGGCTCGCGACTCCCCAGCGGACCGCCGAGAAACGCTGCGTCGCGCCGACCCCGATGATCGAACCGGTGATCGTGTGCGTCGTCGAGACCGGAATTCCCCAGATGGACGCCATCAGGACCGTCAGGGCTCCGCCCGTCTCGGCGCAAAAACCGGAAAACGGCTTCAACTTCGTGAGCCGGCTGCCCATCGTCCGAACGATCCTCCATCCACCCGTCAGCGTTCCGAGCGCAATCGCCGCATGCGCGGAAAGCACGATCCAGATCGGAATGCTCTTGACGTCCGGCAGATACATGAAGTGGAGACTCGACGCGGGGTCCGCGAACACCGTGCGGTTGGCAACGAGCAGACCCGCGATGATCCCCATCGTCTTCTGCGCGTCATTCGTCCCGTGGGAAAGGGAAAAAAAAGCCGCCGAGACGAGCTGCGCGCGCCGGAACCAGCGGTCGACGGAAGCGTAAGCGGCACGGCGAAAGGTCCAGGAGACGGCCACCATCAGCCCGAAGCCGAAAATCATGCCGATTAGGGGCGACAGAACGATGAACGACAGCGTCTTCACCCACGCGGCTCCTGGGACGATCGCGCGGACTCCGACACGCGCGATCGCCGCGCCGGAATACCCGCCAATCAGCGCATGTGACGAGGAGGACGGGATCCCGAAATACCAGGTGATGAGGTTCCACGCGATGGCGCCGAGCAGCCCGCCGAGGACGACGTTGGTATTGACCACCCGGACGTCGATCAGTCCGGATCCGATCGTTTTCGCGACCGCGGTCCCGAACACGAAGGCGGCGACGAAATTGAAGAACGCGGCCCAGAAGACGGCCATGAGCGGGGAAAGCACCCGAGTCGAAACGACGGTGGCAATCGAATTCGCCGAGTCGTGCATTCCATTGATGAAGTCGAACACGAGCGCCACCCCGATGACGGCCAGGATGAAAGTCACGAGCGGATCTCCGTCCCGTCCTGGAAGCCGTGTAAGACACTCGACGTCGACGGCATCACGAGTGCTTCAGGACCACGCTTTCCAGAACGTGGGCGACGCCCTCGCACTGGTCGATGCTCGCTTCCATGTTTTCGTAGATGTCCTTCCACTTGATGACCTCGATCGGGTCGATCCCGCCGCGGAAAAGCGACGCAACGGCTTCGTGGTAAGCCACATCCCCCTCGTTCTCGAGCTGTTTGATGCGAATGCAGTGCTCGATCACGCCCTTCTGCGTCTTCAAGTCCGCGACCGCCTCGACCAGCTCGCCCGTGATGGTCACGATCACCTGCGCGAGCCGTTTCGAGATCGGCGTCGGCTCGGTGATGTTGTAGAGGACGAGTCGCCGCACGGTGCCGTCGATCGAGTCGATGACGTCGTCGAGTCTCACGGCGAGCCGGTGGATGTCTTCCCGGTCGATCGGCGTAATGAACGTCCGATCGATCCCACGGAGGATCTGATGCGAAATTTCGTCGCACTCGTGTTCGAGCCGCTTGATCTGGTCGGCGACTGTCGCCACCGCGGCCTCGCCGCTGAAGAACCTCGCGAGCATGCGGGCGCTCTCGTGAATCCGGCGCGCCAGCTCGGAGAACTGATCGAAATATTTCTCTTCGCGGGGAAGGACGTTGAACATGGTCCGCCTCCGGGTTCGGGGCCGCATGCTATCGCAGCCCTCGACGCCGAGTTCATTTTCGGGCTGCGGGTCTTCCCATCCGCCCGGATGGGTCGCGATCTGAAGAGCCGCGCGCTGCAGGAAATTGAGAGACGGCGGAGTCAGGAAGAATCGGGCAGGTGAATCCGAAAGGTGCTGCCCCGTGCGAGCTCGCTCTCCACCTCGACCCTGCCGCCGTGCAGCTGGACGATGTGCTTCACGATCGCCAGACCAAGGCCTGTTCCGGGGCGCCTCTTGGAGCGGGATCGGTCCACCTGATAAAAGCGTTGGAAAATCTTGTCCTGCTCGGACCGGGCGATTCCCGGGCCGTTGTCCGAAATGGAGAAGCTGGCTCCCCCGGGCTCCCGGCGGGATCCGAAGGTCACGACGCCTCCTTCGGGCGAGAACTTGATCGCGTTGTCGATCAGGTTGCGGGCCACCTGCGAAAGCCGGCGCCCGTCTCCGGCGATCGCCAGACCCGGCTCGAGCCGAAAGGCGAATTCGATCTTCCTGCCGGCCGCGGCGCCTGAAAAATCGTCCGCCGTCTCTCGCAGCAGGTCCTCCAGCAGGACCTCGGCACTTGCGAGCTCGACGGCGCCGCTCTCAATCTGAGCGAGGTCCATCAGGTCGTCGATCAGTTCCCGCATGCGGTCCGACTGGCGGCGGATCAAGTCCAGCAGGTTCGCGGATTCGGCCGGATCGGGCTCGGCCTCGGAAAGGGTTTCCGCCGCGGCGGCGATCGACGCGATCGGGGTTCGAAGCTCGTGAGAGACGTCCGCGACGAACGTGCGGCGCATCGACTCCGTCCGCTCGAGGCGCGTCACGTCCCGCAACACGCCGACGGCCGCCGCGCGCGAGCCCGGGGGAAGCGCGACGACCGTCACCTGCCAGACGATCTCGTCTCCCAGGCGCACGGTGCGCTCGATCGTCTCGTGACGGGCGAGGGTTTCGCCGAAAATGTCGTAGAGGTCGCGCCGCCGCAGCAGGTCGTAAAGCGCACGGCCAGCCGGCGCCGCGATTCCGATCATGCGGGCGAATCGCTCGTTCGATTCGAGGACGTGAAGGCGCTCGTCGACGACGACGAGGCCGTCGGGAAGCCGCTCCAGCACCATCGCGGTGAGCCTGCGCTCGGACTCCGCCTTCTCGACCGCGCTGGCCAGCGAGTTTTTCATCCGCTGGAACGCGGCCGCGAGGAGCTGGACCTCTTCGCTGCCCGCGCGCGGGAGGTCCCGGCCATGGTCCCCGGCCGCGATCGCGTGAGCCGCCTCCGTCAGCGAGGCGATCGGCCGGGAGAATCGGCGGGCGGCCGTCGCGCCAACTAAGAAGAGAAGGAGACAGGTCGCCAGGATCGCGGCCCGGGTCGCCCAGAGGTACGCTTCTTCGATCGCTTCCACTCCCGCCACCGAAACAGAAACGCGTATTACCTGACCCCCGCCGAGCGCTTTCGCAAAGTAGATCCGGTTCTCGTTCTCCGTCGTCGAGTAGCGGCGAGCCGAGCCGGTCCCGCTCCGGCGAGCGCCCTGAATCTCGGGCCTGCCGGCATGATTCTCCATCCCGGCGACCCGGTCGGGAGGGAGGTCCGTGTCGTGCTGGACCCGCCCGTCGGCGGCGACGACCGTGATGCGGCAGTTCAAACGAGCGGCCGATTCGCGAAGAAGCCGGTCGGCGTCGCCGGGCTGCTGCGCGGACCAACGCTCCCAGTCGAGGGCGAGATGGTCGGCTTCGCGGGAGACGCGCTCCGAAATCCGATCTTCCGTTGCCCGACGGACGGTGGCGTCGAGAAGCACGATCAACAGGATGGCCGCCGCCGCGGCGAGCGCGCCGAGAAGGGCCGTGAATCGGGAGCCGAGTCGCATGTCGTGAAGCGCGGCGTGTGAGAGCGGTTGCCGGCGGCGCGCAAGCGCCTCGGCTACGGGTTGCCGCTCTCCTTTCCCTGATCGCCATAGCGGTATCCCAATCCCACGACCGTCTCGATCCGATGGTCGCCGAGCTTGCGGCGGAGCGAGCGGATATGGACGTCCACCGTCCGGGTTTCGACGTCGGCGTCGTAGTCCCAGAGCCGTGCGAGGATCGAGTCCCGGGTGACGACGCGGCCGCGGTTCACGATCAGCATCCAGAGGAGGTCGAACTCCTTTTTCGTCAGGTGAACCCGCTCTCCGTCGAGCCGCGCCTCGAAGCGCGCCCGGTCGACCCGCAGCGCTCCATCCGTGTAGACCTCCTCCTCCGAGGTTTCAAACGACGCCACGCGGCGCAGGTGCGCGTGAATTCGAGCGAGAAGCTCCCGCATCGAGAAGGGCTTGGTGATGTAGTCGTCCGCGCCGATCTCGAATCCCAGGAGCTTGTCCCTTTCCTCCACGCGCGCCGTGAGCATGATGATCGGCACCCGGCGGGACTCGTTCGACCGCCGCAGCTCCCGGCAGAGCGCAAGACCGTCGATGTCCGGCAGGTTCAAATCGAGGATGACGAGGTCGAAAGGCCTTTCCTCCATCGCCGCGAGAGCCGCCAGACCGGAGACGTAATGCTCCAGGTGGTACCTCTTCTCCTTCCGGAGGTTGAGCCGGATGGTGTACGCGATGTCGGCGTCATCCTCGACCAGGGCGATGCGCTTGACGATCGCCGGTCCGCCGTCCCGGGAGGGTCGCGGCGCCGCTTTGCGCGAGGGAGTGGTTCTCATGGGAATCTCCTTCGAGGTTAACCGAAGCGTCCCGTGATGTAGTCCTCGGTGATCTTCTGACCCGGATTCGTGAAGATCTTCTCCGTGCGGTCCTGCTCCACGAGCCGTCCCAGCATGAAGAAGGCGGTGCGCTCGGACACTCGCGCGGCCTGCTGCATGTTGTGGGTCACGATGACGATCGTGTAGTCGCGTTTCAGGGTATAGATGAGCTCCTCGATCTTCTGAGTCGCGATCGGATCCAGGGCCGAAGCGGGCTCGTCCATCAGCAGCACCTCCGGCTCGACGGCGAGGGCTCGCGCGATGCAGAGCCGCTGCTGTTGCCCGCCCGACAATCCCAGGGCCGAGGTCTGGAGACGGTCCTTGACCTCGTCCCAGAGAGCCGAACGGCGAAGCGCCTTCTCGACGCGCTCCGGCATCTCCGAACGCTTCCCGATCCCGTTGACCTTCAACCCGTACGCGACGTTTTCGAAGATCGACTTGGGAAACGGATTCGACTTCTGAAAGACCATACCGACCCGCCGCCGGAGGCCGACGACGTCGGTGCCGGCGAGGTAGATGTCTTCTCCGTCCAGGAGAACTTCGCCCGAAATCCTGGTATCGGGGATGATGTCGTTCATGCGATTCAAACATCGCAGGTATGTCGATTTTCCGCACCCGGAGGGTCCGATGAACGCAGTGACCGACTTCTCCGGGATCTCGAGTGAGATTTCGTAAAGGGCCTGTTTGGCTCCGTAGAAAAAGTTCAGGTTGCGCGTTTCCATGCGAACGGACCGGGGCGGCTTCGAGGGCGGCAGAGACTCGTGCGAGGTCGGAAACGAGCCCGGCCGAAGCGCGGCGTCAGAAGCCGAGTGAGGCGTCGTCGTGGCGTTCATGTCCGGTGCATCCTTTCGAGTCTCCGAGTCACGACGCGCGCAAGCACCGAGAAGAAGAAAACGACGCCGACGAGAACCAGAGCTCCCGCCCAGGCCTGACGGTGCCAGTCCTCGTAGGGGGAAATCGCGTACGTATAGACCTGGACCGTCAGCGATGCGATGGGCTGATCGACGCGGGTCGTGAAGAACCGGTTGTTGAACGACGTAAAGAGGAGAGGCGCCGTCTCTCCCGCGATGCGGGCGACAGCGACCAGAATGCCGGTCATGATCCCCGGAAGGGCCGCCGGCACCATGACCGAGAAAGATGCCTTCGCGCGGCTCGCGCCGAGCGCGAGCGCTCCCTCGCGCAGGCTCGAGGGCACGAGCTTCAAAAGCTCTTCAGTCGTCCGGGCGATGATCGGAATCATCATGAAGCCGAGCGCCATTCCGCCCGCAACGGCGCTGAACCGCTTGAACGGCAGGACGGCCAGACCGTAGGCAAAGATTCCGATCACGATCGAGGGGACGCCGTTTAGAACGTCCGCCGCGAAACGGACAAAGAAGGCGAATTTCCCGGCGCCGTATTCCGCGAGATAGATCCCGCACATCATGCCGACTGGAATCGCGAGCAGGGACGCGATCCCCATCAGCATGAGCGTCCCGACGATCGCGTTGGCCATCCCGCCGCCGGCCTCTCCCACAGGCTTCGGCATCTGTGTGAAGAAGTCCCAATTCAGCGAAGAAAACCCCTGCTTGACGACATAGACAAAAATGAACGCGAGGGGAACGAGCGCGACGAGGACGGCCGCTGAGCACAGAAACACGACGAGATTCGAAAATAGCCTCCGGCGGCGCGACCGGCTCATGCTCCGGCTTCCGACGCGGCCAGCGGGGTTGAGTCGATCTCTTCGGTGGCGACGACCCGGCCGGTCCTCCAGATCAGGAAACGCGAGATCCCGTTGATGAGAACGGTCAGCACGAAGAGGACGAGACCGATCTCGACCAAGGCCGACAGGTAGAGGTCATCCGCGGCCTCCGTGAATTCGTTGGCGATGACCGCAGCCATGGTGTGCTGCGGCGCAAAAAGCGAGGCGCTCACCTGTGGGTTGTTGCCGATGACCATCGTCACGGCCATCGTCTCCCCGAGCGCGCGCCCGAAACCGAGCATGACGGCGCCGAGAATTCCCGTGCGGCCGTACGAAAGGGCCGCCCGGATCGCTTCCCAGCGCGTGGCGCCGAGCGCGTAGGCCGCTTCCCGCTGGCTGGCGGGGACGGCGCGCAGGACCTCCCGGGCCACCGAAGAGCTGAAAGGGATCACCATGATCGCAAGGATGAGAGCTGCCGACAACATTCCGACGCCGAGAGGCGGACCCGAGAAGAGAGGGACTTTCTTGAGCCATGGCGGCGTCAGGACTTCGAAATGACGGACCAGGGGCACCAGCACGAAGATCCCCCAGAGCCCGTAGACGATCGACGGGATCGCCGCGAGGAGCTCGGTCAGAAAGGTCAGAGGTGTCCGGAGCGGCCCCGGGGAAAGCTCCGAGAGGAAGATCGCGATCCCGATGGCAATCGGGGTCGAGATGAGCATCGCGAGAACCGAGGAGTAAAGCGTCCCCCAGATGAACGGCAGCGCCCCGAACTCTCCCGAAACGGGATCCCAGGTCTTCGTGCGCCAGAAATTGAAGCCAAATTTCGCGATCGTCAGGTGCGACGTCCGGAAAAGTTGAACGCCGATTCCTGCGACGAGGAGCACGACGAGGAGTGCGAAGAAGCCCGTCCCCATGCGCAAGCCCCGATCGTCGGCGCTCCTCCGCGGGGACGGGGTCTTGCGAGCAGCCAAGCGATCAGGCCCGGATTCGGTCGAGTGCGGCGAGCTCGAGCTTGACGACGCTTTCGGGAAGCGGTGAATACCCGAGCTCGGCTGCGTACTTCTGCCCTTCCGTCAGAGCCCAGCGGGTGAAGTCCTTCATGATTCTGGCGCGCTGCCTGTCCTTCGGGCTTTCGTAGAAAAGAAGCCAGGTGAAGGAGGAGATCGGGTACACCCCGGCGCCGGGAGCATTTGTAATGGACACTCGAAAGTCAGAGGGCATCTTCGTCGAGGCCGCGGCAGCCGCCGCCGTCACGGACTCGACCGAGGCCCGGACGAACTCGCCCGCCAGGTTCTGCACGCTCCCGTAGTCGATCTTGTTCTGGATCGCGTAGATCAGTTCGACGTAACCGATGGAGCCCGGGGTCTGCCTGACCAGCCCGGCGACCCCCTCGTTCCCTTTCCCTCCAACGCCGACGGGCCAGTTGACGGAAGTCGCGACGCCGACGGTCTTCTTGAAATCCGGAGAGACCTTCGACAGATAGTCGACGAAGATATACGTCGTTCCCGACCCGTCGGAACGGTGGCAGACGGTGATGTCGGTGCCGGGCAGCTTGACGCCGGGGTTCAAAGCCAAGATCGCGGCATCGTTCCATTTGTTGACTTTGCCGAGGATGATGTCGGCGAGGACTTTGCCCGAGAATTTCAACTTCGCGTCGACTCCCGGAATGTTGTAGACCGGAACGACGCCGCCGAGAACCGTCGGGAGGTGCAGGACCCTGCCGCCGGACTGCTGCATCTGCTCGGGAGTCATGGGACCGTCGGTGGCCCCGAAGAAGACGGTCTGGTTCGTCAGCTGGCGGATGCCTCCGCCGGACCCGATCGACTGGTAGTTGATCTGCACGTCCGGGTGGAGCTTGTTGTACTCCGAGAACCACTTGGAATAGATCGGGAAGGGGAACGTCGCCCCCGCTCCGTTGATCTGAACGTTCTCGGCCGATGCGGGCGAGAGGGCGCACGCCAGGGCGATTGCCGTCAGAGCCAGGAGTCGCAGGATCTTCATTTGCTCACCTCGGTGGAAAAGATGAAGTTCGGCCGTTAAATCGGCGTGAATTCGAAGTGAATTAGAAGTTGAAGAGCGTGTGGAGCGCGTACCGCTTCTCCTCCGGCTTGTTATTGGAGCTGGCGGAGGCGAAACCCTCGTACTTGACGTTTTCGTAGTCGGCGAGCAGCGCTGCCGAAATCCCGGCTTTCGTGACGGGAAACCAGTAGGCGAGACCCCCGATGAAACGCTTCTTTTTTCCGTCGGGGTCGAGGAGGTTGTTGTCCCTGTTCGGCTTCAACTCGTCGTAGCGGAGAAGCGCCTCTATCCCGATGGGAGTCCGCGGCGTCACCCAGATGGACCAGCCCGCGGCATGCGTCGAAAACGTCTTGAGCCTCGAGCTGCGGTCCTTCGCATCGAGGTAGCTGAACCCCGCGTGGACGAACGGATTCTCGAACGTCAACAGCGCCACGGCCCGCCTGCGCTCGGCGTCCTTCTGGTAATGATCGCCGTCGTAGAAGCCCGTGAGGCGAACTCCCTTGACGATCGCGATGCCTGGCGCCGGGCGGATCGTGACGCGCGCCTGGAAGGCCTTCTGATCGTTCGCCTCGGCGCCCGTGTAGGTCTCGCCGTTGTAGACGCCGACGTGGACATCGCCATAGTTCATGGGGATGTTCCAGTGGGTCGTGATCCCGAAGTCGGAGGAGGAGAGAAACCCTTCCCGGTCCACGAAGATGGTGCCCTGGAATCGATAGCGGTAAACGCCCTCCTCGAAATCGACGTAAGGGGTTTGCTGCGTCCCGATGCGGAGCCACGAGCCGTGTGTCGCGAAATCGTCGAAGTTGATCTGGCCGTACGCGTACTTGAGCCGGTACACGAGATTATTGTTCGTGTTCAGCGTGACACCGGTCGCTCCCGAAGAAATCGTCTGGCGCGTGATGTCCGGCGTGATGCGGAAGGAGACCCAATGGCTGATCTGCCCCGTGACGTTGATGTACGCGCGAGCCAGATTGAAGGAATTGGGATGGATGACGCCTCCATCCGCGTCTTTTCCAGTCGGCATGTCCTGATACGTGTAGTCCGCGAAGATGGTGCCCCCGACGTTGACTTTGGGCGTGTCGTCGGGAGGCGTGTATCCCTCGGCCGGGGTGACCTGCGCGTTCCCACTCGCCGTGGAAAGCAGAAAACAAAGCCCCGTCGCCGCACCGGCAAGACGAAATTTCCGGAATCGTTCCTTCATCACGTGTCGTCCTCCTGTCTGGAGGGCGATTTGTAAAACGGGAGCGTCAACGACGAACGAACGCCGTGTAAATTCGTCGCGAAGCCAGGGCGTCAGGTCGTCCCGATCAGGGCCTCCCGCGGTCTTTCGTCGCGATTCACGAGCCACCTTGCGGGGCAACCACCATCGCGCGACTGCCCCGCGACCTTGCGCCAATCACACTGGCGTTGCCTTCCGGAGCGGCGTGTGCGGCAAGAGGCCACCAGGGCCCTCGCCTGTGGCCCTCGATTTGCACCGTTCCGGGAGAGCCCCATGAAAACCATCGCGCACATCTCGGATCTGCACTTCGGACGCGTCGATTCGGCCACGCTGGATCCGCTCCGGAGGGCTCTACACGCCCTGGTTCCGGATCTCGTGGTGGTCACCGGCGACCTGACGCAGCGCGCGCGTCGCGTTCAGTTCGAGCAAGCACGGGATTTCCTGGACAGCCTGCCGAAGCCTCAGCTCGTGGTCCCGGGCAACCACGACGTGCCGCTCTACCGGGTGCTCGCCCGGTTCCATCATCCCCTTCGACTTTTCCGCAGGTACATCACCGACGACCTCGAGCCCTTCTACTCGGACGATGAGCTGGCAGTCATCGGCATCAATACGGCGCGCTCGCTGACGTTCAAGTACGGGCGCATCAACCGCGAGCAGGCCCGCCGCGCGCACGCGCAATTTCGATCAGCGGATTCCGGGATTGTGCGGATTGTCGCGACTCACCATCCGTTCGACCTGCCTGAGAGTTCGGACGCGCGAGACATCGTCGGACGCGCGCGAATGGCCATGGAGGTTCTCGCGGAATGCGGAACTGACCTGTTCCTCTCCGGGCACGTGCACCTGAGCCACTCCGGCCAGACGGCCGCGCGTTACAGGATCGCGGGTCACTCCGCTCTGTTTCTCTCCGCGGGAACGGCCACGTCGACGCGCGTCCGGGGCCAGGTCAACTCGTTCAACTGGATCCGAATCGCAAAACCGCGGCTCGAGCTGCGGCACTACGAGTTTTCACGCCAGTCGGCGGACTTCGTTCCCGCGAGAGAGCAGTCTTTCGAGCACACGGCGGCCGGGTGGACGGCGAGTCAGCCCCCGTCTTTCACGGCACCTTGACCCGGAGGGACCCGGGAACGACGACAATCTCGATTGGCGGCGTGAGCCAGGAAAGCTCGCCGTCGGTGGCTACCTGAATCCTGCGTTTGGGCGAATCGAGCCGAAGCCGGCATGTGTCGAGGGACTCGAAGTCTCCGAACGTCTCGGCAACTCCGAGGACGTATCGGGCCATGGCGAGAGCAAACGCTCGTCGCGTCAGGAAAGGGAGCCAGTAGACGTGCAGGATGCCCGTCTCGAAAGAGGTCCGGGGCGCCAGGAACCCGGGGCGGGACAGGTCGTCCGGGCCGACTGAGACCGTGAAAAGCTGCGTCCGGATCCTGGACGTGCCCTGGGGGGACTCCAGCTCGAGCGCGACGTCGGGAAAGTGACGCAGCGCCATGCGGACGGCCTGAAGATACGCGCGCCATTTTCCGACCCGGCCGCGGTATTTCTCCCGATACTCCGAGATCCGCGCATACACACCGATCAGGACATTGTTCAGGAAGATCTCCTCGTTGATCTTCCCGACGTCGACGGCGCGGGTCGCGCCGGACACGGCGATTTCGAGCGCCTCTCGCCACGCAAGTGGCAGGCCGAGATCGCGCGCGAAGTGGTTCATCGAACCCATCGGAATGACCGCGAGGGTGGCATCGGTCCCCGCAAGACCCTGCGCCGCCGAGCGGACGGAACCGTCTCCTCCCGCCACGACGAAGAGCTTCACGCCCTCGTTCCGGCGATGCGCGATCAGCGACACGACGTCCAGCCCGGGAACGATCTCGACGACCAGGAGGCCCGCCTCGACCGCGGCAGCGCGAAGCTCGCCTTCCTCGTCGCCGTCGCCCGATCGCGGATTGGCGAGAAGAATGCCGCGCGTCGCGCGGATCGGCTCAGCTCTCGGCGAGTCGCCGGGGGAGCGAGGAAAATCTGGATCGCTGTTCATCTGCTGTCCGCCCATTCTGACGTCGTCCCGCCGGCTCGGGGAGCAAAAGGCGTGCACGGGCGCTCCCGAGGCCTCCACGCTCCGGGGAGCGCGGCAGAACGGTATGACAGGCCAGTGTCCACAGGAGAAGCCAGCAGAGGCCCAGGGCAACCCCCCCCGCGACGTCGCTCAGCCAGTGGGCTCCCAGGTAAACCCTCGAGAAGGCGATCGCCCCAATCGCGAGAGCGCAGAAGAGGAGTGCGCCGCCGCGCCAGAAAGGATTGGAGATAAGACGGAACACGACGGCGCAGAGGCCGCCGAAAAAAACGGCCGCCATCGTCGAGTGCGTGCTCGGGAAGCTGTGGCTTTTCTCGGTTTCCAGGGCGGGCCAGAGGTTGGGACGCGTTCGCCGGAAGGTCCATTTCAGGAGAGGGCTCAAGGCGCGCCCGCCGAGCACGGCCGCTCCAAACCATGCCGCGAGCCTCCCCTGCCCGACCGCGAGCAGGGCCGCGGCGGCGGTGAACGTGGCAGAAATCATGAACCGCTGGCTGCCGAAAAAGCTGACGCGCTTCACCAGCCGGTCGCGCGCGGGCGCGTGGAAATCGCGGACAGCAAGCGTCGCGCGGCGGTCGAGCCGAAAGAGAGGCGAAAGCAGTCCCGTCAAGCCGATCGCGCCGTCCTCAGGCTCTTCATCCAGTCGGTCAGGCGATCGAAGTCTTCGACCACCGCGATTCCCGCGGGCGGGTGGCTGCGCCGCGCCCCTTTTCCGCCGATGAAAATCGGAACGTGTGAGGGCACCGACCGCCGCAGAGCCTCGAGCTCGCGATGCACCGTTGCGCCGCCAGTCGAGATCGACACCGAAAGCCCGATGGCCGACGCATTACGAAGCACCCAGGCATCGGCGATCTCCCGGACGGGGGTGTCGCTGCCCACGACGTGGGGCGTCAGGCCAGCCGCGGCCGTCACCAGCGCCACCATTTGAAGACCGAGGCGATGCGTTTCCCCCGAGAGAGTGGCCAGGAGGATCGCCGGCCCCCGCGCGGCGCGCTCGTATGGCAATCGGATCGTGCGGAGCACGTCTTCCGCGCACTCCGAGAAAAAGTGTTCGTGGTGAATTGAGATTTCCCCTCTGGCCCAGGTCTCACCCACCGCTTCGATCAGCGGAACGATCCGGTGTGTGAGAAACGGAATCGGCCCGAGGGCGGACGCATCGGCGAGCAGACCGGACGTCAGCTCGGCGCGGCGATGCTTGCGGACGTGATCGAGAAGAGCGGTGATCGGGCGAGACGCGGACCTCTCGCGTGAAGTCTCGGCGTCTTCTTCGGCCATCAGGTTCTGCAGGTCGCCTTCCGTCAGCGGCACGACCTGCGCCGGGCGATGGCCCCGTGAGAGAGCTCGGGAGATCTGCCGCAGGCGCCGGACGTCATCGGAAGAATAGAGGCGATGTCCGGAGGGCTTCCGCGCGGGGACCGGAAATCCATAACGCTTCTGCCAGACACGCAGGATGTCGGGCGAAAACCCGGTGGCCCGGGAGACGCCGCCGATCGTGAGTACCGGTTCTGCTGGCTTTTTCATGTTTCGGGAAGAAGGCGGAGCCGGCCGGCGGGTTTCCCCGCCGCCGGACACATTGTAACGAGAGGACTCTCCGGGAATCACCGGGGGGACAGCACGGTGTCGATCGCGTGAATCACGCCGTTCGACGCGAGAACGTCGGTCTGAACCACTTTCGCCTCGTCAATCGACACGGTCCCGTTCTCGGCACTGACTGTCAGGTCACCTCCCTGAACGCTCTTCGCCGATCTCACCTTGACGACGTCGGCCGCGAGAACCCGGCCGGGGACGACGTGGTACGTGAGCAGCGAAGTCAGCCTTGCCTTGTCCGCGAGCAGCCCCTGAATGGCGCCGGCCGGAAGCTTCGCAAACGCGGCGTCCGTCGGAGCGAAAACCGTGAACGGGCCCTTCCCCTGAAGCGTCTCCGTGAGGCCCGCCGCTGTGACCGCGGCGACGAGAGTCTGAAAAGAGCCGGCTTCAACTGCAGTCTGAACGATGTCGGAAGTCATGAAATCTCCTTGTGAGCGAAATACCGGGGCGGACATCCGCCCCGGAGAAAAGTTTGCCGAGATCAGGCGAGCGCCCAGCGGCGCTGGATCGCCTTCCACCCCAATCCCTGGTACACGCCGGCGACACCCACGAGGAGGTAAACCACCCGCGACATGGCCGACATAGGCCCGAAGAGCGTAGCCACCAGATCGAAATTCGCCGCTCCCACGAGCCCCCAGTTCAATGCTCCGATCACCACCAGCACCGCGCAAGTCACGTCCAACGGCCTCATGTGAACCTCCTTTAAATCCCCGAAGGGAGTGTCAAGATATATACATAGACATAAACTAGTCAAGATAAATCGACGTGGCTTCCAATAATTTGTTAAAGACCTTAAAAAGAGTGACTTGCGTGTCAGGCATGGAAAATGGCCTGCCTATAGTTCTACGAATCTTGTCCACTTAACGTCAAACCCGGACGGCAGTGATAGCCTCCCGCCCTCGCACATGACCGAAGCCCGGAGGATCGAAGGCGGGACTTCGCCGGACGACCGGCTGACAGACCGCGCGCTTTACTTCAATCGGGAGATCTCCTGGCTCGCCTTCAATCGCCGCGTGCTCGAGGAAGCCCTGGATCCCGCCTGGGGACTCCTCGAGCGGCTGAAATTTCTCGCGATCTTCCACTCGAACCTGGACGAGTTCTTCATGATCCGGGTTTCAGGCCTCCACGAGCAGCTCGAGGCGGCTGTCACGGAGCGGAGCGCGGACGGTCTCTCGGCGCAGGAGCAGCTGAAGACCATCTGCGAAATCGTCCGCCGGGATTGCGGCCTCGCTGTCGCCACTCTCACCGGGGACGTGCTACCGGGTCTTCGCAGGAGCGGCCTTCGACTTTCGAGCTGGGCGGAGATCTCTCTGCCGGCGCGCCGGGAATTGACCGCCTACTTCGAGACCGTTGTCTTCCCCGTCCTGACGCCCCTCGCCTTCGACCCGGCCCACCCCTTCCCGTTTCTGTCGAACCTGTCGCTCTCCCTGGCGGTCGAGCTCTCGGAAAAAGACGAAGGCAAGCCGTTCTTCGCTCGAGTCAAGGTCCCTCCCTCCCTGCCTCGGTTCGTCCCCGTCCCGGGCGAATCCGGGGACGCCGAGTTCGTATTGCTGGAGGATCTGATCGAGGCCCATCTTTCAAACTTGTTTCCCGGAATGAAAATCAGAGGCACGTCCGGCTTTCGCGTCACTCGGGACGCCGATTTCGATCTGCGCGAGGAGGAAGCGGGCGATCTCCTCCGCGTCGTCGCGGAAAACGTTCGCCAGAGGCGATTTGGGGCCGCCATTCGCCTGGAGGTGGACAGCCGATGTCCCGAGGCCATTCGCGAGCTTCTCCGCAAGCAGCTCGAGCTCGACGCGGAAGACGTCTACGCGATCGAGGGCCCTCTCGGGGTCTCGGACTTCTTAGCACTCCTCCGGCTCGATCGCCCTGACCTGAAGGATCCGGATTTTCTGCCGGGCTCCCGGGCTGTTTTCGCTGATTCCGCGACCACGTTCGACACGATCCGACAGAAGGATGTCCTCCTTCATCACCCGTACGACAGTTTCGATCCCGTCCTCCAGTTTCTCGAGGCCGCCGCGGAGGATGCCGACGTCCTCGCGATCAAAATGACGCTGTACCGGACGGGGCCCGATTCGCCGATCGTGGCGGCGCTGGCGCGGGCGGCGGAGAACGGCAAGCAGGTCGCCGTTTTAGTCGAGCTTCAGGCGCGGTTCGACGAGGAGAAGAACATCCAGTGGGCCCGGTCGCTCGAGCGCGCCGGGGTACACGTCGCGTATGGCGTCGAAGGCCTGAAGACTCACGCGAAGATCGCGCTCGTCGTCCGGCGCGAGGGAGCCACGATGCGCCGTTACGTGCATGTGGGGACCGGCAATTACAACAAGACGA
Organism: Acidobacteriota bacterium; assembly: GCA_040004225.1. Classification (GTDB taxonomy): domain Bacteria; phylum Acidobacteriota; class Thermoanaerobaculia; order UBA5066; family Gp7-AA6; genus JALYUA01. The sequence goes on from JBDUBI010000216.1 coordinate 15,454, forward strand.
CCGCCCGGAGCTATACCGACCTGGGACTGTTCACCGCTCGCCCCGACTTCGGACACGACGCGTCGGAGCTTTTCAATTTTTTGACCGGCTTCTCCAAGAGGACCCGGTACAAGAGGTTCTGGGTCGCCCCCTTCTCCCTGCACCAGAAAGTCGTGGGATTGATCGACGGCGAGGCGGAAAAGGCCCGACAGGGCCGGCCCTCCCTCATTCTCGCCAAGATGAATTCCTTAGTCGACGCGACGGTGATCCGCGCCCTCTACCGGGCCTCGGCGGCGGGCGTTCCCATCACGCTCGCCGTGAGGGGCATCTGCTGCCTGAGACCCGGGGTCCCGGGAGTCTCCGAAAACGTTCGCGTCTCGAGCGTCGTCGGCCGGTTCCTGGAGCACAGCCGCGCATTCGCTTTCGGCGTCGGCGACGAACAGGAGATCTTTCTCTCGAGCGCCGACTGGATGCCGCGAAACTTCTTCCGCCGGGTCGAGCTCATGGTCCCGGTGCTCGACCCGCAGGCTCGCGAAAAGATCCGGCAGGAAGTCTTCGAGCCGCTGATGCAGGACAACAGCCGCGCCCGGGACCTTCAGTCGGACGGCTCGTACGTGCGACGCTCCCTCGTTTCGGGACAGGCGGCCTTTGACGCCCAGGGGGCGATCCTCGACCGTCTCGCGCGCCGGGGTCTGCGCGCCGTCCCCGAGGGTTGAAAATCGACGAAGCGGCCGGGTGAAGTCCCCGGGGACGCCCCGATCGGGCGCCGGCGACTGAATTGACGCGACCGGCCGCGAAGTGGTTCGCCCTTTGCGGCTCTACGCCAGCTCGACCGCGTGGTGCTTGACCCACCGCGCTTCCGCGATGAAGATCGTGTCTTCGCAGATGTTCGTGGCGAGATCGCCGACGCGCTCGAGGTTTTTCGAGATCGAGATCAGCTCGATGCAGTAGGTGATCAACGTCGGGTACTCCGCCATGTAGGTCAGGAGCTCCCGAATGATCGACACGTTCTTCTCATCGAGAATGTCGTCCTTCTTGAGAACCTGCTTGGCCAGAGCCGCGTCCCGGTTGACGAAGGCGTCGAGCGACTGCTTCAACATCGTCTCGGCGACCTCGGCCATGTAGGGGATGTCGATGAACGGCTTGAAGGGCTTCTGCCCGGCGAGACGTTCCGCCGCCTGCGCGATGTTGACGGCGTGGTCCCCGATCCGCTCGAGGTCGTTGTTGATTTTCAGGGCGGCGATTAAGAAGCGCAAGTCGACCGCGACCGGCTGCTGGAGCGCGAAGAGCTGGACGGCCAGGTCTTCGATCTTCATCTCCATCCGGTCGATGTCGTGGTCCGCGGCGATGACCGCCCTGGCCTTTTCGGGATCGACTTCGATCAACGCCTCGATCGAGCGGTGGATCTGCCGCTCGACCTCGCCGCCCATGAGGATGAGGTTTCGCCGCAGCTCTTCCAATTGCTCCGCAAAATGCTCTTTCACGAGTTTCTCATTTCAGTTGCTCCAGAGGGCTTCGTTGGAAAGGATCTCCAGATCCCGCTGAGCGACGCGCTCGTCCCGCTCCGCGGGCACCGCGCGAAAAGCGCACCGCCGGTCAAAAACCCGTTCGAAGAGGTCGGACTTCCGTCGGGCGGAGTCGAGCTCGGCCTCGCAGTCCCCTCGCGCGGACCCCTCGATCTCGACTTTTCGCGGCCGCACCCGGCAGGAGACGGCAGTCACAACCTGCTTGTGGCTGCGGTCGAGGCCATCGGCGAGGCGCAGGATTGCCGAAAGCTTCTCGACCGCCGCCCGAAGATACGGATCGAGCCGGTTCCAGCTCTCGTGCCGCTCCCTGGGACCGCCGCCCTTGTGGTATCGCGCCAGAAGCCCCAGCACCTCGATTTCCTCCGCGGAGAAGCCTGTCAGGTCGCCATGGGTGATCAGGTAATACGAATGCCGCTGGTGCTTGCTGTAACCGACGTAGCACCCCACGTCGTGCAGCAGTGCGCCGTACTGAAGCCATTCGCGCTCGGTGGCCGAGAGCTGGTGGACGGCGTGGGTCTGATCGAAGATCTCGAGCGCGAGGCGGGCGACATGAGCGGCGTGCAGGACCTCGGCGTTTGACCGGCGGAGAAGGCGGTCCACGCTGCGCGCCCGGACGTCCCGGTCCACCGTCCGACGGCTCACGGATCCGACGGTATGGTCCAGGAGGATTCCCTCCCGCAGCCCGCGTTCGCCGACGACGATGGAGCTCGCCCCCGAATGTTTCAGGATCCACGCCAGAAGAAGCCCCCCGGGGACCGAGATGTCGCGCCGCCTCGGATCGAGGCCCGAGATCCGCAGCTTTTCTTTGGCCGTCGAGCGCTGGAGGATCCGGTTGACCTTCTTCAGTCCGGACCGGGCCAGAGTACGGTGCCCCGAAGTCGCCGCCTCCCGGCCGAGGACTGCCCCTTCGTGAACGAGAGAGAGGGACTGGATCGTCCCCGAGGAGCCGACGCACGTCTTGAACCCGGCGCGTCGGACGGCGTCTACCGCGCGCTTCGCGACGGCCTCGATTTCGCGTTTCATCCGCTTTCGGTCCCTCTCGCTCGGCGGATCGTTTTTCGCGTACCGGTCCGCTAGGCGCACGACGCCGAGGGGCAGGCTCTCGGCGAGGAGTACCCGCGAGCCGTCGGAGACCACGAGCTCGGTCGAGCCCCCTCCGATGTCGACTAAGAACAGAGGGTCGAGACGTGACGGGAACTCGCTGCGGACAGCGAGGTTGATCAGCCGCGCTTCCTCGTCGCCGGAAATCACGTCCACCGACACGCCCGTACGCCGCCGGACGGTTTCGACGAACTGCTCGGCGTTGGAGGCTTCGCGGACCGCGCAGGTGGCGACGGCCCGGGCGAGCTCCGCGCCGGAGCCGCGGATGGATCGAAGGAACTGCTCGATGGTGCTCGCGCCCGCTTCCATCGCCTCGTCTGGAAGGCGGCCCGTCGCGAGCGTCTCGCTCCCCAGCCTCACCATGGACTTCTCCCTGGAGAGCACCTCGAGCGTCCCGTCCTCCTCGACCGAGGCGATCAGGAGCTTCATCGAGTTGGTCCCGATGTCGATGGCGGCCAGCGACGTCACTGTGTCCGGATTGTCGCCGAAGCCCCGCCGAGCCGGATGAATTCGACGTGAAAAGGGCGTGAAGGAGGGCGCGCCCGGGGCGGGGATCTTCGGGTCTGTCGTCTTCATATAATAGCCGCTCCGTGCCGGAACGCACCGCTCTCTGGAAGACCCGGGCCCGCTCCCTCGAGCGCGCGGGTAAAGAGCTTCGCCTGAACTCGCCCGAGGCGATCCACGACCTCCGGGTCGCTCTGCGCCGGGTCGCGGCGACCGCGACAGCGCTCGGCCGCGACAAGCTCGCGAAGAGATCCCGCCGGATCGTGCGCTCGCTCTCGGACCTGCGGCAGATCGAAGTCGACCGGACCCTGCTCGCGCGGGTCCGCGAGATCGGCTGGGTGCCCGACGACGTCGCGACCGCCGTGGACGCGCGATGGGACGCTCTCCTCCGGGAGGGCGCGAGGGCCGCGGCGCGACGGGTGCCGGAGCAGGAGCTAGAACGCCTTCGGCGCAAGCTCTCCCGGCTGTCGCGGAAGAAACATCGCGACGTCCTCCCGCTCCTCGAGCAGGCGCGGGACAGGGCCGAAAAAAACCTCTTTCCCCTGCCCGAGGCGTCGAGCGACCGCGCCCTGCATCGTTATCGACTCGCCGTCAAAGAGGCGCGGTACGTGACGGAGGACCTCGCCCTCGCCGGACGCCCGGGCCTGGAAGGAGAGATCGAGGACAAGAAGACGATCCAGGACACGCTCGGGCGGTGGAACGACGTCAGGCTCTTCCGTCGCCACGTCCTCGCGATGCGGAAGGACGCGGAACGGCGGGGATCGGTGACTTTCGTCCGCGAGCTGGACCGCCTGGCGGCCGCGCTCGAGCCGGCAGTCCAGTCGGCCCGCGCCGCGGCCCTCCGGCTGACGTCCGGAACCTCGGAGGTGGGCGCGGCCCGGGCCCGACCTCGGCGAGCGCCCGTTTCAACCGCAAACTGACGGCGACGGGCGCTTGAGCGGCCCCCGCTCTCGTGAGACGCCGGAATCAGAAGGCCCCCGGCCGGGGACGGGCGTTCTTCTGGGCGTCCTGGTTGCCGTGACGGCGGCCTCGAAACTGGCGCTCGCCTGGCGGTTCCCCGGATTTTTAACCGGCGACGACCTGGAGATCGTTCAGACCGCCGCGAAATACGCTCTCGGCGTCCATTACGACCCCTGGGAGCTGCGGTGCCTCTTTCATCCGATCGTCCTCATCTGGCCGGCGGTCAAGCTCGCCGCCTTAGCCGGCGTGCGCGATCCGGCATCGGTGACGTGGATTTCGGCCTTCCCCAATGTCGCGATCACCTCGGCCTCGATCGCGATTCTTTACGCGCTGGCCCGCCGGTGGGACTGGACCGTCCGGGCGTCCCTCGCGGCCGCGTTCCTCTACGCGCTCGCCTGGATGCCGTTCTCCTATGGCGCCACCCCCTATCCCCGGCCGATATCGGCTGCAGCCTTGATCGCCGCGTTCTGGCTCGCGAGCGATCCTTCCGAACGGGCCGGGCCGCAGCTCGCCGCCGGGTTTTTCGCCGCGGCCGCATTCGCGATCCGGTGGAGCGAAGGCGTGGTGCTCCTTCCGCTCCTCGCGTGGAGCGGCTGGAGGTTCAGGAGCCCGAGGCGCGTGATCCTTCTGGGAACGGGCTTCGTCGCGGGCGCGCTCCTGTGCGTCGGGCTCGTCGATCAGCTGACGTGGGGCGCGCCGTTTGCGAGCCTGCGTTCGTTCGTCCGCATCATGTGGCTCGAGATTCCAGCGGCGAGGCTCGCCATCGAGGAGGGGTTTTTCTGGTACCTCCGAACTCCCCTCCAGTGGGCCGGGCCCCTGCTGCTGCTCCTCGCGGTGGCGGGATGGCGGGACAAACGCGCGCGCGCGGCTCTCGCGGTGTTTCTCGCGATCGTCCTGCTGATGTCCGTATTCGCCCACAAAGAATGGCGGTATCTCCAGAGCGCGATCCCTTTCCTGTGCCTGGGCGCCGGGGCGGGCTGGCAGCGCTTGCGCGATGCGGGTCATCGCCCGATTGCGGCCGCGGCGCTCCTCCTCTGCGTTCCGTATGCCGCGAATCGGTCGATTTCCCTCCTGAGCGACCGGACCTCCGGAGAGATCGAGGCTTCGCGGCGGATCCTTTCGATGCGCCCGGCGCCGCGCGTACTCGCGTTCGAGCAGATGTGGGCCTATGGCGAACGTCTCTACTTCGGCAACGCGGTCGAGATCCGCGAAATCGAGCTCCACCGCCCGCTCCAGCCCGCGGCCATCCGGAAGGCGGCGGCCGGGGCGGACGTCGTCGGTGTCTACTCCCTGCACCTGGACCGGGCCAGCCTTCGGGAGCTCGCGTCGCTCGGATTCCGGCCGATCGTCAGCCTGAAGAGGGACACGTCTTACGAGTGCATGCTTTTTGGAAGAGGAGAATTCGCGCCGCGACGGTGACGCCTGCAGTCAGGGCCGTGGCGCCTCCTCGAGTCTCGGGAAGGACGAGGGGGGCGGCGGCGGCGACGTTCCCGCGGCCCACGCGACAACGGGAGCACGCAAACCCCGGAGGGCGGCGACAAACGGGACGAGGGCGAGCCCGCTCGCGCCGCCGTCACCCCCCTCGAGTTTTCCGATTCCCGCGTCCAGGAGCCGCAGGCACCCGCTCGGATGCTCGGACCGCCCGGCCTTCAGCAGTGCCGCCGCGATCTGGATCAGCCCCTGGAGCATGAAACGCGTCGCACCGGTCTCGACGAGCCACGCCTCTTCCCAGACCTCGTGCGCTTCGAAATACTCGGTGCGGTTGAAGAGCGCACGTCCCCGGGAGATCGATGCTCGGGTGGCGGGAGTCATGAGGAAGGGGGCGCCGGCACGGCGCCCCCCGGGGCCTCGAGCGACCCGCTTAGAAGCTCACTTTGGCGGCGAACTGAAGAATGCGTGGACCGAGGGTCGACGTCGGCGCTCCGAAGCGCGTGAGCGACGCCGGATTGTTGACCAGAACGAGCTGCCCTCCCGTCAGGTTGTAATACGTGGTGCGCACGGACGTAACGTTCT
>JBDUBI010000168.1:0-6343 GCA_040004225.1 Acidobacteriota bacterium
TCCTGTGCTCACCCTTTGAGCTGGCGCCGGGCCCTCTGCAGGGCGGACCGGACTCGTCGGGGGGAGGTGCCCCCGACTCCGTCGCGGCGCCGGACAGAAGATTCCGGCGAAAGGGACTCCGCGAAAAAGCGCAGCTCCGGGGCTTCCGTCCAGACCACCTCGCGGATGTCGCGTCGGCCTTCGGCGGCCTTCGCGGTCCAGCGTGCAACCCGCTCGTGCGCGGTGCGAAAGGGGACGCCCCGGCGGACGAGCTCTTCCGCCACGTCGGTCGCCAGTATCGACGGCTCGATCGAGAGGCGATCCCCCTCGGGGCGCAGCGCGAGTCCCAGGACGACCTCCGTAACGGCTGCCAGCGAAGCGTCGATTGCGTCCGCCGTCTCGAACAACGGCTGTTGCGTCTCCTGGAGGTCGCGGTCGTACGACAGCGGGAGCCCTTTGATCACCGCCAGCGTCGCCATCAGGTTCCCGATCACGCGCCCGGCCTTTCCGCGCGTGAGCTCGAGCGAGTCGGGGTTCTTCTTCTGCGGCATCATCGACGAGCCGGTCGAGGTCGCGTCGGAGAGCAGGAAGAGGCGGTATTCCTCGCCGGTCCAGAGGATCAGGTCCTCGGCCATGCGGGAGAGATGCGCCATGGCGAGGGCGGCCGCGAACTCGAACTCGGCGGCGAAATCGCGGTCCGAGACGGCGTCCAGGCTGTTCGCCGAGAGAGCGGGAAGTCCGAGCTCCCGCGCGACGCCCGCCCGGTCGAGGGGGAGCGTCGAACCCGCGCACGCCCCGGACCCGAGCGGCGACACGGCCGCCCGGCGCCGCGCATCCGCCAGCCGTGCCCGGTCCCGCAGCAGCATCTCCACCCACGCGTGGAACACGTGCGCGAGCAGCACGGGCTGCGCGCTGCGCAGGTGCGTGCGGGCCGCGACGACGACCTTCCCTTCCAGAAATTCCTCCGCGCGATCGAGCAGCGCCGAGGCGAGCCGCCGAGCGCCTTCGGAGGCGCGGTCGATCGCGGCGATGGTCCACAGGCGCAGGTCGAGCGCGACCTGGTCGTTGCGCGATCTCCCCGCGTGGATGCGCCGGCCCGCGTCTCCGGCGAGCTCGATTAAGCGCCGCTCGACGTTCAAATGAATGTCCTCGTCCGCGTCCGCGAAACGGAAGGTCCCCCCTTCGAGCTCCGCGCCGATCTTCCGGAGAGCCGATTCGATGCGCGCAAGCGCCGTTTTCGTCAGAAGGCCCGAGCGCGCGAGCCCGCGCGCATGGGCGAGAGAGCCGCGCACGTCGTGCTCCGCGAGACGCCGGTCGAACGGATGGGAGATCGAGAGGCGCGCTAAGGCCTCCCCGGGGGCGGTCGTGAAGCCCGCGCCCCAGAGCGCCGCCCTCGGAGCGTCCTTCGCGCGGCCGCGCTTTGACTTCTTGACGGGGAGCCTCACGCGAAGTACGCCGCGATCGCGCGGCGGTAGACGTCCGGCGCTTCCACCACGGCCGCGATGGCGATCGATTCGTCCGGCGCGTGCGAGTGGGCCGGCTCCCCCGGTCCGAAGACGACGGCGGGCCTTCCTCCCAGGTGGGCGAGGTCGCTGACGCTCGGGAAACCGGTGATGGCGGCCCCTCCCGCGGCGGCGGACGCGGCCCGCGCGATCTTCCAGGACGGGTCGCCCGCGACCGGCTTCAAGCGGACGGACAGGATCTCGACGTCCGACGAGACCGCCGCCCGGATCGCCGCCACCATCGCGTCGTTGTCGAACGCGCCGATCGTCCGGGCGTCGATCGTCACTTCGCAGAGGTCCGGCACGATGTTGGATCTCAGCCCGCCCCGGATGACGGTCGCCGTGGCCGTGGGCTTTCCCAGATAGGGGTCCTCTTCCTCAAAACGCAGCGCGGCGACCGCCCGGACGTCGTCCGCCGCGCGCACAATCGCGTTCTCCGCCAGGTGGGGCCGCGCCGCGTGCCCCGCCCGTCCGCGCGAAAGGAGCCTGACTTTGACGAGACCTTTCTGCGCAATGGCCGGCGTAAATCCGTTCGGCTCCCCGACCATGGCGGCGTCGAAGACGAGGCCCGACACGATCGTCTCGAGGCCCTGGCCGCCGGTCTCCTCGTCGCACGTCGCGGCGAAGAGAAGGCTTCCTCCGCCATTTTCCGGCAGCGGCGCCGTCAGGAACGCCTCGAGCAGCGCCGCGACGGAGGCCTTCGCGTCGCTCGATCCGAGCCCGACGAGCCGGTCGCCTTCGATCCGCGGCGTCCACGGGTCCGCCGTCCAGCCGTCCACCGCGGGCACCGTGTCGAGGTGCGAGTTGAGCAGAAGGCAGGGACTTCCCTCCCCGCGCCGCGCGACGACGTTTCTCCCTTCGCGCTCCGCCCGGACCCCGAAATCGGCGCAGATTCCGGCGATGCGGTCGGCCAGCGGTCCTTCGTTTCCGGAGACGCTCTGGATCGAGACGAACTCCATCAGCCGGTCGAGGACCGTCGTGACGCCGGCGGCTCTCATCCGGCTCTCACGCGCCGATGACCATCGTGCCGCTGCCGGTGTCTCCGAACACCTCCGACAGGAGGGCATTTCTCTGGTTCCCGTTCACGATGTGGACGGCGGACACGCCCGCTTCGACGACCCGCGAAATTTCCTCGAGCTTCGCCACCATTCCGCCGGACACCGCCGGGCTCTTCGCGAGCTTCCGCGCGTCGGAGGAGGACAGCCTCGAGATGCGGCTGGCGGGATCGGCCGGGTTCGCCAGAACGCCCGGCACGTCGGAGAGCAGGATGAGCTTCTCCGCCCCGAGCGCGACAGCCAGAGCGGAGGCGATCGCGTCGGCGTTGACGTTGAAAACCTTTCCATCTTCGTCCGCCGCCAGCGGCGATACGATCGGGAGATAGCCGGCGTCGAGGAGCGTCGTCAGGAGCCGCGGGTCCACCTCCACGACGTCCCCGACGTTTCCGAAGTCGACCAGCTCGCGCTTGCCCGTGTCCTTGTTCATGAGGCTCTTCCGGGCGCGCTTGTGCGCGAGCACCACGTTGCCGTCGATCCCCGAGACGCCGACCGCCTGCACGCCGAACGCGCGGAGCGCCGACAGGATCTCGACCGAGATCTTCCCCGCGAACACCATCTTCACGACCTCAAGCGTTTCGTCGTCCGTGACGCGGCGGCCGTTCACGAGCTTCGTCTCCAGCCCGAGGCGCTCGGAGAGCTGCGTCGCCTGCGCTCCCCCGCCATGCACGACGGTGACCCGGATTCCGACCTGGTGGAGGAGCGCAATCTCCTCGGCGAGGGAGGACAGATTGTCGAGCTTCTCCGTGACTTTGCCGGAGATCTTCAGGACGAAGGTTTTGCCCTTGAATCGCCGGATGTACGGGAGTGCCTCGCGCAGAATCTCGGCGTCGACGCCGGTCAGGCGGTGCCCGGGCGCCTCCACCCCGGCAGCGCCGTCCTTCACTGTTTCTCCAGCGCGAGCCATTCGAGGATCGCCTGCTGCGCGTACATCCGGTTCTCGGCTTCGTCGAGAACGACCGAGCGACGTCCGTCGAGCACCGCGTCGTCGACGACGACGTTGCGTCGGACGGGCAGGCAGTGCATGAAGATCGCGTTCCGTCCGCGCGCCATCCGGGCCTCGGTGACCCGCCAGTCCCGCAGCTTCGCGCGCCGCCGGGCCTCGGCCTCCGGCTCTCCATAGTCGGCGAGCGCCCCCCAGGATTTCGCGTACACGACCTCCACCCCGTCGTAGACGGCATCCCGCTCGTCCGTCACCGTGAGAGCGCCGCCGCTCTCGGCCGCCAGGCGCTCCGCGGTGCGCACGATGTCGACGTCGAGCTCGTAGCCCTCCGGGCGCGCGAGCACGAGGTCCGCGCCGAGCCGGGCCGCTCCGAGGAGAAAAGAGTTCGGGACCGCCATCGGGAGCGCCTTCGGGTGGTAGGCCCACGTGAGCAGGACCCGCCGCCCTTTCGTGTTCCCGAGCTGCTCCCGGATCGTCAGCGCGTCTGCCATCGCCTGGCAGGGGTGATCGAGCGGCGACTCGAGGTTGACGACGGGAACGCCCGAGTAGCGGGCGAAGGCGTTCAGCACGGGCTCCCGACGGTCGACCTCATAGTCCCTGCCCTCGGGGAACGACCGGACTCCGAGCATGTCGCAGTAGCGGCCGAGGACCCCCGCGCCCTCGCGCGCGTGCTCCGCGGCGGGGCCGTCCATGACGACGCCGTCCCGGTACTCCATCGGCCAGGCGTCGGACCCGACCGACAGCGTCACGGGCGTGCCCCCCAGCTTCGACACCGCGACCTCCATCGACACGCGCGTCCTCAAGGAAGGATTGAAAAACACCAGACCCACGTGGGCGCCCGCGAGCGCGTCGCTGCGCGCCCCCTGCCGGAACTCCTCGCCGCGCGCGAGTAAGGCCTCGAACTCGGGGAAGGTCAAGTCCCGCGTCGTCAGGAAATGCCTCACAGCACCTCCCGCATCGCGGTCAGGAACGCGTCGATCTCCACCTCCCGGAGGACGAGAGGCGGCAGGAGCCGCAGCACGTCGGGGAGGTCGCTGCCGCCCACCAGAATCCCGCGGGCCATGAGCGCCTCGCGCACGGGCTTGCCCGGCCGGTCGAGGACGATCCCGAGAAGAAACCCCTCGCCCCGCACCTCGCGGACACCGGGGATCCCGGCGAGCCCGGCGCGAAGGCGCTCCGAGCCGCGCCGCACGTTTTCGAGGAGGCCCTCCGATTCGATGACACGCACCGTCGCTTCCGCGGCCGCGCACGCGAGAGGTCCGCCGCCGAAGGTCGTCCCGTATTCTTCCGGCTTCACGCCCGCGGCGATGTCGTCTGAGACCAGCACGGCGCCCATCGGGACGCCGCTCGCGATGCCTTTGGCCAGAGTCACGAGATCCGGGACCACCCCGTGGCGGCCCGCGAAGAAGAATGTGCCCGTCCGCCCGAATCCGGTCTGCACCTCGTCGTAGATCAGCTTCACGCCGCGCTCGTCGCAAAGCCGGCGCAGGCCCTGAAAGTATCCGGCGGGCGCCTCCACCACTCCCGCCAGGCTCTGGATTGGCTCGAGCAGGACGGCCGCGACCCGGGCGTCGAGGAGCGCGTCGGCCGCCGCGAGGTCTCCGAACGGTGCGATCCGGTGGCCGGGTACGTTCGGCTCCCCGAGGGCGCGGTACTTCTCGAGCCCGGCGGCCGAGATCGCATCCGCCGTCCGCCCGTGGAACCCGCCCTGGAAAGAGAGAACGTCGCTGCGTCCCGTCGCGCGGCGCGCCAGCCGCATCGCGTTTTCGTTCGCCTCGGTGCCGGAATTCACGAAGAAGACCGACGTGAGAGGCGCCGGGGCGTGCCGGGCGATCGCGTCGGCGGCGCGCGTGCGGACGCCCAGGGCGACCACGTTGGAGTAGAAGAGGAGCGTCTTCGCCTGCTCGGAGATCGCCCGCACCACGGCCGGGTGCGCGTGCCCGGTCGAGGCGACAGCATGGCCGCCGTACAGGTCGAGATAGCTTTTCCCGGCCTCGTCCCAGACGGTCGATCCTTCGCCGCGCGCGAGCGTGATCGGCCACCGCGTGTAGGTGGGCAGCTCGCTTCCGGAACCCTGCGCCTTCGATTCGATCGCGGCCCGGCTCATGGAAACACCCCGGACATCTTGAGACCCGTCGGCTCCGGAAGCCCGAAGAGAATGTTCATCGCCTGGATGGCCTGCCCCGCCGCGCCCTTCACCAGGTTGTCGATCGCGACGAAGATCCGGGCGACGTCGCCGGAGGTAGCGACCCCGATGTCGGCGAAGTTCGTCCCCTTGACCGCGGCGACGTCGGGAGAGCCGTCGACGAGTCGGACGAAAAACTCCCGCCCGTACGCTTCGCGGTAGAGGGCCCGCAGAGCGTCGCGGTCCATCGGCGCGCGAAGGGGAACGGCCGCGGTGACGAAAATCCCCCGAACGAGAGGTGCCGAATGCGTCTGGAAAACGATGCGGCCCTCCGCGGCGGGTCCCACCGCCGACAGGGACTCTTCGATCTCCGGCAGATGGCGATGGCCCTCGAGGCCGTACGCGAAGAACGCCGAGGCGCGGCGGGGATGGTGCGTCGTCGGCGACGGCGTGACACCGGCGCCGGACGAGCCCGTGATCGCGAAAACCGAGACGGGAGTCCCGTCTGCGACCAGACCGGCGCGCCACAGGGGCGCGAGAGCCAGGATCGACGCCGTTGCGAAACATCCCGGCGACGCGATCGCGCGGGAAGACGCGATCTGCTCCCGGAAGAGCTCGGGCAGCCCGTAGACGAATTCCGGCTGCCGCGCGAAACCCGCCGGCACCGGCCCGTAGAACCTCTCGAACGACGCGGCGCTCTTCAGGCGGAAGTCCGCCGAGAGGTCGACCACCGGGATCCCGC
>JBDUBI010000247.1:0-21229 GCA_040004225.1 Acidobacteriota bacterium
CGCCACCAGGACCTCGCCCTGGACCTGCCTTCGCCTGCGGGCTTTCGGTACCCCCTTAGCCACCCTCGAGGTGGAGGCGCAGCTCTGCCCCCTCGCCCCGGGCCCGGGGAGAGGGTTGGGGTGAGGGGCCCCGCAGGAAGGTGCTGCGTCTTCGCCACCAGGACCTCGCCCTCCCCGTGGGGGACGCGGGGGGCCCCGCAGGGAGGGCCGGCCGGCCACTTCCCGAGTTGCGCGTCGCCTCTGGCGGGAGGATACTTCCGCGCAGATTCCGAGTCCTGCAGGTCAGAGTTCGCCCGCCCTTTTGCCGGACGGGTCCGTCATTGAAAGGAGAACTCGTGAAGAAGACAGTCAGCCTCGTTGCCGCGGCCGTCGCGGCGCTCGTCCTCGTAGCGGCCACTCCCGACCGCGGAAAGACGTTCGATGTCACGGCCGACACGATCGAATCGTGCTCCTGCCCTCTCTTCTGCAGCTGCTATTTCGGGCCCTCGGCGGACGAGCACATGTGCGAGGCCAATAACGTTTACAAGTTCCGCTCCGGAAGCCACTACGGAAACGTCGATCTCTCGAATCAGATGGTCTGGGTCTCCCTCGACCTCGGCGGGGAGTGGCACCACCATCCGGGTCCGGGGATGCCGACCAAGTGGGCGGTCGTGACCTTCGACAAGGGATCCTCCCCGGAGCAACGCACGGCGATCGGCTCGATCTTAAACACGGTGTTCCCCGTGAAGTGGTCGAAGTTCGAAACGCGCGAGGACTCGATCTCGTTCTCCGACGGCGCGAAGGTCGCCGAGGCGAAGCTCGCCAGCGGGTTCGCGTCCGTGCGGCTCGACAAGGCGCTCGGGCCGGACAAGGCCACGCCGACGGTGGTCAAGAATCTGCAGTACTGGTTCTCCAATTCGAACGACGGATTCCACCTCGCCTACGGCACGCATCATTTCGACGGCGAGAAGAAGTTTTCTTACGAGAAGCGCAACGGTTTCACGATCGCCTGGAAGTCCTCCGGCGAGGTGAAACCGGCAGCGGCGAAGATGGCTTCCCGCTGACTCCCGGGCGCGCGAGACGCGCGCGCCGGGTCGGTTTCGGAGTCGGGACGAACGGAAGGGCGGGCAACCGCCCTTCTTTTTGGGAATCGGACCCGGCCCCGCGATGTCGGGACACCGAGGGCGGGTTAAGATCCGCCTCGTGACGTTCGACGACATCGACGAGAAATTCCGGGCCGTTCCCAAGGCCTACGACCGCCCGAAGCCCCTCGAAGGCGTTCGGACGCTGAAGCTCACCCGGATCACCGACGACCGGGGCTTCTTCCTCGAGATCTTCCGGGCGGGCGCGGACCACCCGGAGAGCCGCGCGCTCGCCGAGTTCTTCGCGCCTCCCGCGCCGGCCCCCGCGCAGATGAACTTCTCGACTGTAGACGCCGAAAATCACATCAAGGGCCTGCATTACCACCTGCGTCAGGATGACATCTGGTTCTTTCCTCCGCCGTCGAAGGCGAAAGTCGTCCTTTACGACATCCGAACGACCTCGCCCACCTTCCGCCGCTCCCAGGTGATCGTGACCGGCGGCGGGCACGATCTCCTGATCCGGATCCCCATCGGGGTCGCCCACGGCTATCGCCCCCTGACGAACCCGTGCTCTCTCCTGTACTGGGTCACGGAAACTTTCGATCCGGCGTCTCCCGACGAATACCGCATTCCCTGGGACCACCCGGACGTGCGGGACCTCTGGGACGTGCCGAATGGGTAGGTGACAGGCGCCAGGCGCCAGGCGCGGGGCGCCGAGCCGATAGACCGGAAGCCCTCAATTTCCCGTTGGGGCGAAATCCCGGCCGAACGGGCCGCGAGCAGGTTGCGACTCGACGAGCGCCTCTCGCCCAACCCCGGGCGCCCTCCCCTTATAATTCTCCCCCTCCCATGAGCGCGATTCCGTCCCTGTTCGATCTCTCGCGGGTTCCGCCTGTGGATCAGGTCGGGATCGAGGAGCGGGCGGCCGGGCTCGGCCGCCGGTCGATCAAGAAAGAGGCCAAGCGCGCCGGGATCCGCCTCGCCATGTCGATGCTCGATCTGACCACCCTCGAGGGCAAAGACTCCGAGGGCAAAGTGCGCCAGTTATGCCGGAAAGCCATCCGGCCGCTTCCCGAGGATCCCACCGTCCCCCACGTCGCCGCCATCTGCGTGTACCCGAACTTCGTGGCGATCGCGAAGGACGCCCTCGGGACGAGCGGGGTCAAAGTTGCGTCCGTCGCGACGGGCTTTCCCGCGGGCCAGGTTCCGCTCCCCGTCAAGCTCGACGACACGCGCCGCGCGGTCGAGGCGGGCGCTGACGAGATCGACATGGTGATCGACCGCGGCGCCTTCCTGTCGGGCGAGTACGACCGCGTCACGGACGAGATCCTGGCGGTGAAGGAAGCGTGCGGCGCCGCGCATCTGAAGGTCATCCTGGAAACCGGCGAGCTCGAGACCTACGATAACGTGCGCCGCGCGTCCGACCTGGCGATGGCCGCCGGCGCGGACTTCATCAAGACGTCCACCGGGAAGGTGACCCCGGCCGCGACGGCGCCGGTCGTCCTCGTGATGCTGGAGGCGATCCGCGACCACTACCTCGCAACGGGCCGTCGCGTCGGCATGAAACCCGCGGGGGGCATCAAGACCTCGAAGCAGGCGCTCCACCTGCTCGTCCTCGTCAAGGAAACGCTGGGCGACGCATGGCTCACCCCCGACCTCTTTCGAATCGGCGCCTCGACGCTCGCGAACGATCTCCTGATGCAGCTCGCGAAGGAGTCGAGCGGTCGGTATCAGAACGAGGACTACTTCACGAAGGATTGATCATGGCGACCGAGATCGACGAGAGAGCGGAGCGGAAGGCGGCGGTCCGGAGGTTCGAGGCGGAGCGTCCGCGCATCGAGTTCGGGACGGCCTGGGAGTACTCGCCCGCGCCCGAGTCCGCGGACATCGTTCGCATCGAGAAGCGCGAGAACCTCTTCATCGACGGCAAGTTCGTCCCCTCGCGTTCCGGCCGCGTCTTCGAGACCATCAACCCGGCCACCGAGGAGGTGCTCTCGGAAGTGGCGGAGGGCGGGGAGGCCGACGTCGACGCGGCGGTGCGCGCGGCCGAGGACGCGCACCGGAAGCGCTGGTCGAGGCTCAGACCGGCCGAGCGGGGCAAATACATCTATCGGATCGCCAGGCTCATGCAGGAAAAGTCGCGGGAGCTCGCCGTTCTCGAAACCCTCAACGGGGGGAAGCCCATCAAGGAGTCCCGCGACGTCGACGTCCCTCTCGCGATCGCCCATTTTTTTTACCACGCCGGCTGGGCGGACAAGCTCGAATACGCGTTTCCCCGCCACCGCGTCTCCTCGATCGGCGTCTGCGGCCAGATCGTCCCGTGGAACTTCCCGCTGCTGATGGCGGCGTGGAAGATCGCGCCGGCGCTCGCGGCCGGAAACACCGTGGTCTTAAAGCCCGCCGAGACGACCCCGCTGACCTCTCTCGCGCTGGCGAGGATCTGCCAGGAAGCGGACCTGCCGCCGGGCGTCGTGAACATCGTGCCGGGAGCCGGCGAGACGGGCGCGCAGCTCGTGAACCACCCCCGCGTCCGAAAGGTCGCGTTCACCGGCTCGACGGAGGTCGGCAAACTGATCCAGCGCGCCATCGCCGGCAGCGGAAAGCGGCTCTCCCTGGAGCTCGGAGGCAAGGCGGCGAACATCGTGTTCGAAGACGCGGCCATCGACCAGGCGGTCGAAGGGATCGTCAACGGGATCTATTTCAATCAGGGACACGTCTGCTGCGCCGGATCGAGACTTCTCGTCCAGGAGTCGGTCGCCGAAAAGGTCCTCGAGAAGCTCAAGCTCCGCATCGAAACGCTGCGCGTCGGCGACCCGATGGACAAGAACACCGACGTGGGCGCTATCAACTCCAGGATGCAGCTCGACAAGATTCGCGAGCTCGTCGCCTGCGGTGTCGAGGAGGGCGCCCGGCTGCACCAGTCCTCCTGCGCCCTTCCGACAAAGGGCTTCTTCTTCCCTCCCACGTTCTTCTCGGAGGTCGCCCAGTCTCATCGGATCGCGCGCGAAGAGATCTTCGGCCCCGTCCTGGCGGTCATGACCTTCCGAACGCCCGACGAGGCGGTCGAAAAGGCGAACAACATCCCCTACGGCCTTTCGGCGGGCGTGTGGACGGACAAGGGATCGAAAATTTTCCAGATCACGTCCAGGATGCGCGCCGGGGTGGTGTGGGCGAACACCTTCAACAAGTTCGATCCGGCCTCCCCCTTCGGCGGATACAAGGAATCCGGCTTCGGGCGCGAGGGCGGCATGCACGGGCTGCGCGCGTACGTGGAGCTCTCGTGAGCGGGAAAAACGCCCGTCCGCGAAACAGAGCTCGGGAATCGGGCAACGAGAGCCTTCAAATCCGGAAGACCTACAAGCTCTATGTCGGCGGGGAGTTCCTCCGCACCGAGTCCGGGCGCGCCGACGCCGTCGAATCGCCGCGAGGCGCCTTCCTTGCGAACATCTCGCGCGGATCGAGAAAGGACCTTCGCGAGGCCGTCCGGAAGGCGCGCGCGGCGCAGTCCGGCTGGGCGTCCCGCAGCGCTTACAACCGGGGGCAGATCCTCTACCGCATGGCCGAAATGATGGAAGGCCGCGTCGAGGGGTTCGAAAAGCTCCTCCGGGAGACGCGCGGTTCGACCGCCGCCGCCGCTCGCCGCGAGGTCCGCGCGGCGATCGACCGGCTCGTGCATTACGCCGGGTGGTCCGACAAATTCACCGCGCTGCTCGGAACCGTCAACCCGGTCGCGTCTTCGTATTTCGATTTCTCCGTGCCGGAGCCGATGGGCGTCGTCGGGATCGTCGCGCCGAACGCTCCCGACCTCCTGGGCCTGGTCTCCCACCTGGCTCCCGTGCTCGTCGCGGGAAACTCCGCGGTCGTGCTCGTTTCCGAGAAGCACCCCCTCGCCTCGCTCGAGCTGGCGGAGGTGCTGGCCACGTCGGATCTTCCGGGCGGCGTCGCGAACCTGATCTCCGGGCGCCGCGACGAGCTCGTGCCGCATCTCGCGCGGCACATGGACGTCCAGGCGATCGCCGACGCCGGAGGCGACTCGGGCCTTTCGAAACTGCTGGGCGAGGACGCGGCGGTCAACGTGAAACGAGTCCGGCGGTACTCCGTGCGCGATTACGCGTCGGAAGACGCGCAGGGGCTCGACTTCATCGAAGCGTTCGTCGAGATCAAGACCACATGGCATCCGATCGGAGTCTGAGCTCTCGAGCCCGGCGAGCCGGCATCGAAAGCGCCGCGATCCCTACCCGCGTCTGGCGAGCTTCGCGAGATTCTCGCCTTCCAACGAATACTTGACCCATTCGGCCGTGTGGCTCGCGCCCAGGCGCTCGTAGAACGAGATCGCCCGCGCATTCCAATCCAGGACACTCCACTCGATCCGGAGAGCGCCGCGGGACACGACTTCGCGGGCGAGGGCGGACATGAGCGCTTCGCCGACGTGGCGGCTCCGGGCCTCCCCCGAGACGACGAGGTCTTCGAGATAGAGAAAAGGCTTCGCCCGAAATGTGCCGAGCCCCTCGTAAAAGAGAGCCATCCCGGCGATCGCCCCGTCCTCCTCGGCCACCAGGGCCTCGAGCTTTCCCTCGCCGAAAATCCAGCCGAGGAGGCGCCGGCCTTCCTGCTCGTCGGGCGGCGTCAGATTCTCGAAGCGGGCGAGCTCGCGATCGAGCTCTAAGATCCGGGGGCCATCCTCGGGAACGGCGCGGCGGATCCGGATCGTCACGGCGTCGAGATCGTCATGGGCGCGGCTCCGTCATCGGGCTCCGGCGACCTTCGGAAAGTCCACGAGGCGCACGAGCTTCACGGCCTCTTCCCCCGCCACGTTCGCACCCTGTCCCAGCACCAGGCGCCCTCCCGAAACGAACACGGTCACCATCGTCGTGGGCTTCCCGGTCGAGCGATCGGTCACGACGAAGGCGCGGTGTCCCGCCATGTCGAGTTCGCGCGTCTCGACTCCCGCCCGGGCCGCTTCGGAGACCGCCTTGCGCAGCATGGGGAGCAGGTCCGCGCCGCTCCCGTAATCCTGTACCGCGATGCGGAACTGCTTCGTGGATGTCGCGCTCTCGATCCTCTGAAAAAACCGGGAGACCTCCGTGTAGTGGCCCATCCCGTTCTCGTCCTCGTCCGGAAGAGGGTCCGACGGAGCCGCCGACCAGCCGGGGAGCGCCCCGGGAAGCCCGTCCCGCAGCGTCAGAGGCCAGCGGGGCGGCTCCGGCGCCGCCGCGGCCAGAACAGGGAAAAAAGCGAGGGCGGCGAGCCAGCAGACGAGGAGGGTGATCCGGCGCATCGGATCGAGGATAACTCCCGGCGCGTCCTTTCCGGGCACGATTCTTGGATCGTCTTTCTAGAAGGTCCATTTTGGGCCGCGTAAGGAGAAGTCTATGAAGCGCATCCGAGAAATTGCCGTAGCCGTGGCCTTTTGTGCCGCGACGACGGTGCTGGGCCAGACCACCCACACCGAATCGACCACCAAACACACCGGACCGGGCCCGAACACGAAGGCGAAAACCGAGTCCGTCACCGGCCCGGTGAAGATGATGGACGCCGGCAAGAAAATCACCGTCACAGGACCGGGAAACAAGGACTACTCGTTTGACCTCGACGCGAACGCGCAGGTCGATGCCGGCATCGCGGCCGGCCAGACCGTCACCGTGCGGTACACGAAGGAGTCCGGAGGAAACAAGGCGGTCACCGTTTCGAAGGGCTCGGGCAAGGCGATGGGCTCGAGCGGGACCGGATCCATGGCCGATCACTCGGGCATGACGGCGGCGCCGAAAACCGAAGCCGCGGTTCCGCCGGGCGGATCCATGCACGTGGAATCGACGACCAAGCACACGGGGCCGGGCCCGAACACGAAGGTCAAGACCGAAACAGTGATCGGGAAAGTGAAGACGTACGACGCGGGCAAGAAGATCACCGTGACGGGTCCAAAGAACAAGGACTACTCCTTCGATCTCGACGAGAACGTCTCGATGGCGGGCGCCGCGATCAACGCCGGCGACCGGGTGAAGGTGACCTACACGAAGGGTGACAACGGGCAGAAGGCGACGACCATCGCGCCCTATTCGGGCATGAAGATGAAGTCGAAGAAAAAGATGAAGAAGGCGGCGTAACCCGCAAAGCGAATCAGGCCCCCGGAACCACCGGGGGCCTCTCGATGACCGGTCCGCTCGGACCGAAGTCGAAAGGAGCACACGCATGTCATGGAAAACGAATCTCGCCTCCGTCGCGCTCGCTTCGGCGACCGCGGTCCTCATGGCCCAGCAGCAGGAGGCGCCGGCCGCCGGGACGACGTCGAGCACGCGCACCACGGAGACGACGACGCAGCATCCCGACGGATCCACCTCGACGACGATCAAGACGGTGACCGTGAGCGGAGAGGTCGTCACTTACGAGCCGGGCCGCACGATCGTGATCCGGGAGCCGAACAAGGGGACGGTCACGTACACGCTCGATCCGGGATTGACGGTCCCGGGTGACATTCAGGTCGGCCGCCGCGTCATGATCTACACGGAACCGGGGGACGGCTCGGTCCGTGTCTCCCGGATCACCACCGTGACCGCTCCGGCGGCCGCGGGCGGGGCAGCGAGTCCCCAGACGATGTCTACACAGAGCCGGACGACCAGCACGATGTCCACGACCGACACGGATTCTGGCGCCCCACCGGCGCAGACCATGCAAACGACCACGTCGACCCGCATGGTGTCGGTCTCGGGGACCGTCCAGGCGTACGAGCCCGGCCAGTCGATCACGGTGATCGGGCCCAACAGCAAGACCACCACCTACACGATCACGACCGACTCGCAGCTCCCCAAAGACGTCGCCGTCGGCAAAAAGGTCACGGTTCAGACCACGACAATCAGCGGAAAACCCGTGGTCCGTTCGGTTCAGTACAAGACCACCACGAAGACGGTGCACACGAGGACGGTTTCCCCGCAGTAACGACGATCCGAAGACGACGCGCACCAAAGAAAAAGCGGTCCCGGACTGGGACCGCTTCTTCTTCGTCTCTCGACGGGGTTGTTTTTCGCGAAGTTACTTCTTCACGCCGAGGATGGCATCTTTCGCCTTTTTGGAAACGCGGAACTTGACCACGCGCTTCGCGGGAATCTTGATCTCTTCGCCGGTCGCGGGGTTGCGGCCGATCCGAGCCTTGCGATTCACGAGGACGAGCTTTCCAACTCCCGGGATCGTGAAGCTGTTTTTCGCTTCCTTGTAGGCAAGCGACGTGAGGTCGTCGAGAAACTGGGTCGCGACGCGCTTCGTGTTGCCCGTGGACTTCGCCAGGTGGTCTGCGATCGCCGATTTGGAAAGCGCCTTCGAATCTTTTGCCATATGCACTACCCCTTCTTCTTGTGGATCGCCGTTGCCGGCTGGATCAAAATTTGTGAGCTATTCTAACCACCGTTCCGAGCCCATAGACAAGTAAAACCGCTGCCACACGTTTTTTCCCGGCCACTCACGCCGGGCGTAAGATCGGTTCGCGATGCGATCGGCAACTCCGAATGCGGAGGCGAAACGCTCCCTCGCGCCGCTCGCGCCGTCCTCCCTCTCCGGGGCGGCGGCGTGCCGGCGCCGGGACGGCGGATGCTCCCTTCCGCGACGGCGCTTCTGACCCCGATGCCGAGTCTCTCGACCCTCCGGTCGCGGGGATGCCGGCTCGGGATCCTTCTCGTCCTTTTCACCGCAACGGCTTGCCGCTCGGACGCCACGCTCGCGAGGCGGATCTTAGACGCCCATCGCCGGGCGACGGGGGTGCGCCCTCTCGCCGGGTCGCAAGTCATCCGGCTGTCGCTTTCCTCGACCGGAGGAGCCCCCGCCGAAGCCGGAACCGAGCAGATCGAGTGGGATACGCACTCTTATCGCGAAACGGTTTCCTCCGCCGGGGCGACCACGGTGCTCGGAATCCAGGGGGGCAAGGCCTATTTCACCGACGAGGATGGCGTCACGCGGGTCGTTTCTGAACCCATTCTCGCGCAGCTCACGACCCGGTCCTACTTCTGGCGGCGCGGGTATCTCTTCGACGACGCGGAACGCGCCGGGGTCGCCCTGGGCCCGGCGGACGCCACGCGGGTGACTCTGCGGCTCGCTCCGCGCCAGGGAGATCCCCTCATGCTGTCTTTCGACCGCCGCACGATGCAGCTCGCGGCCGTCCGGTCCCCCGGTCTGGTCATCGACTTTCAGAGTCCGACCCGTTGGAGAATGGAAACGAGACGAGGTGCGCCCGTCCAGGTCGAGCACCGCCATACCGGCCTTCCCACCCATCAGATCGCGGACGCGGTCGCCGGCGGCTGGTCCTCTCATTGGGGGCAGCCCGCCGTCGAGGCGCCCCTTCTCGGTTCGCGGGCCGCCGAGATTACGGTCGAAGGCTCCGTCGGGGGGCAAAAGGGCGTATTCGCCATCGATTCGGCGGCAGACGGTCCGGTTCGCCTGAGATCCGCGCTGGCCGCCCGCCTCGCCCTCCTGATCCGAACGGACGTCTTCGGCAGGCGGATTGCCCGAGGGGGGCCGGTTGCGATCGGAGGCTGGAGCGAGCCGGATGTGTGGTTCGAGGTGTCCGAAGCCATCCCGTCCGGGGCGGACGTCTCTCTCGGCGCCGCTCTCTTTCGCGAGGCCGCCGTCGAATACGACCCGGACGGCAGAAAAGTCCGGCTCCTGGACACCGAGAACTGGGTGCGGCCGGAGGGTTATTACCGCGCGGTGCTCGACGACGACGGGGACCGGCCGGTGGCGATCCTGAAGAAGGGCCGCGAGCTTCTCCGCGTGCTCGCCGGCGCCGCGACGCCGACGGCGCTCACCGTCGCCAGAGCGTCGGCGCGGCGGCTGGGCTATCCGGCCGATCTCCGGAGCGCCGAAGGTCTCCACTGGGGGCCCGCGCCGCTTCCACCGCTCGATCTCGCCTACGAGGACGCCCGGTTTGACCCGGCGGCCGGCGACGACGGCCGCCTCTCCGCGCGCTTCCTCCTTCGCTTCCACGCCATCATCGACATGCCCCACCGCTGGGCATATTTGAAGCCCGAGGCCGGCGCCGCCAATCCCTGACGGCACGGCTTCCCGGCCTTCGGCCCCACGAGACGGGCCGGGACCTCTCGGCATGACTTTCGCAATTCATCCGCCCCGGAGGGTCTTCTATGTTGCGCCTGGGTGCCGGCTTTCTGGCCTTCGGAGTCGGATTCGAGCTGTTTGGCCTTTTGAATCGGGCATTGCCCTCTTCCCCGATCGTTCAGCTGCTCGGCTTCGTCTCGCTCACGCTCTCTCTGATCCTTCTGATACTGGGCCTCCCGTCCATCCGAAACCTCGTGAACTGACAGGCTTAAAAAAGGCGGGTCACCGGACATCCTCCCGATCGGCGAGGCATCCACGCACGGCCGCGCCCGGCGCCGCCGGTGCGCGTTTGGAACCTCCCGCCTTTGTGACTGATCCGTTTTCAAGCCGCGGAGGGGAAGCGGTTCTCTCAGTCGGCGGCCGCCTCGTCGCGGAAAACGGAGAAAGCGGTTTCGCAGGTTTCACAGAACAGCTCCGGCCCCGCGACGAAGACCCGGGTTTCGACCCGCAGCGGCCCGGCGCACTTCGGACACTCCACGTCGGCTTTCACGCGCGCCGCGCGGGACTTGTCGGGGGCGCCGCGCCGGGCGAGAGCTGCCCGGGGCGAGGCGGCGAACGGGAACACGTTTTCGCGATTCACCACTGTTCCTCCTCTCGCATGGATGCTGCGGAGTCCGGGGAGGTTTCGGAAGAATCGGCCAGAGCGAGCGGCGGACCGGGCTTGCGGCGCTGGAGGACGAAGGCCGCGCCCCCGGCGAGGCACGCGAGAAATCCGGTGCCGAGGAGACTGGCGGCAGCCGCGCGAAACGCTCTGGGCGTGTCGGTCGCGCCCGGGCGGCCGACGACGGCTCCGCCGAAGAAGATGCAGACGACTCCCAGAAGCACGAGGCTCTTCGGCCGGTCGGCGGGCGCTGACGGCTGAGACCAGACGAGCCTCATGAAAGGGCTCCGGAATTCGGACGGGAAAGACTCGAGCGAGTCGGCCGGGACGGCCGATTTCGAGCGTTCGGAGCCGCGGCGGTCACGATCTTCGCCCCCCGAGCGTCCTGTCGGGCCCCACGGGCCCCGACTCCTCTGTCAAACACGATCAGTTTAAGGGCGAAGTCCGGCGCGCGCAATCAGAATGTCAAAAGGACAAAAGAAGGCGCCGCCGGGGGTAGAGGGGGAGCGCGCCATAGAATCGCGCCTCATGGAAATTCAAATTCGCAGAGTCGCCGCGGCGGCACTCCTTCCGGTTCTGCTCGGGTTGCGCGGTTTTCCCGGAGACGCCGCATCGCAGAAAGAGCTCGAACGGCGCTACGCCTCCGCCCTCGACCCGGCGAGCATCCGGGAGTTCGATCGTTTTCTATCCGCCGAGCCGCACCACATCGGCTCGGCGCGCGGCGAGCAGAACGCGAAGTGGATGGTCGCAAAGCTTCGCGAGTGGGGACTCGACGCGCGAATCGAGACCTTCGACGTCCTGTTCCCGACGCCGACGGAGCGGATCTTAGAGCTCGTCGCCCCGACGCGCTTTCGCGCTTCGCTCGCGGAGACGCCCGTCGCAGGCGATACGACCTCCTCCCAGACCGCCGGGCAGCTCCCCACGTACAACGCCTACTCGATCGACGGAGACGTCACGGCGCCGCTCGTGTACGTCAACTACGGGGTTCCCGCGGACTACGAACAGCTCGAGCGAATGAAAATCGACGTGCGCGGCAAGATCGTTCTCGCGCGATATGGCGCGAGCTGGCGCGGGATCAAGCCGAAGGTCGCCGCCGAGCACGGAGCGATCGGATGCCTGATCTATTCCGACCCGCGCGACGACGGATACTTCGAAGGGGACGTGTACCCGCAGGGAGCCTACCGGCCCGAACAGGGCGTCCAGCGCGGGAGCGTGGTGGACATGCCGCTTTACCCGGGCGATCCGCTCACGCCGGGGGTCGGGGCGACCCGCGGCGCGCGCCGGCTCGACCGCAAGGACGCGCGCACCCTGACCCGGATCCCCGTTCTCCCGATCTCCTACGGCGACGCGCGTCCGCTGCTCGCCGCGCTCGGCGGCCGCACGGCTCCCCGCGAGTGGCGGGGCGGGCTTCCCGTTTCGTACCACATCGGTCCGGGGCCGGCCGCGGTTCACCTGAAGGTCGCGTTCGACTGGAAGATCGTGCCGGCGCACGACGTCATCGCGCGCATCGAGGGCTCCGTCTGGCCCGATGAATGGGTCATCCATGGGAACCACCACGACGCCTGGGTCAACGGCGCGAGCGACCCGGTCAGCGGGCTCGCCGCGCTCCTCGAGGAGGCCCGCTCCCTCGGAGCGCTCTTGAAATCCGGCTGGCGGCCGAAGAGGACGATCGTTCTCTGTGCCTGGGACGGGGAGGAACCGGGGCTTCTGGGCTCGACGGAGTGGGTCGAGACGCACGCCGACGAGCTCAGCGCGAAGGCCGTCGCGTACATCAACACGGACTCGAACGGGCGCGGCTACCTCGGCGTCGGCGGCTCTCATTCGCTGGAGAGCCTCGTCAACGACGTCGCGGCCGACGTCCAGGACCCCGAAAAAAAGATCTCCGTCGCCAGACGCATGCGGCTCCGGCGGATCGAGGATGCGAAAACGCCCGAACAGCGGCGCGAGGCCCGTGAGCGCGCGAACCTGAGAATCTCCGCGCTCGGGTCCGGCTCGGACTTCACCCCGTTTCTGCAGCATCTCGGCATCCCGTCCTTGAACCTCGGGTTCAGCGGAGAGGGCGGCGGGGGTGTCTATCACTCGATTTACGACGACTTCGCCTGGTACACCCGATTTTCCGACGGCGAATTCGTCTACGGCCGCGCTCTCGCCGAGACGACCGGGTTGTTCGTTCTCCGGCTGGCGAACGCCGATCTGCTTCCGTTCGATTTCACGAGTCTGTCGGACACGGTCGCGACATACGTCAAGGAGCTGCGAGCTCTCGCCAGTGAAAAGCGGGAGGCGAATGAAGAGAAGACCCGGCGCCTCGACGAAGGAGGCCCCGCCGCGCTCGAAGATCCGCAGGAGCCCATGGCAGAAGAGAAGCGGGAGCCGCCCGTGCCTTTTTTTGATTTCTCCCCGCTCGAAAACGCGTCCGACAACCTCTCGCGAGCGGCGAGCGAGTTCGAACGGGCTTCGTCCGCTGGCCCCGGCTCCGACGCGGTCCGCCTCTCGGCGGTCAATGCGCTCATTCGCTCCGTGGAGCGGGGAATGCTCCGCGCGGAAGGTCTTCCCCGCCGGCCGTGGTTCAAGCACTTTCTCTACGCCCCCGGCTTCTACACCGGCTACGACGTCAAGACGCTGCCGGCCGTCCGGGAGGCGATCGAGGAGAAGCAGTGGAAAGACGTCAACCGGGAGATCGCGAGAACGGCCGGGACGATCGACGTGTGCGCCGGCCGGATCCGCGACGCGGCGAGAAGGCTGGCTCCGTAAGCCTCTATTTCCCGCGCATTCTCTCGGCGAAATCCTCTCCGGACGTCTTCCCCCGGGCCAGCGCGACCGTTCCGTCGCATCGCGCCGTGATCTGACCATCCTCGCCCGAGATCTCGGCCGCGGCGAACATCAGGTTCATACCCGACCGGAGGAGTCGGGCCTCCGCGACGACGAGATCGCCCCGCGTGGGACGGATGAAAAGCATCGACAACGACACCGTGGCCGAGCGCGCCTCCGGCCGCGCGAGCCATCCCACCGTTCCAATCACCAGGTCGAACAGCCCCGCGAGAACGGCTCCGTTCACGGCATCGGTGCCGATCCCTCCACGGTGATAGCCCTGCACGGGGTCGAGGACCGCGCGGACCCGGTCGACGCGCTCGAAGGCGAGCCGGGCGCCAAGCCTCTGCATCGGGGGTGAGGCGTTCCAGACGGTCGAGAGAACGTGAAGGGCGTCGAGTGTGGCGTAGCCCTCCGAAAAAGGCCGCCGCTCCGCGTCCGACGAGTGTGACATTCCTTCGCGCTCCCCTCTGCGGTCCCCGTCCCGAGTGTATCGGACGCTCACCCTGGCTCCGCTTCGTGAGATCGTTTCCGCAACGTGCTGGGAAAAAGAATCGGGCTACGGAGGAGGCGCGGGGCGAGCCGGCGCGAACCGAACCTCCCGGAGAGGCGGGGTCCGGGAAGATCGTTCGCCGCGTTGTGGCTCTCCCTCGGCGGCTGTCTCCTCGCGGGAGTCTCCGCGGCGCAGACACGGCCGGACTCCGACCGGCCCGGCACGTACCGCGACGAGGCGAGAGTCGAGAGGGTCATTCTGGATGCGCACGTCACGGACCGCAGGGGCGATTCGCTTTCGGGATTGCGTCCGGCCGATTTCGAGCTCAAGGTCGACGGTGCCATCGTGCCCCTGGAGTCCGCCGACTGGATTCCTGCCGGCGAGCCCGAGGTGCCGCTCCTGCCAACGGGGGATCCGTCCGCCGCCGATGCGCCCCCGCGCGAAGCGGCTCCCGGACGTCTCCTGATTTTCTTTTTTCAGACCGATTACACGACCTCCCGCCTGATCGGCCTCCTCCGCATGGGGCTCGAAGCCCGCCGGTTTCTCGAGACTCTGCTTCCGTCGGACCGGGTCGCGGTGCTCTCGTTTGACTCGCACCTGAAGCTTCGCCAGGACTTCACGGACGATCACGCCCGCATCCTCGCCGCGATCCACGCGTCGCTGCGCACGGGATTGCCGGACCCGTTCGAGCCGGAGCCCGGCCCCTCGCTGGCCCGGCACTTCGACTACTCGGCGGCGGAGGACGCCGTCACGCCGGAGGGTGCGCTGGCCTTGATCGCCCGCGCTGCCGCGCCGATCCCGGGCGGCAAGGAGATGCTCTTCTTCGGATGGGGACTTCAGACGATCGGCGGGATGTCGGGGCCGAACATGCGCGACCGCATCGATTACGCGGAGGCGATCCCCGCTCTGGCGCGGGCGCGCATCACCATTTTTTCACTCGACGTGACGAACGCGGACTACCACTCCCTCGAGGGAACGCTGTCCAACATTTCCGACGTGACCGGCGGGACCTACGCGAAGACCCACATTTTCCCGGGCGCCGCGATCGACTCCGTCCGCCGGGCGATCGCCGGACGTTACGTGCTGGTCTTCAAGAAGCCGGAGGGTCCGCGCGGAACGCACACGGTCGGCGTGCGGCTCCTCGGGAAGAAGGGCACTGTCCTGGCGCGTAACTATTACGCGGATTGACCGGGAGATTCGGGCGCTCACGGGCGATAGATGAGGCCCGCGTATCCCCGGATTGAATCGAACGCCGGCTCGCGGCTGCGCGCGCGGGCCGCCCCTGCGTAGAGCGACAGCGAATCGGGAAGGTCCAGAGGGATGAGACGGTCGAGACGCGCTTCGACGCCCTCGACGCGAATCGGCGCCGGCCGGGCCGAGCCCGACGACCACGCTCTCCAGCGCTCCGCGTAGAACAGGAGAGGGGATCCCGATGCGGACAGCTCCAGGCGGGCGCCCTCGAAACGGCTTCCCGTCTGCGCCGCGCCCGGCAGCGCGGGACTCGCGATCCGATTCATCTCGGCGCCTGCGGGAACCAGAGTCGAGGCCGCGCCTCCCACGGCGAAGAGATCGAACCGTGTGGGCGAGCCGCCCATCGCGCCGCCGCGCGCGTCGACAGAGACGGTGGCCCCGGCCGCGGCGCCCGAAGCCCGCAGACTTCCCCACTCCGCCGACCAGGAAGCGCCGTTCGTCCGGCCAGCCGATCCGGCTCCCGTCAGCCCGACCGAAAAGCCGCTCTTCCCACGGAACCGCCGCCAGTCCACGCGAGCGAGAACGGCGCCTGTGACGCGTCCAAAGGTCTCGCGTTCCGCGAGCGCTTCGACCCGCGCGGCCGAGACGGACGCATCCGCCCGGACACGAAGGGAGGGAAGGACCGTCTGCCACGAAGCGGAGAGCGCGCCGCCCCGCCGCTCGGAATCGAGGTCGGGCCGGAAAACGAGCCTTTGCGAGCCTGGCCTCTCAAGGGCGGAAAACAGCTGAACCGAAAGATCCACCGGGAGGCCGGACCAGGCGGCGGCCGCGGTCGCGCCTCGCGGCCCCGCGGCGTTTCCAAAGGCGCCCGCCACGATCCAGTCGAGGCGTCCGATCACGTCGCCCCCCTGCGCTCCCGCGAGATAGGAGGCCCCGTCGGGTCCCCCGGTAAAAGCCGAGAACAGCCGCACGACCGACGTGCTCGCGGCGCTGTATGCGCGAGGGGGTGCGACGGGAGAGAGAGGAAGCGGCCGCGATTGCGCCGCGGACGGCGGAATTATCGAAGGGAGCACCGCCGCGGGAGCGCTGGCCGCGCCATCGCCCGGGAGCGGCAGTCGGCGCAGGTCGACGCCTTTCGCCGTTGAATTCAGAAAGAAGATTCCCCGGCCGTTCGGCTCGGGCGCGGCGGAAAAGGCCCCGCCCGTGACGCGCGTGAGTGTGGAAGTCTGACCGGTCTTCGCGTCGGCGGACACGATCTCCCACACTCCGGAAGCGCCGCTGGCCGCGTAGAGGGACCGGCCGTCGGGGGACCAGGCGGGTGCTCCGAAGACGTCGCCCTCCAGGGGGATCTCTCGAACGGGTGCGCCGGCGAGCGGGAAGGTCGCGAGACGCCATCGCCCCTCGCGGTGGACCAGAACGGCGATGTCTGATCCGCCGGGCGAGACCCGGGGGTGGCTCCAGACCTGCCACGGCTCGCTTCCCGGCGGGCCCGCGAGAACGCTCACGTCCCCGGAGGAAAGGTCCACCCGCACCAGCTCCGAGTTCCCGTATCGGTTGCGGACCGCCACAGCCGACTTGCCGTCCGGCAGCGGATCCGCGTCTGAGACATCCGCGAGGCGCGTTACGCGCGTGACCGAGCCGCCGTCCGGATCCCAGAGAAAAAGGTCGCGATGCAGCGATCCATCGGGAGACGGTTCTCGGCGGCCGAACAGAAGGCTCCGTCCGTCGGGCATCCAGCGCGGGTCCTCCGGCGAACGTCCGTTGACCCGAGGGAGGGTCCACCGCGGGGACCTCGGCTCGGGCAACTCACGTTTCTCCTCGACTTCCTTGGGGTCCGCGAGGAGGACGGTCTCCGCAGCGGAGCGCCTGTCGCGCGCCTGGATCTCCCGGGCGGTAAGCTCGATCATCCACACCGCCAGCTGGCTCTCTCCGCGCCGCGGCGACCGCCACACGACGAGGCGCGTGCCGTCCGGGCTCACCTGGGGCGCCGCGGTCCCTCCGTCCAGCCGCTGCCATTTCTCCCCTTCGACGAGTCCCGCGGCCCGGAGCTGCTTTTCCTGGTCGAGGGCGCGCGCGGTCAGCTCGGCGCGAAACCGGTCGTACAGGTCGGACGGCGACCGGCCGAACACTCCGCGAAAGGCGGCGGAGAATCCCCCGCCCCGCCGCGAGGCCATGCGCTTCCAGAGATTTCGGAGGCTCCCGGGGCCCTCGGCCGCTTCGAGCCACTCGAGAAAGCTCGATCCGACGAGGTACGCCATCGAGCCGCCGAGCCATCCGGCGACTCCATTCATTCCGTCGTAAGAAGGCAGCTTGCCTTCGAGGGCGAACTGGCGCAGCACCATCGCGCGGTAGCCCGAAGCCGGCCGGCCGGACCCCGTCAGCGCTCCTTCGACGAGGGTCGCGTAGCCCTCCGCCACCCATCGAGGCGAGTTCCGGAAAACGGGCCCGATCGGGAGTGGCAAAAGACGCTCGACCAGGCCGGGGCGGTTTCGCGGGCGCGTCAGGTGGACGATGTGAGCGAACTCGTGCGTCACGAGAAGCTCGGTCCAGTCCCGGAACTCGCCCAGCCCCGATTCGGGATCAGGAGGGGTCGCCCAGAGTTCGATCCTCGGCCGATCGAGGAAGGGGTAGGCGATCCCGTTCGCGTCCGCCGCCGGGTCGCTCACGATGACGTCGATCCGGCGCGGCGGCTCGTAGCCCACGTACTCGGCCACACGCGGGGCGACCGCCTCCAGGGACGACGCCGCTCGCTTCGCCCATTCCGCGAAGGGAGCCGGGAAATGAACGCGGAAGTGCGCGGTCTCGATGGTGCGCCATCGGGCGGAAGGGCGCTCCGCGAGCGCCGTCAGGGAAAGGAACAACAGAATCACGCCCGCCAGCGCCCTCGAAAACATGCGCGGGCAGGCTATCAGCACCGAGGCGCGAAGACGCTCTACGGGCGGCAGAGAAGGCCAGGTTTGTAGTTTGTAGAACGCGGTAAAGGGAGAAAACGGGCGGCCCGGTCAACCGGTCGCCGCCCCCGAATGACGAGCGGGGAACCTCCCCGCTCAGACGACGCTGCGGCGGCCGGAAACCAGGTGAACGAGAAAGGCGATCACCGCGAGCACCAGCACGAGGTGGATCGCCCAGCTCGTCACGTGAAACGCCACGAGCCCGAGAATCCACGCCACC
Source organism: Acidobacteriota bacterium (assembly GCA_040004225.1). Classification (GTDB taxonomy): domain Bacteria; phylum Acidobacteriota; class Thermoanaerobaculia; order UBA5066; family Gp7-AA6; genus JALYUA01. The sequence goes on from JBDUBI010000247.1 coordinate 18,422, forward strand.
AGCAGGATCACTCCGAGTGTGAGCAGCATGAGGAACCCTCCTTAGGCGTGCGGAGAAAGCAGATTTCATGCCTTTCCGACTCTCACGACGCAGCCCAGGCGGGTTGACCTTTCGGCCGGTTGAAGGCACGAGAGCTGCTCGACGCCGAGCCCATGGAGACTTCTGCGCCTGAAACGACCCCTCAGACCACCAGGCGGAGGCTGCTGCTCGTCGAAGATGACGCCGAGCTTCGTCAAACCCTTTGCGATCTGCTGAAGGATGCGGGCTACGACGTCGAGTGCGCCGAAAATGGCCGCGTGGCGCTCACGTTCCTGGAGAACAGCGCCCCGCCCTGCCTGGTGCTGCTCGACCTCATGATGCCGGTCATGAATGGATGGGAGTTCCGCGACGCGCAATCCCGCAACGAGAAGATCTCGAACATTCCCTTCGTGATCCTGACCGCGGACGGCCGCGCAGACATGAAAGCCGAGACCCTCCGCGCCGCCGGCTATCTGCGCAAGCCGATCCGGGTGGATCGTCTTTTAGGGATTCTGGCGCAGTTCGGCTGCTGATCCCGCCGATCGCGGTTACACGAAACGGGGACCGCGAAGGACCTTCGCCGACCAACTCGCAGTCCACGACCCGGCGCCCGACGTTCTAAAGTTCGAATCGCGCCCAGGGTCATCTGAGCTCGAAGATTCGCACCTCAGTCGCTCCTCTCCGCCAGTTCTTCCGCGCCTCGGCGGACGGCGACGAAACCCGGGCTTCTTCGGGTCGCGTCGGGAAAACCGGCGGGTGTCGGCAGCCTCGGTGCACCACTCCGGGGGGGTCTCGGAGGCGTTTGAGGGGCTGGCCTTCACGAGCGATCTCGATTCGGCGGGAGGGACTTCTGTTGCGCGCCGCAAAAACGACGGGCTTCTGGAGCACGGCGGCGGCGGCCGGTACGATTTGAATCTTCTTGTAATCCCGCGGCGGGCGGATTCGTCCTTTCAACTGGAGGCCTTTTATGTTTCGCGGGCCCGCCGCCGTTTTCGTCGTGAGCTGGAGCGCGGGGACCTGGGTTCTGAACCTGCCCCTGGCCGGAAGTACAGGCGTCGCGGCGCTCCTCGCTCTGGCGTTTTCGTACGTCGCGAGCTCCCGCCCCTTGAACAGCGCGTTTGCCCGCGCCGGCGCCGGCGCCGGCGCCGGCGAGTCCGAACCGCGGACCGCGTGGGGGACCGTGCTACGCGGCGAAGGCTTGCCCGCCGGCCTCTTCCCGTTGCGGCAGGGCGGGTCGCGCAGCACCGGCGCCGGAGACGCCCACACTCGCGTTCTGCGGGCGTCGGAAGCTTCCGAGGCACGCCCCGGGAGGACCCGCTCTCCGCGCTGACGGGCCCGGTTCTATGATCGGCGGCATGCGATGCCGAACGGCAGGATCGCTTCTGCTGGCGCTCCTCCTGGGAAGCGTCCCCGCCTCCCTCGCGACGGCAACCGCCGGAACGCCCGTCCCGAAGCTGTCATCTCGGCAGAGGGCGGAGAAAATCGCGGAGCTCTCGGCCGAAGAGCGCGCGTGGATGATCGTCTACGTGGCGCCGATCGTTCTTGCCGAGGAGCGCGACCTGTTCCTGCAGCTTTCGACGGACTACCAGCGCGAGATGTTCCGGAAGGAGTTCTGGGCGAGGCGGGAACGCGACGGTCTCGCTCCCCCGCTCGGCCCCGGGTATCAAACGCGCTACGCGCACTTGAGAGAGGTCGCGGCCCAGGAATACGACGGCGTCGACAGCGATGCGGGCCGAATGGTCGTGCGGATGGGAGAGCCGGCAGGCGTCGAGGACTTGCCGCGTTGCAGCGAGGTCTTCCGGCAAGCGGAAATCTGGACTTATCCGAACGGATCTTCGCGATCGGACGGCAGGCACCTCTTCTACCGCCCGAGCTTCGGCGCCCCCCGGAGGCTCTGGGTTCCCGGCGACCGCGAAATTTTTCAGACCTCGTCGTGTCTTTCGACATTTGATCAGGCCTGCGCGATCACTTCGAGCGGTTCGCCGTCGAAATCGCGAGATTCCGCCTGTCCAGGAAGCTCCGTGCCAAAGTCGTGCGGCGGGGCATGCTCCGTGGCGGCTCTCACGGCGCAGATCGCGCTGCGGGGTTCCGACGAGGCATCGGTTCTCTCCCGGTCGCCGGCCGTCTCCTCTGAAGGACTCGAGGGACTGTGGCTGCGTCTCGCATCCGTCTCCGATCCGACGGCGAAGCCGATTGCCATCGAGGGCCGGGCCGCCCGGCCGTTCTCCGCCCCCGAGGAGCGTGCGGAGCCTCCCGAAGCCTGGTCCAACGAAAAGATCCGGGACTTCATCCTCACTCTGCCGAAGAAATACCGCGAGTGGCTCGATTTGGCGGGGCCCCTCCTCTCAAGAGAGGACCTCGTTTCGTTCCTGCGCCTTCCGCCGGCCGAGCGGGACGCGTACGTCCGGAGGTTCTGGAAGCAACACGCGCACGTTCGCTGAGCGGCCCGGACGCGCGCGCCGACTGAACGGCAAACGGAGCCGCCGGAGGACGTTGTCTTCTCGGTGAAATCGGAGCAAGTCGACGTTGCGAGCCTGTGTATCAGGGGGCTGTCCGCGCCACACCGGCGACGGCCGCTCTCGACTTCGTGCCGGACGCCGTTTTCCTCCGTCAACACACTTCGCAACATGACAACCTTTTCCATCAACTTCTCGTAGAAAGAATTCAGGTCCCCGCTGCGGTTTCGGTAGGAGGCGCCCCATGAGGAGGGAAGGCGCGAACGCGTCGCAGGGAAATGGCGGAAGCGTGTGGGAATCGAACCCACCCATCCCGGCAGAGCCGCGACGCCGA
>JBDUBI010000056.1:0-21229 GCA_040004225.1 Acidobacteriota bacterium
GGGACGCGCGCGCCCAAAAACGACGCGGCGACCTTTCCGCGCTGCGCGCGGGGCGACTGCGGCACCACTGGCATTTTTGGACGCGCGTGGGACGCGCGCGCCCAAAAACGACGCGGCGACCTTTCCGCGCTGCGCGCGGGGCGCCGCTAGGGATTTCCCCCGATCAGCTTCGAGAGGAACTGCTCGTCTTCCCGCCAGTCCGCGCGCACTCGAACCGTCAGTTCCAGGAAGAACCGCCGGCCGCTCTGCGCCTCGAGCTCCTGGCGGGCCGCAGTCCCGATGTCGCGAATCATCGTTCCGCCGCGTCCGACGATAATTCCCTTCTGTCCCTCTCTCTCCACCACGATCGAAGCGGAGACAACCGTCAGGTTCTTCGCCTGGTCCTCGCGAACAGATTCGACGAGAACCGCGGAAGCGAATGGCAGCTCCTCGCGCGTTCGCTCCAGGAGCTTCTCCCGCACCACTTCGCCGATCCACTCGGACTCCGGGGTCGCCGTCAGGAAATCGTCGTCGTAAGCGGCTTCTCCGACCGGCAGGGCCGCGGCCAGAAGCGCCGCGAGACGCTCGACGCCGTCTCCGCTCTTTGCGGAGATCGGAATCACGTCCCGGAACGCAAAGCGGGCCGAGAAGTCCGAGAGGAGCGGGAGGAGAGCCGGCTTCGGAAGGAGGTCGATCTTGTTGAGCGCGAGAATCGCGGGCTTCGCGGAGCGCGCCAGCAGTCGGAGCAGAAACTCCTCACCCTTGCCCCGGCGGTCCGCGGCGTCGACGACGAGCAGGACGAGATCGGACGTCGAGAGGGCGTCGGTGGCGTCCCGCACCATCGCGGAGTTCATGCGGTGCTCGGGTCGGTGGATGCCGGGCGTGTCGACGAGAGCGATCTCGGCGCCCGGCCTCCGCGCGATCCCCAGGATTCGCCGTCGCGTCGTCTGCGGCTTGTCCGAGACGATGGCCACCTTCTCGCCGACGAGCCTGTTGACGAGGGTCGATTTGCCGGCGTTCGGGCGTCCGACCACCGCGACTTCGCCCGCGCGGAAGACACCGTCGTCGCTCAGGACGCCGCCCCGGAACGCGGTCTCGCGACCTCCGGCTCGCCCGCGGGCTCGGCGGGCTCGATCCGGACCCGATGGACCCGGCGCCGGTCCGCCTCCTCGACCGTGAAGAGGAGTTCCGACTCGCGGTGCGTTTCGCCGGGCCGCGGGATGTGACCGAGCCTCGCGGCGAGAAAACCGCCGACGGACGAGAATTCCTCCTCCTCGGGGCCTCTTCCAAACAGCTCCCGCACCGTCTCGATGTTCTCCTTGCCCGACACCGAGTACGCGCTCTCCCCCGCCGGCGTCACGGCCTCACGCTCGTCCTCGTGCTCGTCCCAGATCTCGCCGACGATCTCCTCGAGCAGGTCTTCCACGGTCACCAACCCCGAAACGCCGCCGTACTCGTCGACGACGATCGCCATCCACAGATGCCGCCTCTGAAATTCGCGGAGCAGCTCCGACACCTTCTTCGACTCCGGGACGAAGTACGCCTCGCGGAGAATCTCGGCGATTCCCTGGAGCCTGCCGTGTCGTAACGTGAAAAAGAGGTCTTTCACGTGCACGGTCCCGACCACCTTGTCGCTCGAGCCGCGCACGACCGGGATCCTGGAGTACTTCGTCGAGGTAAAGAGGTCCGCAAGCGCCTCGGAAGATTCCGTCTCCCCGATCGAGACGATGTCCGTCCGCGGCGTCATGACTTCCCGCACTCGGGTCTCGCCGAAGTCGACGATCGAGAGAAGGAGTTTTTCCTCCTCTTTTTCCAGGATCCCCTCTTCGCGTCCGACGTCGATGTACGCCTGGACCTCCTCCTCGGTCGCGGGCGGCACCTCGGGGCGTTCGCGGCTCCCGAAGATCTTCCGGACGGTGATGGCGACCGGAAGCAGAAGCCACGACGCCGCCGTGATCATCGGCAGCAGCCGCGCGACGATCTTTTCGGGATCGGTCTTCGCGCCCCAGCTCAAAAGCAGAATTTCCGTCAGGATCCATCCCAGGAAAAACACGCCGCCTCCCCAGGCCCAGGGAGGCTGCACGCCGAAACCGGCAAACGCGTGGACGACGGTGAGCAGCCCGCTGAGGAGGAGGATCTGCACCAGCACTTTGGTCGTGGTGCGGGTGATCTCGATCTCTCCCGGTCCGGAGAGGATCTTCGCCCGGTCCGGATGCTCCTCGAAGAGCCCGCGGAGTCGGATCGGGGACAGACGATCGAGGGCGAGCGCAAACGTCTCGAACAGGAGAAAAGCGAGATAGCAGAAGCCCGCCGTGATCAAAGGAATCATGAAGGGTCCGCGATTTTGAGCCGTGACCGCACGCGGGTCTCGAGGGCTTCCATTTCTCCGTCGTCCGTCTCGTGGTCGTACCCGAGCAGGTGCAGAAACCCGTGCACCAGGAGCCGGTCGATCTCGCGGGAGCGGGGCTCCCCCAGCCGCCGCGCCTGGCGCGCCGCGTACGGCACGGATACGACGATGTCGCCCAGAAGGGGACCTCGCTCCGCCGGAAACGCGAGCACGTCCGTCGAACGGTCCTTCCCGCGGAAGTCGCGATTCAAACGGCGCATGCGAACGTCGCCGCAGAAGAGCACGGACACTTCGTCCGCACGCGCCGCGGTGAGCCGGGCCAGGCGGGCGAGGAGCGAGCGCACTCGAGCGGGCTGAGGCGCCCCCGAGGCGCTCGACTGCACGTCGCACCTCACCGGGACTCGGACGCGCGCGTTCCGCCGGTGCGGGGCGCGGCCGCCTCGTGAGACGGGGACTCTCCGGTCTTCCGGCGGGACCCGCGGTTGAATTCAAAACCGGGGTAGTCGATCCGGTGGTGGTAAATGTTCGAGACGCTCCGCTCCAGCGTTTCCACGATGATCGCCAGGTCGCGCATGGTGAGGTCGCAGTCGTCGAACTGCCCGTCGCGAAGACAGTCGTCCACGATCGACTGAATCATCCCCCGGATCCGGGCGGGGGAATGCTCTATCAGCGTGCGGGACGCCGCTTCGACGGCGTCGGCGATCATCAGGATTCCGTTCACGCGCGTCGACGGTCGAGGACCCGAATGCCGGTACTCCGTCTCGCGCACGGGCGAATCTCCGGCGCCCGACTTCGTGAGCGCCTTCTGGTAGAAGTACCGGATGAGTTTCGTCCCATGGTGTTCCCGGATCGCGGAGACGAGCTGCTCGGGGAGCCGCGCCTTCGTCGCAAGGTCTACCCCCTCCTTGACGTGGGCCGCGATGACGAGGGCGCTCATGGAGGGCTCCAGCCGGTCGTGCCGGTTGGCTCCCTTCGGCTGGTTTTCGATGAAGTAGTCGGGCATCTTCGTCTTCCCGATGTCGTGGTAATAGCCCGCCACGCGGGCGAGGAGCGCATCGGCCCCGACGGCCTCCGCGGCGGCCTCGGCGAGGTGCCCGAGGACCAGCGAGTGCTGGTAGGTCCCGGGGGCTTCGAGAGCGAGAGTGCGCAGAAGCGGCAGATTCTGATTGGACAGCTCGAGCAGCCGGATGTCGGTCGTGACGTGGAAGAGGTGCTCGAAGACCGGCAGGAAGACTCCGACGATCATCGCGACGAACCATCCCCCCGCGAGCCCGCCGAGCACGTCCGCCGCGAAATCCCACCCTCGGGCTTCGCCGTTTAAGAAAGCGATCGCGGAAATGGACACCAGGTTGGCCGCGGCGACGATTCCGCCCATCCCGAGCAGGACGCTTCTCGAGCGCAGCTTGCCGATGACGAAAATGCCGGCGAGAGACCCCACGAGGGCAAAGAGCACGAAGGGAAAGCTCTGCCCCATGAGGATGCCCGCTCCGATCCCGTTGACCGCCGCGAACAGGAGGGCCGGCCCCATCCCGGCGACCAGGCTGACCATGATCGAGCCGGCCGCGAAAGGGATCGCGTAGTAGGTATGCGCGGACCACGCGGACCCCTCGAAACTCGACGACAGACTCTGCGCGAGGACGAAAGCGCCCCGCGTCATCAGCGAAAACAGAATCCCGGCCGCGAGAATCGACGCGTACACCATCTCCGGCCGCCGCTCGCGGCGCCGGCGGCGCTGCCTCCGCGCGTCCACCCAGAAGGCCGCCGCCGCGAGAAGCTGGAGGATGACGATTCCCATGACCTTCACCCACGAGGACGGGTCGGCCGCGGACGCGCGGATCGCGGCGATCCATTCCGCGGCCTTGGGCGAGATCTCGTCTCCCTTGCGCACGATGACCTTGCCCCGAGGGATCCGCGCCAGAACCGTTTCGACGGCGCGCGCGGCCTCCTGCCGCAGCCGAAGGGTTTCGGCCGCGTCGTAGGTCAAATTCGGCCGCAGCGCCGCCGCGAGAAACGCGGAGACTTCGGTCAGCGCGCGGCCGGAGAGAGCGCTCCCCGCCAGCCTCCGCGCGACAGCGCTTTTGGTCTGCGAGCCGTACTCGACGACCTCGGACAGATCTTTCCGCCGCAACTCCCGACCGGTGTGACCGTCGCGCAGGACGATGCCGCGGTCGCGGCTCTCGTTCAAGAGCTGCCCGTTATCGACGATTCCGGCGCGATACAGGTCCGCCCCGGCTCCCAGGAGCCGCTCCTCGATCACCGGAGAGAATCCGAGGCCTGCGAGCGCGACCAGCGCCTCATCTCCGACGGGAAGGTCAAATGCGTCTCGCAGAGCGGGCGGAAGACCGGCGCGTCGCCGTCCGCCCGTCTCGACGGCGCGCGCCTTGGAGAAGGACGCACGAATCTCCCCCTCGAGGCGCTCGGGCGCGGCCGTGTCCCAGTCGTAGACCGGAACCACTTCCGCCGCCGCTTCGACGCGGCGATGCGCCGTCGCGGCCGCGTCCGGGACGATCAGGTCCCGCGGCGCGATGACGTCGCGGGTCGCGATCTCCCCGGCCCGAGCCGGAGCGCGGCGGAAGGAAAACGCGGGCGCGAACGCGAACGTGGTCGCGAGGACGTACGCCGTGCCCCACACCCAGAAGCGCCAGGGCCGACGCGGCTTCGGAGGCTGGCCGGGCTCTCTCGGTGTGCTGCCGGAAGAACGGAAGGAAAAAGTCGAGCGCCGTAACAGCGCGCCGGGTCCCATCGGTCTCAGCGCCCGAGCGCGGGGCGGTTCGCTTCGCGCTGCTCGCGTTCGCGGTCGAGGGCGTCGTACGCGCTGATGATCGACTGGACCAGGGGATGCCGAACCACGTCCTTCTGATCGAACAGGACGAACTTGATTCCGTCGATCTTCGTCAGAAGCTGCTGCGCTTCCCGGAGCCCTGACGTCTTGCCGGAAGGAAGATCGATCTGGGTCACGTCCCCCGTGACCACGGCCCGGGAGCCGAAACCGATGCGAGTCAGGAACATCTTCATCTGTTCCGAGGTCGTGTTCTGCGCCTCGTCCAGAATGATGAACGCGTCGTTCAACGTGCGGCCACGCATGAAGGCGATGGGCGCCACTTCGATCACGCCGCGCTCCAGGAGCTTCGCCGTCTTCTCGTAACCGAGGATGTCGTAGAGCGCGTCGTACAGCGGTCGGAGGTAGGGATTGATCTTTTCCACCAGGTCGCCGGGGAGGAATCCGAGGCGCTCCCCCGCTTCGACCGCCGGCCGCGCGAGGACGATCCGCTTCACTTTCTTCTCGAGAAGGGCCGCCGCTGCCATCGCCACGGCGAGGTAGGTCTTCCCCGTGCCCGCCGGTCCGACCGCGAACACGAGGTCGTGGCGCTCGATGGTCTGCACATAGACCCGCTGCTTCACGTTCCTCGCGGTAACGACGGATTTGAGCGTCGGGCCAAACGGACTGTCGATGAAGAACTCGACCAGCGACGCTTTCGGGTCCTCCTTCTGCACGCGGATCGCCGTCACGACGTCGCTCCCGCGCAGCGGATAGCCGAGCGTCAGCAGCTCCGAGAAGCCTGCCAGGAGCCGGCGGGCGGCATCCTGAGCTTCCCCCTCGCCGACGACCGAGATCTCGTTGCCTCGGGCCGCCAGGCGAACACCGAAGGCGTCCTCAATGGCGCGAAGGTTCTCGTCCGCGATCCCGAAAAAATCCGTCAGGCCCGATTCCGGAAAGGTCAGGGCTGTTGGTTCAGGAATGTTGCTCGCTCCTTGCGGCCGGGCGCCCGCCTGGGGGGGCGCCTCTCGGATCGCTGTTTGAACGCTACCACGGAGGAACAGGGAGCAAAAAACGGGCCCCGGAGATTCCGGGGCCCGCGAGAGAAACAAACCTCATCCTTTGAGTAGCTTGGAGCGACCGAGCGGCCTGCCGGGAGGCCGCCCGCCGCCGGCCACCCTAACGTCCGTCGGAAATGGCCTTGGCGACCTCTTCGAGCCCGTTCTCGACCGCGTCGCGGATCGTGGATCCCTTGTTCTTATGGCGGATCTCTCCGACGACGTTGCCCTTCGAATCCTTGACCAGCACTTCGATTCCCACGCCCGGGTTGGCCATCCAGCCTCCCCAGTACCGGCCGGCACCGCGAGGCTCCCAGGCGTTGAAGACGTTGCCGTGGATGACCAGGTCACCGCCCGACTTCACGACCTTGAACCCCTGCTTGTCGAGCCACTGCTCCATGTAGTCGCGGGCATCGTGAGCGGCGTCGCGCGCCTCGCGCCCGCGGCCGTTCTCGTCGAACTCCTTGACGCTGACGGTTCGGTATTTCTTCAGGCTTCCCTCGGGGAAATAGACCCAGTCGGCATCTTTGCCCTTCATGAGCTTGTCGTAATCCGGCAGAAACTTGGTGGGTTCGTCCCTCTCCTTGGCGTCGTCGGAGTCCTGGAACCCCTTCTTCGCCGCCTCCGCCGAGCGCGCGGACAGAACGAGAACCGCAACGAGAGCCATCGCGAGCCAACGCGTCGTGTGTCGAACCATGATCAAAGCCTCCTTGATTGCGGCTCGGATTCTACCAAAACGCCGGCCCCCTGCGCGAGATCTGTCACCCGGCGAGACGATCGCAGACCGCGTCGGCGGCGGCGGACGTGGACAGCTCGCCCCCGACGTCGGAGGTGCACTGGCGGGCCGCGACGCACGCCTGGACGGCCCGTTCGATCGCCAGGGCCTCCTCCTTCTTGCCGAGATGCTCGAGCATCAGGGCGACCGTCAGGATCGCCCCGAAGGGGTTTGCCCGCCCCGTGCCGGCGTACTTCGGCGCCGAGCCGTGCACGGGCTCGAACATGGAGACCCGTCCCGGGTGGATGTTGCCGGACGCCGCCATGCCGAGACCGCCCTGGAGTGCGGCGCCCAGGTCCGTCACGATGTCTCCAAACATGTTGTTTGTGACGATCACCTCGAAGGGACGCGGGTCCCGGATGAGCTGCAGGCAGAGCGCGTCGACGTACAGGTGCGACGCCTCGATCTCAGGGTATTCGGCGGAGACCTCCGCGAAGGCTCGCTGCCACAGGTCCCCGACGAACCGCATCGCGTTCGACTTGTCGGACATGACCACGCGACGCCGTCCTGTCGCGCGCGCAAACGAGAACGCGTGGCGGAGGATTCTTTCGACCCCTTTGCGGGTGGAAAGGTCTTCCTGCGTCGCAACCTCGTCCGGAGTTCCTTTCTTGAAATTTCCGCCGATCCCGACGTACGAGCCCTCCGTGTTCTCGCGGAAGACGACGAAATCCACGTCGGCCGCCGAGTACGCCTTCAGCGGCGAGAGCCGGTCGTCCAGGCAGCGCACCGGCCGGTAGTTCGCGTAGAGGTCGAGCTGAAAACGGGCGCCCAGAAGGATGTCCGCCGCGTGCTTCATGTCGGGCACCCGCGGATCGCCGAACGCCCCCATGAAAATGGCGTCGTAATTGCGCGCGAGGTCGTCGAAGGCGCCGGGAGGAATCGTTTCGCCGGTCGCGAGGTAGTGGTCCGCGCTCCAGGGGAACGAGACGAGCTGGAGGCCCAGGGAATGTCGCGCGTCGAGGCGCTCCAGCACCCGGACGGCCTCCCGGGTGACGTCGACCCCGATCCCGTCCCCCGGCACGATTGCGAGCTTCATGCGGCGGGGACGATAGCAGAACGGTCGCCCGGACACCGGTGCCCGTTCGCGGTTCCAATTCCGGGTCCCCGGGGAACCGGCTCCCGTCCTCCATTCGCCCTTCGCCCTTCGCCCTTCGCCCGGATATCATGACGCCATGAACGCTGGCGACTGTGTTCGCGAAATCCTGACGGAGGCCGGCCGGGCGCCGGAACGTCCTACCCCCGCCGCTCTGGTTCCGGTGATCGCCCGCGAGGCGGAGCGCTACCTGGAGCGGGTGCGGTTCGATGCCGCGCGGTACGTGCGGCACGCCGTTCTCCTCTGGGAGGACTGGGAGGTCATGGTGATCGGGTGGGAGGCCGGGCAGGTGACCCCCATCCATGACCATCGAGGCGTTCTCGGAGGAATGGCGGTGCTTTCGGGTTCCGTGCTCGAAGAGCGGTTCACGACGCCGGGACATCTGCCGCAGCTTTGCGACTCGCGCGTCCGTCCCGAAGGAGATCTCTGCGAGACCGGCCCGACCGTCCTCCACCGGTTGCTTCCCAGGACCCCCCGCGCCGTGACCCTTCACGTGTACCGGCCTCCCCTGCGGACCATGGGGATCTGGGACGAGGGGGGGCTCCGGGAGATCCGCGGCTCCGAGTTCGAGATCGGGGTGGAGGAATTCGCGGGCCTCTCCCGCTAGCCGGCTGCTCAAAAAGCCGGCTGAAGTCGGGTCTCGTCCCTGTGAGAGTCAGGGCTCACAATCGTCTGCCGAGCACGACGGCCAGGGGCGCGCCCCGTTCGTTAGAAATTCGCGAGATCACCCGCTCTCCCGGCGAGGGCCCCGTTCCCGCCGGGACGATCCGAAAACCGCGCGGCGCGGCGGCGTGGCGCAGGTGCGCGGCGTCGGATCGACGCACCCGCGCTATGGCCGCGAGACCCTCCGTCCAGTGCACCTGCCGCCTGTCGATCGCAACGCTCCCGTATCCCTCCCACTCGAGCGCGGCGCGTGCGAGCAGATTGTCGTAGCCCTCGAAACCGTCGAGAACCTCGAGACGCGGCGCCCAGTCGAGAAAGACCGCGCGGGTGGAAACCGTGCCGGCGACGAGCAACAACGCCACAGCGGCGAGCGCCGCCGGACGTCGCGCCTGCCCTCCGGCGGCGCCGACCAGCGCGAGAAGCCCGCCGGCCGCCGCAACCGACGTCACCGACGTCACCGACGTCACCGACGTCAGGTACGCAAAACGAAAACCGTTCGGCTGCATCACGGGACCCGACGCGACGAAAGCGGCGACCCCCGCCGCGGCGTGCGCCAGAAGCAGAGCGGAGATCTCCCGACCGGGAAAGAGAAGCGCGCGGCCAAGGGCGACGACGACCGGGATACCGACCAGCCACCCGAGCCGGGGCCGGGGCATGTCCTGCCACGGGGAGGGGTCCGGAAGCCATCAGGGCGCGGCGATCGCGTCGGCGGCGGACGCCATCACCGGCAGCGGCGAGCGAGCGGAACGCAGAGAACGCAACATGCTCTGGTTCGAGGCGCGCGCGAAGTAGGGAGCCTGGCGGCCCTCCCGGAAGAGAAAGAGCGGCGCCGCAACCAGCGCGAACCCGCAGGCGAGAGCCAGGGCCAGGATCACCCGTTTGGCCACGGCGGCTCCGCCCTCGATCGGCCAGAGCACAAAGAGCAGGAGTGCGGCGAGCACGATCCACGACGCCAGATAAATGTGGGCTCCGATGCCCAGGATCGCTCCCGCGGCGGCGGCGGCGGCGGCCGACCGCCGGCGCCGCGCGTGCAGGAGCGCCAGCATGGCGGCGTCGGCCAGCGGCACGAGGACGATCGCGACGTATCCCCAGCGCGAAAGGGTCACGCTCCAGCGCAATCCGGCGAGCGCCAGCCCCGCGAGGGTCCCTCCCCCGCGCGGCAGAAGGGCGCGCCCGAGCGCAATCGCCGTCAGGCACGAAAGAGTTCCTGCGGCCGCGGAGAGGAATCGGATTCCAAAAGACGTCGTTCCGAAAGAATGGGGGTCGCCCGGAAGAGCTCCAGGTAGAGCACCCCGACGCTGCCGTACGGGCGCGCAACGCCGAACGGCGCGGGCCGGATGGCGTCGTCGAAATCGCGCCAGGTGCCGGAGAGTGCCAGGGACGGGTCGATCAACGTCAGGTCCTCGACCCAGAGGGCCAGAGGGACGGTGGAAAGCCGGGTGAATCTCGCGGCGGCGCCGGCCGCGAGCGCAGCCACCGCGAGCGCGGCCAGAGCGCTTCCGCGCCACGGCCGCGGTTCGAGCGGCTGCCGTACCGTCCGGGTGTCACTCCAGAATCGCATCGCCGCCGACCCCGCGATCCCCGCGGCCGCCGTGGCGCCGATCGCGGCGAGCGTGAGAAGGAGCCGCGGCAGGGCCCAGGCCGGGTCCGGGTCGGTCAGCAGGAGCGGGCCCGCGAAGCGGACGCCGTTGCCCGCCGCCACCAGCGCGGCTCCCAGGCCCGCGACCAGCGCGGCGCGCTCTCTCCCCCCGCGCGAGCCTCATGCGCGGGCGCGAGGGGGCCGCGGCACCGCGAGGACGAGTCCCCAGTCGCGCCCCCAGGGATCCCGCACCCTCTCGACGACCTTCTCTCCCGCCCGCGGCCCGGCGCGGGGGGCGGCGACTCGGAAGGACGGGCCGACTTGTGCGGGAAGGCTCGAGCGAAAAGACGGCGAGGCGGAAACGTCGGGATCCAGGCGGTACCTCCGCACCGACTCGACCGTGATGCGGGAGTGCTCGCTCCCCGGTTCGACGACGACACGGCCGAACGGCTCCCAGCGCGCGGCCGCTCGGCCGAGCAGAGTGTCCTGCCCGTGGAATGCGTCGAAGGTCTCGCGCCGCTCGGGCCACACCGCCAGCGCATCCGTCGCGCCGAGCGCGCCCGAAACCGCCAGCGCTCCAAGAGCCGCGAAAGCGATCAGACGGCGCGCCGACGGTGTCCGGCGTGAGGCGATCAGCAGAATCCCGAAGGCCGCCGCCACCGAGGCGACGTCCGCGAGATAACCGAACCGGTACCCGTTGGGAATTCCTGCCTGGCCTCCCACGACGGATGCCGCCAGCGCCGCCAGGCCATGACACAGAAAAAAGGCGGACGGCTCGTCACCGGGGCGCGCCAGGCAGCGCCCGACGGCGACCGCCACCGGAACGATCATCAGCCACCCGAGGAGGGGACGACCGGAGAAAGGATCCGCCCGGTACCAGGGCGCCGAAAGGGAGTCGGCCGCCGCCGCGAAAAGCGGCAGCGGAGAGCGGGCGCGTTGCATTTCCCGGATCACATTGTGGTCCGACGCCCGCGCGAAGTACGGCGCGACCCGCCCCTCCTTCCAGAGAAAGATCGGAAGCGTGAAGAGCACGAACGCCGCCGCGAAGGCGAGAGGCAAACGCGCGAGCGGCCGCGCGGATCGCTCCGGCGCGGCCGGCGCCACCGGCCAGACCGCGAGGAGAAGGAGCGCCGCCGACGCCACCCACGCCGAGAGGTACACGTGTGCCGCCAGGCCCGCGACGGCGCCGGCCGCCGCCGCGAAAGCCGCGCTCCGGCGGCGCCTCGCGATCAGAAGGAACAGGGCGGCGATGTCGACGACGGGGGCGAGCACGACGGCGTTCCAGCCCCAGCGCGAGTTGAGAAGGTTCCACCGCAGCGCCGCGAGCGCGATCGCGGCGAGCGCCGCTCCTCCGGAAGGCAGCAGCTCGCGCGCGACGAGAGAGACAGCCGCGATCGAGCACACACCCGCGGCCGCCGCGAGAAACCTCACTCCGAAAACGGTTGTTCCAAACCGGACGAGCGCGGCCCGGTACGCCTCGAGGTAAAGGACACCCACGCTTCCGTACGGTTTCTCCACGCCGTAAGGCGCGGGTCGGATGGCGTTTGCGAAATCGGCGGGGCGGCCCCGCAGCTCCAGGGCGGGAGAGATGAGAGAGAGGTCGTCGATCCAGAGGGAAGGCGGCAGCCGCTCGAGCGCCGCGAACCGCAGGAGCGTGCCCAGGAGAAGCGCGAGGCAGGAGAGCGCGGCCAGCGAACGCCGGGAGACAGCGAGTGCCTCGGGCGGTCCCGCGGGCACCTGCTCGCGGCGGACCCACAGCCAGAAGACGCCCGCCCCGGCGCCAGCCGCCACGGCAGTGCCCGCAATCGCCGCGAGCCCCAGAAGCAGCCGGGGCACCGCCCAGGAGGGGTCCGGATCGAGCAGCGGCAGCGGCCGGAAGGCGCGGACGAGGTCGACCGCGGCGACGAAACCGAACAGAGACCCGACGAGAAAGGCGACCGGGCCCGGACGCCTCACGCGTGCAACGGCGCGGGGCGGGTCACTTCTCGAAGAAAAGGAACAGGTTCACGGCCGTCGGGCCGAGCGAAAAGAAATCGCCGGAGCGCAGGGTCGCCGCGCAATCGTCCTCGGTCACTCCCCCCAGATCGTCCGGGACCGGGATGGGCTCGCCATTCAAGTACGTCCCGCACGTGGATCTCATGTCGACCAGCCGGTACTCGGGGGCGGGAGAGATCCGGCGGCGGAACAGTTTGGCGTGAATGCGGGACACTTCCGCATTCAAAAACGCGTCGGGCGAGGAGACCCGGAACCCGGACACCGGCATTCCGACCCCGATGAACTCGGGCACTTCGCGGCCAATCAGAAGCTCTTCGAAGTCGAGCTTCACGAGCCCGGCGTTGTACGGACCGAGGCCCAGCAGGTAGTGTCCCTCGGGCAGACGGAGCAAGGTCTTCTCGAGCCGGGAGGACATTCCGGCCATCCCGTTGTCGACAAACGACATCACATCTCGCTGCCTCGATTCCAGGGCTTCCCGGCAGATCGCGGAGAAGAGGTCGTCTTTCATGGTGCGGGGGAAAGGAGCAAAAGCCGCGCCCTGCGGAAAGGAGGAGCGGGGCGCTCGACGGCTGTGGCCCGAGGCGGAAGCCTCACGGAGACATTGTCGCACAGGACGCCCTGCCTTGTTCGCTGTTCGCCCTTCGCCTCTTCGCCCGACGCCCGTCTCAGTTGACCGGGCCCTCGGAATTTGCCCCGGGGGCCGCCCGGGGTCCCGTCGTCTCCTCCGGCACGTCCTCCATTTCGATCGTCCACCGCTCGTAGACGTCCGCCGGCAGCTCGGTTATGAATCGCGAGGGCTCCAGGATGACGTCCACTCCATAGCGGTCGCGGGCGAGCATCGGATAGACCATGTCGACTTCGTTTTTGGCCCGCGTCACCGCCACGTAGAAGAGACGCCGCTCTTCTTCCAGTCCCTGATCCGTGTTGGCGGACCGGTAACTCGGAAAGCGCCCCTCCGACAGGCCCATGACCACGACCCGGCTCCACTCGAGGCCCTTGGCCTGATGAATCGATGAAAGCACGACGCGGTCGTCGTCCGGCTCCCCGGCCACGACGTCTTCCCCGGAAAGCTCGTTGAAAAGGGTCACCTCCTCGAGGAAAGCGGGCAGCGAATCGTAAGACTGCGCGAACTGGGCGAACTGCTCCAGATCATCCAGCCGGGCGTCGCCGTTGGGAAACTTCGCGCGCGCGAAGTCGCGATAGACGCCGTCGACGACGGCGCGGATCGCCTCCGCCGGAGAGGAGCGCAGAGAGGGAGATTCCAGCCGGGCGAGGAGAGAGCGAAACGGCTGCAAGGCGGCGCCGGCTCCCCGCGGAAGTTCGATTCCACCGGACCCCTCCCGCTCGCGAAAAGAGGCGAGGGGATCGGGCCGGCTTCCGATCGCCTCCCAGACGGCGGCAGCCGCGCGCTCGCCGACGCGCGGAAAAATCTTCAGCGCGCGCTTCCACGAGAGCTCGTCCTTCGGATTCACGACCAGCCTCAGGAACGCGAGAACGTCCTTCACGTGGCGCTGCTCGAAAAACCGCATTCCCGACCGGATTTCATAAGGGATGCCGCGCCGCGTCAGCTCGATCTGGAGCTCGAGCGCCTGGTAGTGCGCGCGGTAGAGAACGGCGAGCTCCGCCAGCTTGTCTCCCTCGTCGTGCCACTCGAGAAGCCGCTGAGCGACGAAGCGCGCCTGATCCGGAATGTCGGGCAGCGCCACGACGCCGGGGAGCGCTCCCCCTTCGCGAACGGCGCGGAGATCCTTCGGGAATTGCCGTATGTTCTGCGCGATCGACGCGTTGGCGAGGGCCAGAATCTGGGGCGTCGACCGATAGTTCGTCGTGAGCCGGTACGTCTTCGCGTCGGGATATCGCTCCGGAAATCCGAGGATGTTCTCGAAGGAGGCCCCGCGAAACGAGTAGATCGCCTGCGCGTCGTCTCCGACGACCGTCACGTTCCGGCGCACGCGGGCCATTCCGTCCACCAGGTCCCCCTGAAGGCGATTGGTGTCCTGGTACTCGTCGACGAGGACGTGGTCGTAAGACGCGGCGATCTGCGCCGCGGTCTCGGGACTTTCGTCCAGAAGTTTCTTCCAGAGAAGCAGAAGGTCGTCGTAGTCGCACGCGTTTCCGAGGCGTTTGCGCTCGCGGTACCGCTGGAACACGCCCGCGATCTCGGCCTCGAAAGCGGCGAAGTGAGGCGTGCGTTCCGACAGCACCTCGGCAAAAGGCCGGCCCGTGTTGATCGTGTTCGAGTAGAGGTCGAGCAGCACGTCTCCCTTAGGAAAGCGGCGCTCGACGACTGGAATGCCCCGGTCCGACGTCGACGCCTCAAGGAGCTCCCGCGCGTCCTCCGGGTCCAGGATCGTGAAGTTCGGCGCCAGACCGAGCCGGACGCCGAACCGGCGCAGCAGGCGGTTTCCCACGGAGTGAAAAGTTCCGCCGAGGAGACGCCGGGTATCGACCGCCACCAGCGCCTCGACCCGACGCAGCATCTCCCGGGACGCCCTGTTCGTGAATGTCAGCAGCACGATGCGGGACGGGTCGGTCCCGGATTCGATCAGCCGGGAAACGCGATAAACGAGTGTCCGGGTCTTCCCGGACCCGGCCCCGGCGATGACCAGAAGGGGACCCCCTCCTGCGAGGACCACTTCCCGTTGCTCGTCGTTTAATTCCGAGTCGTAGTCGACGCGGTAATTCCGCGCCGGAACGGGCTTTTTGAGGACGTATTTGCGTTCCACCGGGCGAGTGTATTCCGGGTGGGCGGACAGAAATTGTCGGACCGGTCGCGGCCGGAACGGGCGCCGCCGCCCGGACGATCTCCCGTGCGCCCTCGACGCGGACCGGTAATCTTTTCGGCCCCGGCAGCGTTCTAATGGCAGGCCCGGTGATGGCGTAACGCTCCCAAATCAAAGCCTCCAGGAGATCGACGTATGAGCATCCAACAGATCCGCAAGTCCGTTCTGATCGTCGCCGGAGTCGCCGCTCTGGCCGCGGCGGGGCTTTTTGCCGGCCGACTCTCGGCCGACGCATTTCCCCACAAGACCCGGGGCGACTTCGCGCCGAGGATGTTCGGGCGGATGGCCCGCTTCCTCGATCTCACCGGGGACCAGCAGACGCAGATCAAAGGCGTCCTCAAGGCCCACGCGGGGGAAATCGAGGCCCAGATGACCGCCAAACGGGCCGCCCGGCAGGCGCTGCGCCAGGCGATGCTCGCGCAGCCCATCGACGAAGCCGCCATCCGGCAGCGGGCCATGGAGAGCGGACAGGTCGAGGCGGACGGGGCCGTGCTGTTCGCCCGCCTCCGGGCGGAAGTGGACCCGATCTTGACGCCCGAACAGCGCACGCGCGTCCAGACGTTTGGCACGCACGCGCGCCGCCATCGCGACAACGCGGTCCAGTCCTTCGACAATTTCGTCAAGAGCGGTTCCTAGCGGCATCTTGAGCGCCCCTGTTCCCGCGTCTCCCTCCGCAATTTCCCGGCGCGCCGATGAAGCGGCCTTAGTCGAGCGGGCCCGGCTGGGAGACGACGACGCCTTCGCCGAGCTGATCCGCCTCGGCGCCCCGGCCGCCCTCGGTGCCGCGCGCCGGATCACCCGGGATGCGGCGCTCGCCCAGGACGCGGTGCAGGAAGCCTTTCTGAGGGCGTACCGCGCGCTCGGCGATTACCGCCAGGAATCCTCCTTCGTGCCCTGGGTGCGCAAGATCGCCGTTCGAACCGCCATTGACCTGGTCCGCCGCCGCCGGCCGGAAGACCCGCTGCCGGAGGGGTCCCTCGGGGGAGCGTCCGAAGAAAAGCGCCAGGAAGACGCGGATCTCCTTCGCGTCGCGCTCGCCTCGCTCTCTCCTCTGGATCGCGAGATCCTCCTCGCGCGAGAAGTCGAAGGCGCCGGCGACGCCGAAGTGGCCCGCCGATTCGAGATGACCGTCACCGGAGTCCGCGTGCGGATGCACCGGGCCCGGAAGAAGCTCCGAGCTCGTTTCCTGGAGGGATTGTCATGAACGCCGACCGGAAGGACTGTTCTCGGGTGGTGAGCGCGCTTCGCGACTCGAAGTTGACGCCGCAGCATGAGTCGCATCTCTTTCTCTGCCGTTCCTGCCGGGGAGAAGCGAGGCTCGCCGCCGCTCTGAAGGCGATGCCGGCGCCGGAGGAGCTGGAGGCGGCGGCGTCCATCGACGAGACCTTCGTCGATGGCGTGCTGCGCCACGTCCATCAGGACCGGCAGCGGCGCCGCAGGATGCGCCTCGGGGTCGCGGCCGCGGCCGCGCTCCTTTTCTTCTTCGCGGCCGGAGTGAGCGAAAGGGCAACCGCCACTCCCACGGAAGACGCCGACGAGTCCTACGCGCAGATTCTGGCGCCGGCGGCCGATTCCGTCCTGCCGGACTGACCGGCCCGGCGCCTCGGAGAGTCCCGGGACCCTCCCGGAGGAACTAGACTCCCCGGGTGCCCTTGAAACTCACGACCGCCGGGGAGTCCCATGGCCCCCGGCTCACCGTCCTCCTGGAAGGAATTCCGGCGGGTCTCGCGATCGATCGGGCGGCGGTGGCTCTCGAGCTCGTCCGCCGCCAGCACGGGTACGGCCGGGGCGGGCGCATGAAAATCGAGAAGGACGAGGCGGTCTTCGAGGCCGGGGTCCGGGGAGGCGTGACGCTGGGCTCTCCGATCGCCATCGGAATCGCCAACCGCGACCATGCCAGCTGGTCTCGCATCATGGGGGCCTTCGACGTCGACCCGGAAGCGGCCCGATCCCGGCAACTCACCCGGCCCCGGCCGGGCCACGCGGATCTCGCCGGCGGCATGAAGTTCCAAGCGCGCGATCTCCGGGATGTGCTCGAGCGCGCCTCCGCGAGGGAGTCCGCCGCGCGCGTGGCAGCGGGCGCCGTTTGCCGGCTCCTGCTCCGGGAATGCGGCATAGAGATCGCCAGCGGGGTCCTCTCCGTCGGCGCCGTGGGCGACGATGCTTCGCCGCGCAACTTCTCGACCGCGGCCGGGGCACGAAACGATTCGCCGCTCCGCGCCACGGACCGCGCGCTGGAGGCGCGGATGATCGAGGGAATCGATGCCGCGAAACGCGAGGGCGAGACGCTCGGCGGATCGATTCTCCTCGCCGCCACAGGGGTTCCAGCGGGTCTCGGGTCCTACGTCTCCTGGGACCGCAAGCTCGACGGCCGAATCGCGCAGGCCCTGCTCTCCGTTCCAGCCGTGAAGGCGGTGGAATTCGGAAGCGCGATCGAAGCGTCCCGAGGTCCGGGGTCGCGCGCCCACGACGAAATCGAGCGCGGACCCGACGGCCGACTGCGCCGCCGGACGAATCGAGCCGGGGGGCTCGAAGCGGGCGTCACGAACGGCGAAGAGATCGTCGCGGTTCTGTTCATGAAGCCGATCTCGACCCTGGCGCGCGGGCTCGACTCGGTGGATCTCGAAACGGGAGAGCCCGCCCGCTCCGCGTATGAACGCAGCGACGTGACGGCGGTGCCCGCGTGCGGCGTGATCGCGGAAGCGATGCTCGCATTCATTCTCGCCGACGCTCTGCTCGAGGTCACGGGCGGCGACCGGATGGAAGACGTCCGCGAACGCCTCGCGAGCCACCGCCAAAGAACGGCCGCTTATGGCGGAAGGTGAAGCGGCCGTCCTGTCTCTACGACCCCGGGATTCCTTCGCCGACCTCCAGGTCCGCGAGGCTCAGAGCGCGCGCCGCCTGACTTTTCGGGGCGCCTCGCGCCGAGGCGCGGCGGCATTGTCCGCCTGCATTCCGATTCCCGGGAGCGCCGAAATCGGGCCCGGCGCCCGCGTCCCCGCCATCTGCGCGAGGGACCACGGCCGGGATTCCAGAGAACGATCGAGGATGGCGAAGAGCGGGTCCGTGGGGCGCAACCCGTCGGGGTCGGCGCGCCAGTACTCGTAGCGCAGCCGGGGAGAGGTCGCCCAGCCGGAGCTTCCCACGACCCCGAGAGGGACTCCGCGGGACACCCGCTGGCCCCTCCGGACGTCGACGCGCCCCAGGTGGCCGTAGATCGTCGCGCCCCGGGCGGCGTGCGACAGGATCACGACGTTCCCGAGCTGCCAGAGTCCGCCGATCCCGCGGCGGACCGGCCCCGCAAACGCCACGACCCCGTCGCCCGGCGCGACGACCGGCGTCCCGGGGGGCGCGGCGATCTCGACCCCCGAGAGAAACTCTTCTTCCCCCGTCCAGGGAGAACGGCGCGGCCCGAAATATGCCGCGAGCTCGAAGACTGCCCCGCCGAGCGGAAGAATGGCCGGCACTTCCCGCGGCAGCGCCGGGTCCGCGGCCTCGCGGGCGGCCAGAAGGGCATAGCCTCTTTCGAGCGCGCGAAGGTACGACGGGAGCCTGTCCGCGACGCGCTCCGCGCTCTCCTCCGCGAGAAGCGGATGTTCGGGGGCGAGAACCCGCGGCCAGCCGGAGGATGGGATTTCGTAGAGAAACGCGATGCGGTTCTCCAGATCCGCGCGGGAGCGGGCCTGGCGGCGGAGGTCCGCTGCGAGCCGCCGCACGGACTCCTCCTCCCGGTGGAGCGTCCGGGATCGGGTAAGAGCTTCGTGCCGCCCGCGATCTCGTTCGAGCCGGAGCGCCATCGCCGGGACGGTGAACCAGAGCGATACGGCGAGAAGCGCGAGCACGGCAAAAGCGCCGACGAGACTCCGCTCGCCAGCCGTTCCGATCGACAGCGTGCGCACCGTCCCACGGCTCGACCCGGGGTGAAACTGGATCTGCACGTCAACGCGCCTCCGGCGCATCGGCGCTCGAAGTGCTCAGAAGGCCGAGCGAGCGGCGATCGGAGGACAGCCCCATCCGCTTCGGCACGAAGCTGCGATCGAGGGTGAAAACGACCGGCGCCGGCGCCGCCGCGGCGGTAATCCGGATGCCGGTCGCCTGCCCGGGGGACAGCATGCGGGAGATCGTGGACCCGTCGGAACGCGCCTCGAAGGCGACCGGCTGGCCGGACGGTCCAAAGTTGGCGAGCCCGAGACGAACGGTCTGGTGCGGGGGCACCCACACGGCAAACCGCCGCCGTGTCCATCGGAACGGCCCGCCGGGACCGGTCTCGAGGGCATGAAAGCCGATGCGGGGCGCGTGTCGGAAGGCTTCGGCGGCCCCCCCCGTGGCGGCGATCGCGGCGCCGACGGCGGCCGCATACGCCACGACCGCGGCGGTCGACAATCTTGCAGTCAGAACGATCTTCTCCGCGGTCCCGGATGGGGCGGAGGCGGCGGCGAGGAGGAAGAAGAAAAGAGCCACATCGGGCGCGAGCCAGTGCGACCCGGCGACGAGCGCCGCGAGGAAGACGACGGCGGAGATCCCTGCAGCGGCGGTTGTCGCGTCCGCGGTCGTGTCGCGGGCATGCCGCCACGCCTGCGCGCCGAGGGCGAGCGCGGCGGCGGCGGTCACGAGGAAACCAAGAGCGCCGGTCTCCGCGAGGGCCTGGACGTAGCCGCTTCCCGGGTTGTCGCGCGAGGGCAGCGAGCGCCCCTCCGCTCTCAGAAGGTCGGGAAGCTCCCACGAGAACGCCGCCATGCCCGCACCCTGGAACGGATGCTCGAGGAAAAGCCGTCCGGCCGCGCGCCAGAGGACGGGCCGCGCGGACACCCGGTATTCGAGCGGAAGGGCGGCATCGAAAGTCTGCGCCAGCCGCGCGCCCGCGCTTCCGGCGCCGGCGCGAAGGGCGATCGCCGCCCCCGCCGCCGCCAGGACGACCAGCGCGACCGCAGCGGCCGCGCGCGCGCGTCCCCGGAATGCGGGGACGAAGAAAACCAGGAGGAGGCTGGCCGCCGCCATTGCCAGACCGCTGCGCGAGCCCGACAGAAGAAGTCCCGCCGCGAGGAGAAGAGAGACGACGAGACCTCCGGCGGCGCGGCGGGGGGGGACAGGCGGTCCCGACGCCGCGGATGCCATCGCCACGAGCAACGCGAGACCGCAGAGGAGGCCGAGCGAATTCGGGTCGGCCGCCCCGCCCTCGAGCCGTCCGGTCATCTTCCAGTAGGCACCGGCGCGCGAAGAGAGGAGGCCGAGCCGCTGCAGAACCGCGGCCAGCGCCGAAAATGCGGCCCCGGCGACACACGCCGCCAGGGCGTGCCGGCGGGCCGTCTCTCCCGCGTGTCGCAGAAGGAAATAGAACGAGGCGCCTCCCGCGAGCGCCGCGAACGCAAAGAGCGTCTCTTTGAGGGCCGTCGCATCCGACAGTCCCGCGTCGTTGACGGCACGACCGGTCAGACGCCGGAGAGCCGCCCACAGCGTGACCGCGCGCCCG
Organism: Acidobacteriota bacterium; assembly: GCA_040004225.1. GTDB lineage: Bacteria > Acidobacteriota > Thermoanaerobaculia > UBA5066 > Gp7-AA6 > JALYUA01. The sequence continues at coordinate 20,501 of JBDUBI010000056.1, forward strand.
GCGGCGAGAAAAGTCGCCAGACACCAGATCCAGAGCAGGGTCCGCACGGCGCGATCGGCGGGCGCCGGACGCGGGCCGCTGTCGAAATCGTAGATGAATCGGAAGCACCAGCCGGCCGCGAGCCCGGACAGGAGGACTCCCGGCCAGGTCACCGGGTCGGCGCCCCCGGCAGCCCTCGCCAACGATCCCGCCAGAGGAAAGAGGAAGCAGAAGAGCGCGATTCCGCGGCCCGGGGAGACGGCGGCGCAGAGCGCGATGACCACCGAGAAGATCAGCACGGGAAGCCGGTCGGCGGCGCCGGGAGGAAACCCCGCGGTCAGAAGGAGCGCTCCCGCCGCCAGCGCGGCGAGAAAAAGAAGGACACGGACCGGTGTCCCGGGAGAACGCGGAGAAACACCGAGAGAGTTCAGAATATCCGGTGAATCTTACGCGGTCTCGACCCCGGCAAGGTCGTCCCGCTCCGTTCAGGTCCGATCGGGGCGGAAGAGCGGACACTTAAGAAGGTAAAGGCATCCTCGCCCGGCCTCCGAGTGGCGCACTCCCACATCCCTCCGCCGGAGCGCGGGCGAGGGAAATCTTGATCGACCGCCGTGGCGAAGACGCCGCACTTACCTGCGGGCCCCCTCACTCGAACCCTCTCCCCGAGCGCGGGGCAAGAGGCAGAGCTGCCCCTTCACCACGAGGGTGGCCAAGCTCGCCCCGAGAGGAGTCTCCCGACCAGAGGGAGGG
>JBDUBI010000020.1:0-21017 GCA_040004225.1 Acidobacteriota bacterium
AGGGAGGGAGGAGCCTCTCGGGGCGGGAGCCGAAGCGAACGAAGGGAGCAGGCGAGCGGTCGAGCCCTCAGGCGAGCCGCTCGCCGGTGCCTCCGCCGCGCACGGCGAAGGCAGCTCCCGCAGTGAGCGAAGGCGACGGTTACCCCGGGATATACCCCCGGATCGTCCTCACGGTGACGCCGGGCTTAGTCGCCACCTCGACGCCTCGATATTCGCCGGGCGCCTTGGTCGACGTGCTGCGGTACGCCACGACGTATTGCGAGCGAAGTTCCTCCTCGATACGCCGGGTGACTTCCCCCATCTTCGAGGCGTTCCCGATCGCGAACACTTCGCCTCCGGACTCCGCGGCGATTTCCTTCGTGATCCGGCGGGACTTGAAATCCGTCAGGGGAATGTTGACCGCGATGAAGTAAATCGGCGCGCCCGCGGAGCGCGCGTAACGCAGCAGTACGTCGTAGTCGACATGCGACCGGTTGTCGTCCCCGTCCGTCACGACGATGAGCGCCTTGCGTCCCTGAAGGGTGCGGAACTGGTACAGCCCGAGCACCATCGCGTCGTAGAGCGCCGTGGCGCCTTCGGCCCGGATCTCCCGCGCCGCTCTCTGCAGCGCCTGCGAGTCGGACGTCAGATCCTGGAGGAAACGGGCCTTGTCGCGGAACTCGATCACGAACCCGTGGTCCTTTTCCCGCATCAGCGAGCGGAACAGCTCGGCCGAGGCCTCGTGCACGAACGGCATGCCCTTTTCCATCGAGCCCGAGGCGTCAACGACCAGGCCGATGTTCAGCGGCAGGTTCTCGGCGATCTCGAACCCGCTCACCGGTTCCGGGTGGCCGTCTTCGCGAATCGTGAAATCGTCCTTGCCGAGTCCCTTGACGAAGTGACCGGCCTTGTCGAGCGCCGAGACGTGCAACTGGACCACGTCGACGCGCACACTCTCGACCGTCGTGCTCGGCCCGCGAAGCATGCGCATGTCGTTCGATTCTTTTCCGTCTTCGCCGTACGCCGTGGCGCGGAGGTAGTTCGCCCGCGTGTACTGCGCGTACGGGACGGTCGTTTCGTACGGGCCCGACGTCCAGCTGCCGATCTTTTTTTCGTCGAGGAAGAGATCGACCTTCTTCGCCACTCCGCCGGCGATCGACTGAACCGCCACCTTGATCCGGACGCGGCCCTCGGACGGTTCCGGCTGCGGAAGAACGCGCACCGCCAGGCGGGCGTTTCCCTCGTTGATCGCCCAGGCGTCCTCGTCGACCACGCGCCCGCCGTCGTCGTAACCGACGGCGCGGAGTGTTTGCCGGCGCGGCACGTTGCCGAGGTCGATTTCGACCGTGTAGGGCGGACGGGTCCTCGCAAGGAGGAGCTTCTCGTCCAGGTAAAACTCGACCTTCCGGATGGGCGGCTGCACCTCCGCTTCGAGCCGCAGCAGGCCGACCGGAGTTTCTTTCGCGGGCGGAAGAATCTTCAGGAGGGGCTCGGAGGTCTTCGCGGGGGTTCCCGCGGCTTCATCCGCGATCACGATCCCCTCCGCGTCGGGAAGCGTGCTCGCTTCGCCGGGCGCCATCTCGGGGCGGAAGGCAGAGGAGACTTCCGGAACCGAAAGCTCGACTTCGCCGTCCCCCACGACGCGGCCGCCGTCCGGGTCCGTGAAGACCAGCTTGAGCCGGTAACTGCCGGGCTTGACGGCTCGGAGAAACGAGTAGGAGAAAGACGCGCCGGAGGCGAGCGAGGCGGTCACCGGGTAATGAAAGGTCTGGGAGATCTCGCCGTTCTGAAGCACGGTTCCCTGCAACTGGCCGGAAAACCCGCGCACGCCGCGGGCCGAAAGCCCCTTCGTGAGCTCCGGGGAGGCCAGCCGGATCCGCACCACGGTCTTCCCGGAAGCCATCCCGAGGAACTCCGAAGAGATCTCGAGCGGGAACTTCCCGACCTTTGTGTTGAGCTCCGCCCCCTTGCGCTTCTGCGCGAAGGCGGGTCCGGCCGACGCGAGACACAGGCAGACGGCGAGGAGAAATCTCAGATTTTTCATTCTTATGGAACGAACCGATCGAGAGGGCAGCGCCATTCCCGGATGTCCCGCGGTTCCGGTTTTACGACTGATTCGCGGGTATTCGGGCCTCCTCGCAGGCGGGTGCTGGCGGTTGGGGACCTAGACCTAACCGGCGGCGGCCGCGGCCAGCTCGGGCTCGACTTTAAAGTCGCCGAGCCCCGCGAAGAACGCCTCCACCGCGTCACGAAAGTCCTGGGGGGTTTCGAGCCCGGAAATCCGGACCCGCAGCGCCCGGCCATTGGGCAACCCATGCGTGTACCAGCCGGTCATCGTCCGAAGCTTGTGAAGCGCTTCCTTCGGCTCGAACGCCATCGCTTCGATCGCCGTGAAATGGCCGAGCATGAGGTCGCGTCGCTCCCCGAGGGTGGCCTCGCGGGGCTCCCGGCCGGCCAGGAGGTCTGCGGTCTGCCGGAAGATCCACGGGTTCCTCATGGTCGCGCGGCCGATCATGACGGCGTCGCAACCCGTCTGCCGGAACATCTCGACGGCGTCGGCCGGAGAGTCGACGTCTCCATTCCCCACCACCGGAATGGAGAGGTGAGCCTTCAGCTCCGAGATCCGGTCGCGGTCCGCCTGGCCCGTGTACATCTGACGCGCGGTGCGCGCATGCATCGCCACCGCCGCGACCCCCTCGTCTTCGCACATGCGGCCGAGGTCGAGGAAATTGATCCGCCCGGTGTCGAGCCCCAGACGGAACTTGACCGTCAGGGGGATCGTCAACCGCCGCCGGACCTCCCGGACGATCTCCCGCGCGAGAGGCAGATCGCCCATCAGAGCTGCCCCGGCGCATCCCTTCAGGACCTTGTTCGCGGGGCAGCCCATGTTGATGTCGCAGACGTCCGGGGAAAGCTCCTGGACGATGTCCGCCGCCGCCGCCATGCGCGCGGCGTCCGATCCGTAGATCTGAATCGAGAGGGGCCTCTCCTCGTCCGAAAAAATCAGCTTGCGCATCTGCCGCGCGTTCCCCCGGCTGATCGCTTCGGACGAGATGAACTCCATCGTGACGAGCCCCACCCCGCCAATGCGCCGGAGCATCAAACGGTACACGTGGTCCGTGATACCCGCCATCGGCGCGAGCACCAGCGGAGGTTCGACCAGGACGTTTCCGAAGGAGGGCATGCCGGGGCGATTTTAGACGGTACGGAGGAGCACACCAACCGAGCCCTCGTTTGGGTAATATCCCCCGCGAAAAGGGGGCTTCGATGGGGTCACTCGCCTCGAGGACTCGGGAATTGGCGTCAAATGATCCATGGATCCGCAGCCGGCGCTTCGACCTGATCTTTCTGACGGCTTCTGGCGTCCTCGTCTTTCTGCCGTATCTCTCCTACGGACTCCTCCGGAATCTGGGCAGCTCGCCGGAGAGCGCCAGCCTGATCGTCGGCCTCGTCGTCACGCTCCTCGTCGGCGGCCCCCACATGTATGCGACGTACCTGCGAACGGCTCTCGAGCCAAATTTCCGGGAGCGCTTCGGGATCCTGGCGTATGCGCCCCTCGTCATCATTCCGACGCTCGTCGTCCTCGGCTCCGTCTACTCCTTCCTCACTCTTCTGACGGGGTTCTTCTTCTGGGCGTCCCTCCACGTGACGCACCAGGCGCAGTACATTTCCGAAACGTACCGGCGCAAGGGGCAGCGGTCCCTCTCCCCGGTGGACCGCTGGCTCGACGGCGCCGTGATCCTGGGCGCGCTCTACACCGTCGCCATGTACAAATTCGTTCAGGACCGGTTCGCCCTCGGCTCCTCCACCCTTTTTTTTCCGCAGTTCTTGAAGCATCTTTGGGTGGCGAGAGCTTTCACCGTGGGCTTTGCGGCTCTGTTTGTCTTTTACGCCGTCCGGACGGCGCGTGAGATCCGGCGCGGGGAGTCGACCTGGCCGAGACTCGCGTTCATGGCGACCACGGTCGCGCTCGCGTTCGTCGTGCCCCTGTTCGACAACCTCGATATCGCCTTCCAGGGTTTCAACACGTGGCACTCGCTCCAGTACCTCGCTCTGACCTGGTTCATCCTGAGCCGCAAGGCCGACCGCGGAGAGATCGGGAATGGATTTGTCCAGGGTCTCGCCGGAGTCGCGCATACGGGCAGGTTTTACGCGGCGATGATCGGAGCGACTCTAATCTCCGGCGTCGTCTACCTGATCCTGTGGAAGGGATTCAAAATGCCCCAGGACCGCAGTTACTACGTCGTCGTCCTGTCGTTTCTGCTGATCCACTACTTCTACGACCACATCCTCTTCCGCGAGTTCGGCCCGCTCGACCGACAGAGCGCCGGGGAACTGGCCGCCCGCGGTTAACCGGCGGGCGCGACTGCGCCCGATCTCAGCTCTTCTGGCGGCGCAGATCTTCGTAAGAGGCCACCGGCCTGTACCCCTTCGGCTTCTGAAACAGATCCGGATCCGCGCCGACCTGGATGTCGACCAGGCGGACGTCCAGCCCGGGCTCGTATTCTTCCTCCCCTTTCCTGCGCTGGTGTTCGACGCGCACGGGGAGGCGTTCGTAATCGCGGGCGGCCCAGAGGATCACCCGGTCGCCGGAGGGCAGGTCCATCTGGTAACGGTCGCAGGGGTGCCCCGCGAACGCGGCGTCTGCAATTTTCAGCATCTCGCCGTGAAACCGGCCCGCGTAGGCCTGAGAGTCGAACCGCGGCTCGAGCGGATAGCCCGGGACGATTTCGTCCGCCGGCCCCCAGGCTTCCTCGAAAAGGCGGCGGGAAGACGGACGGAACTGCCAGGTCTTTTTCAGGTCCGGCCGGAGGACCTTGACGAGCGGCGCTCCGTCGACGGTTCCCTCCACGCGTCCCCACTCGCCGCGGATCGCAATCTGGTACCTCTCGCCCGTCGAGTAGACGAGAGAGGCGCGGTACCCGTCCTTCGAGATGGTGCGAAGGCCTCCGCAGGAAGAGAACAGGAGGGCGGCAGAGAGGATCGCGGCCGGAAATCTGCGAATCGTCATCGTCCGTCCTCCGCGGCCATCATCCCTCATCCGCCGCGCAGACCGAACCCGGTCGGGACTTTCACCCTGTCGCCAAGAGGGCGTGGCCGGGGGGCCCGGCCCGGGAACATAATCCCGTTCACATGGCGTGGTGGGAATCCTGGTTCGGCGAGGAGTATCTCGAGCTTTATCCGCACCGCGATCTCGCCTCCGCGCGAAGGGAAGCCGCGTTCGCGCTGGCGCGGCTCGGGCCCGAGCCCACGCCCCTCCTCGACCTCTGCTGCGGGACGGGGCGCCACTCGCTGCGGTTCGCGGAGCACGGCGCCGTCCCCGTCGGACTCGACTACTCGGCGCCTCTTCTCGAGCTGGCGCACGCGCGAAATCAGGCGCTGCGCCTGGTCCGCGGGGACATGCGCGCCCTTCCCTTTCCGGACGGCAGCTTCCGATCGGTCGTGAATTTTTTCACGAGCTTCGGGTATTTCCGGGCGGAGGCGGACAACTTCGCCGTGGTCGCGGAGATGGAACGCGTCCTCGAACCAGGCGGGCGCGTGCTCTGCGATACCTTCGGCCTCAATTTTGTGCTGTCGCGTCTCGTCGCGGACGAGAGCCGCGCGATGGGAGGCCGGGAGTACAGGATCCGGCGCTGGTGGAACGAAGAGACGCGGAGGATCGAGAAGGAGATCGAGGTGCGCCGTGACTCCTCGACGGAAACGTTTCGCGAAAGCGTGCGGGCCTATTCGGCGGAGGAGCTGACCGGGATGTTCGAAAAAGCGGGTCTCGACATCGAAGCGACATGGGGTGATTTCGACGGAAATCCGGTCGGCCCGGACTGCCCGCGGCTCATCGTGCTGGCGAGAAAGCAATGAGCGCCCCGATCATCCCTTTCGAGCGCTATCCCGGGCTGTCACCCCTTTTTCGCCCGTTTCTTGCGGGCCTGCCGCAGTTCTTTCCGGATCCGCCGACAGCCGATGCGGCCGCCGAGCGAGGCCGACGGCTTCTCGGCGCGCCCTCGCATGTGCCCGCCAGCGCGTTCCGATTCCGGGGAAAGGCCGCCGCCTCCCGCGCGCAGGATCTCGCCGCGGGCCGCGCGGTGGCGGTCGTCGCGGGTCACCAGGTCGGCCTCTTCACCGGTCCTCTCTTCACGATCACGAAGGCCTTCGACGCGGTCCGCGTCGCGCGCGAAATTTCCGAGCGAGGCGTGCCCGCCGTGCCGGTGTTCTGGGCGTTGACGGACGACCACGACCTGGAAGAGGTGGCGCGGACGGCGAGGCCCGGCCGGGAGGGCCCCGAAGTCTTCGTCCTCGAAGGCGCGGACCGCGCCAACCGCGCGCCCGTCGGACGGCGGCCGCTTCCCCCGGGCGTCACAGAGCTCCTCGATACGCTCGCGGCCGACGCGCGGGCGCCGGGCTCCGAAGAGATCGTCGAGGCGCTTCGGCGCCGCTATTCGCCCGGGACGAGTTACGGAGAGGCCTTCATCGAGGCCCTTCTCGATCTGGCCCCGGAAGGACTTCTCGTTCTCGATCCGTACCAGGAAAGCCTTCGGGAACCTACGGCGGCATTCTTTGCCGAGGCGGTCCGTCGGGAGCCGGCGCTGCGGGACGCGCTGCGGGAGGCGAGCGCGCGCCTCGAATCGGCCGGTCTCCCGGTGCCCGTGCCGTTCCGCCCCGAAATTTTCCCGTTCTTCACGATCGCTCAGGGAGAGCGGCGAAGGGTCGACTCCGTCCCCGAAGCGGCGTCCCGGGTCGCGAGCGGAGAGGACTGGGCCTCCTCCGACGTTCTGACGCGTCCGGTCCTGAAGTCCTGGCTGATGCCGGTGGCCGCCACCGTCCTCGGCCCCGCGGAGATCGCGTACCACGCGCAGTCGCTGCCGCTGTTTCGCGTCTTCGAGCTGGAGCCCCCGGTGCTCCTGCCGCGCTCCTTCGTCATCCCGATCGGGCCGCCCGAAAGGCGCGCCATGGAAGCCCTCGGAATCACGCGCGACGATCTGCTCCTCCCGGACCCGGAGGCTTCTCCCATGGGGGTGCCCGGCGCTTCGATCATTGAGAGCGCGTCCGCGGCCGCGGACGCGGCTCTCTCCGGACTGGAACCGGACCTCCGCGCTCTCGATCCCACACTGGTGGGAGCGCTCGAAAACACGAAGCGCAAAGTCGCGTATCAGCTGGAGCAATTGAAGGAGCGCATGAAAAAGGCCGTGGAGAAGAAGAGCGAGATCGCCAACAGCCGCCGCAGGCGACTGGACACCATGCTTCTGCCGCAGGGCGCGCCCGCCGAGCGCCTCTACCCTCCGCTCGTCCCGCTGCTCGCGTACGGGCCGGCGGCGCTCGACCGCATCCGGGAGGCCGCCCGGGGGTCGCTCGAGGGGGCTTCTCTTGCGGAGCTCGGCACCGAGGCCCCGCCGCCAGCCGCGGACCAGAGCGCCGATGGCCGTTGAAATTCTCGCGATCGCCGCGCATCCCGACGACATCGAGCTCGGCTGCGCGGGGACGTTGATCCAGTGGAAGGCCCGAGGCGGCCGTTTCGGGATTGTCGATCTGACGCGCGGCGAAATGGGCACGCGCGGCGACGCGGCGATTCGCGACCGTGAAGCGCGCAGATCCGCCGAGATCCTCGGCGCGGATTTTCGCGAGACGCTCGATTTCGGGGACGGCGGGCTGCGGCAGACCCGCGAGAACGAGCTGGCGTTGATCGAAGTCATTCGGCGGGAGAAGCCGCGGCTGATCGTGACGTCTTTCCCGGAGGACCGCCATCCCGACCACCGCCGGGCGGGAGAGCTCGTGACCGACGCGGCCTTCTACGCGGGGCTGCGCAAGATCGAGACCTCTCTGCCCGCGCATCGGCCCCAGCAGACTATTTATTTCTCGACTTCGTACGTCCATCCGCCGACGTTCGTCGTCGACGTCACTTCGGCAATGGAGACGCGGCGCTCGGCGGTGCGGGCGTTCGCGAGCCAGTTCCACGACCCGGGCTCGAAGGAACCCACGACGCTGCTCTCGACCCAGGGCTTTCTCGAAGTGATCGAGGCGCGAGCCCGCCACTTCGGGTTCCTGATCGGCGCCGAGTTTGGCGAAGGGTTTGTCTCGAAACGCCCCCCGCGCGTCGACGATCCGGTGGCGGCGTTCGAAGGATTCGAGCCGGGATTCCCGGTCTCTCCGGTCCCCTCGCGATGAAAATCGGAATCACCTGCTATCCGACCTACGGCGGAAGCGGGGTCGTCGCGACGGAGCTCGGCATCGCGCTCGCGGACCGCGGGGACGAGGTTCACTTCATCTCATATGCGCTGCCCACCCGGCTGGCTCTGCCGAGGCGGCGGGTCTATTTCCACGAGGTCGTCGCCCCCACCTACCCGCTCTTCGTTTCGCCGCCCTACACTCTCGCGCTGGCGACCAAAATGGCCGAGGTCGCGACGCACGTGGGACTCGACCTTCTCCACGTGCACTACGCCCTCCCGCACGCCATCTCGGCGATCCTCGCGCGCGACATGATCGCCGGCGACGGGGTCCCGCTGAAGGTGGTCACGACGCTTCACGGCACGGACATCACGATCGTCGGCCAGGACCGCTCGTACCTTCCGATCACGCGCTTCGGAATCGAAAAGAGCGACGGCGTGACCGCGGTGTCCGAATACCTTCGGGAAGTGACCGCCCGCGAGCTTTCGGTGCGCCGGGACGTGGAGGTCATACCGAACTTCGTGGACGCTTCGCTCTATCGTCCGGACGGCGCCTCTCCGTTCGCGCAGACTCTCGCCCGCGAGTCCGAGTGCGTGATCCTGCACGTCTCGAATTTCCGTCCCGTCAAGCGGATCGCGGATGTGATCGCGATCTTCGACCGAGTCCGCCGCCGGATTCCCGCGCGGCTCGTGCTCGTCGGGGACGGCCCCGAGCGCTCTCTGGCGGAACGCCTGGTCACCGCCGGCGGGTTCGAAAAAGACACGCTGTTTCTCGGCAACGTGGCTGCCATCGAGACGGTTCTTCCGATCGGAAAAGTTTTTCTCCTCCCTTCGGATGCGGAGTCCTTCGGGCTCTCGGCGCTCGAGGCGATGGCGTGCGGCGTTCCCGTCGTGGGGACTACCGCGGGCGGTCTGCCCGAGGTCGTGCACGACGGCGAGAACGGTTTTCTGCGGCCTGTCGGTGACGTCGAGGGCATGGCGGAAGCGACGATGCGCCTCGTAACGGACGCCGCTCTCTGGCGGAAATTTTCCGATTCGGCGCGCGAAAGGGCGATCTCGAAATATCCGACGGAGGCCATTGTGGGCCGGTATCGCGCCCTCTATGAAACGGTCTTGAACGCGCCCTGAACCCGTGACGGACGACCGAGCCGTCCCTGCGCGGGAGGGTCGCTTCGAGATCCGGGAACGCGCATCCCGCTTTCTCGCCTTCGCTCTCCCGTGCGAGTCTCCAGACCAGGGCAGCGCGGCCGTCGCCGCCTGGCGCCGCGAGTACCACGACGCGTCTCACGTCGCATTCGCGTGGAAGATGGGCCCGCCGGGGGAGGCGCGCGCGAGGGCGTCGGATGCGGGCGAGCCCGCGGGAACGGCCGGGAAGCCGATCGCGGCCGCCATCGAGACCGCCGGGCTGACCGACGTGCTCGTCGGCGTGGTGCGTTACTTCGGCGGAACGAAGCTCGGGACAGGAGGACTCGCCCGGGCCTACCGGAACGCGGCGGCGGGCGCCCTGCGCGACGCCGGCCGCGCCGTCCGCGCCGACACGCGCGTGGTCACCGTCACCTGCGACTATGCCCGCATCGGAGAGCTTCGGCGCCTGGTCGATCCTCCGCGCATTGCCGTCGTCGGCGAGGCCTTCGGAGACGATGCGCGTGTTCGGCTGGCCGTCTACCGGTCGCGAGTCCCGGCTCTCTCCGCCGCGCTCGTCGAAGCGCGGTTGAAGCACACCGTCGAGGAGAGTTGAACGTACGTTTTCCGCACATCCCCGTCGGCGCGAGGCGAGTCACTCTCAGAGTCCCAACCGCACGCTGCCGGCGCCCCGTTCGCGCTCCGATTCGGAGAGTCCAAACGCGGACGTCCAGCTCCTCCGCGCCATTTCGAGGAGAGCCAGATCCCCGATCCCCATCGCGGCCGCCGCCCGGTACTCGCCGGACGTCGATGTCTCAAAGAGCAGAGGATCGTCCGCGGAGAGCGCAATGGCGACCCCGGCCTCGATGAGGCGCGGGAGCGGGTGGGCGGCGAACGACGGGACCGCCCCCGTCGCGGCATTCCCGGTGGGCGCGACAAAGAGGGGCACTCTCTCCTCGGCGAGGCGCGAGAGAAGAGACGGATCGTCTGCGGCGGCAATGCCGTGGTCGATGCGATCCGGCCGCAGCGCGTCGAGGGCCTCGCGGACGGATTCGGCACCGAGCCATTCGCCGGCGTGGATCGAGGTCTTCAATCCGAGCGCCCGCGCCCGGGCATAGGCGCCGGCAAACGCGGCAGCGGGATAGGCCGCTTCGTCTCCTCCCATTCCAAAGCCGACGACTCGTTCACGCGGTCTTCGCTCGTGAAGGTCGAGGACCCGTCCCGCGGCGTCCGGCCCCCAGTGCCGCACCGTGTCGAGAAGGATGCGGCAGTCGCAACCGCCCGGCGCCGCGGCGGCGAAGCCGGCATCGACCGCCTCGAGCGCGGATTCGGGATCGACGCCGATCCGCTCGCAGATCTCGGGCGACACATAGACCTCCGCGTAAGCGACCCCGTCCGCGGCAAGGGCGCCCGAGAGCCGTGCGGCGGCGTCGGCATAGTCGTCCGGGGAGCGAAAGAGCCGGCACACGTCCGCGAAGAGAGTCAGAAACCCCGCGGCATCGCGGACCGAATCGCGGCGCGCGGCGAGCGCTCCCGGCTGACCGAGCGGATGGCCGGCTCGGCGCGCCAGAGACTCGACGACGGCCGGCGGCAGCGATCCTTCAAAATGCAGATGGCAGTCCGCAAGGCCCGAGAACACCCCGCTCTCCCGGTTCAATTTCGCCCCTTTCCTCAACCCCCGCCTGACCGCCCTGCGGCTCACCGCCCGCCACAATCCGCTACATTGGGACTGGTGAGACGCGACCGCATTCTGGCCTTTTTTCTGGATCTCCTGGTTTGCGCCGGCTGCGCGGACGCGGCGGGTCTCCTCTTGACCGCTCTTCTCTGGTGGGCGGTCCCGGGTGGCCGGGCGGCGATCCCGGCCGTGTGGGGCGCCGCGGCCGCCGCGGCGATCGCCGCCTTCCTGATGCGGGACGCGCGCGGAGGCCGCGCCCGCCGCTGGCTGGGGCTCGAGGCGGCGGGCCCCAACGGTCGAGTCCCGGGACCGGCCGCGTCGTTTCGCCGCAACCTGCCCCTGCTCATCCCGGGTTGGAACATGGTGGAGGCCTGGCCCGTTCTCCGGGACGGAGACGCCGTCCGACGGGCAGACCGGCGGACCGGCGTCCGGATCCAGCGCACCGGCTGACGACTCCCGGGGCCGCGCCCCTCTTCTGGCCGTTCGGATAGTCTGGCGTCTGGCCCGCCCGTCTTGGGAGAGAACCTTTCGGCCGGGGCGCCGTTTAAGGATTCGGAGATACTGATGCGAAAAGCACTCACAGTCCTGACGGCCCTCTTCCTTCTGTCCTCGGCCGCGGTCCTGACTGCCGCCGAGGAAGAGGTCTTCGACAAGACCTTCTCGATGGAAGGGGTTACGAGGATCTCGATCGAAAACGTGAATGGCAAAGTCGAGGCGGTCGCCTGGGACAAGCCGCTTTTCAAGGTCCGTGCGATCAAGACCGCCAGCGGCAGCCGGGCCGAAGAAACCCTTCGATTGACGGAAATCCGGGTCCGGAAGGTCGGCGACGAGATGCGGGTGGAAACCCTGAATCCCAACCGCCACAAGCTCTTCGGGATTCTCGATTTCGGCGGCTCGAACGCCAGGGTCGACTACGAGTTGCTCCTGCCGGCGGCGGTGGAAGCGCGCCTGCAGACCTGCAACGGCCACGTCGCGGCGAGCGGGTTCGGGGCGGCGGTGTCCGCGGACGCCGTGAACGGGTCGATCGAGTTGAAGGACATCCGCGGACCGGTCAAGGCCACGACGGTCAACGGCTCACTCCGCATTTCGTTCAAGGGAGCCCTGCGCAAGACGCAACTCGAAACGGTCAACGGCTCGGTGGAGGTCGCCTTCGACCGCGCGTCCTCCATTCGCTACGACCTCGAGACGGTCAACGGCCGGATCGAAGGGGACATCCAGCTCGCCGTCGAGGGCAAGCACGGCCCCAAGGAGGCGCGCGGCTCGTACAACGGAGGCGGCGAGACGCTCCGCTGCGAGACGGTGAACGGGTCGATCCGGCTGAAGACCAACTGACCAACGGACCAACGGACCAACGGAACTTCCGTTCTCCGTGACCGGCTCTGCGTCTTCGGCTCCCCGCTCGCCGTCGAGGTTCTCTACCGGCTCCTGAAGACGGACTCCTGATAAATTTCCTCTCATGTCCGAAGCGCGCCGTCGTCCCTCTCTCTCACTCATCCTCGGCTACCTGCCGCTTCTCGGAGTGGTTCCTCTCTTCCTGCGCGGTTCCTCCCGGGAGGTGCGATGGCACGCCAGGAACGGCCTCCTTCTCTTTGCCGGCGTGGTCGTCATGGGAGTTCTGGCCACGCTGGTCGGACTCTTGCTCCCCTCGCTCTCCTGCCTCTACGGAATCGGGATGTTCTTCGTCGGCGTGGTCTACGTCGTGGTCGTCATCCTGGCGATCGTCAAAGCGCTCGCCGGCGAGAGGCTCATCTTTCCGGGACTTTCGCGCTATGCGGACCGGGGCTGATTCCGGCGCTCCGCGGCGTCCCCGTGCCCCGCTCGTCCCGGTCGCGCTCGCGGCGCTGGCAGGGCTGGCGGCGGGCGATGCGCTGCGGCCGGCGCAGGCTCAGAACGGCACCCCCGTGGCTCTCGCCGCGATAGACGCGTACCGGGCGACCGTCTCGCGTCTCTTCGCGAAGTCCGGGCTGGTCAGGTGCCGGTTCACTCCGACGTGTTCGGAATACGGCCGCGAAGCGATCGCGCGCTTTGGCTGGACCCGCGGCGGGACACTCACGGCCGGTCGGATCCTCCGTTGCCAGCCCTTCGCTCGCGCCGGCTTTGACCCCGTGCCGGAAAAATAAAAAGCGCGCACAGGGAGCGCGGACAGGGAGCGCGCACGCCGCGCGGATCCGGGCGGAAGGCCGCCGGCCGATGCGGCCGTTCCGCCCGCTTCAAAGTCCGCCCTGAGGCTGGAAGAGGACGGGTCCGCGAATTGCCGCGCCCCTCGAGGCGGCTCTCCCTTCCGCTTCAGGCCAGAGAGACCGAGCCGGACCCCTCCCCCTGACCCTCTCCCCGGGCCCGGGGCGAGGGAATGCTGCTTACGCCGGCTCCAGGTCTGATGCGGGACCTCTCACGGACACGTGGCAAACGCCGCCGTGTCCTGAATTGGCGCAAACGCTGTGTTCAGGGGGTTCGTGTAGGTTTTCACGGTTCCGTTGGCCGCGTCCGTCACGGTCATGGTCACCTGGACGTTGGTCAACCCGCCCGCGAACACCCAGTACCTCTGGTTGAAGCCGCAGCCGTTTAAGACCTTGACGACCATTTCCACGTTCTGCGAACTGAAGAACCAGAACTGCCCGGTGTCGCTCGTCCCCGGGATCGCGGTGCCGGTGCCGGATCCGGTGGCGCTCTGCCAGGTGGCGGTGACCTTGAAGCGGCCGCCGCTCAGGCAGAGGCTGTTGGCGTCAGGGGTGCACGGCCCGGAGCCCAGAAATCCCGCGCTCTGCCTCTGGCCGAGGACGACGTTTGCGTCGCTCGAGCGCAGATCCGTGACGGTGGCCGCGGCGAGAATTCCTCCCGAGGGGATCGCGGTCCCCTCCCGCACCGCCACCGTGACCTGCAGGGTGTCGTCCAGCGCGATCCCTGCAAATGGATTGCCCACCCTGAGGAGGGACTTCGGCGCGATCGTGTAAGACGTGCTCGCCAGGACGGCCGTGCTCGGGGACTGGACGACCTTCACCTCCACGGGAAGCGCGACGGTCGAGGTGTTGGTGATGTCGAGGGCCGTCGCAAAGCTCGCATCGCCCGAGTGAAGCCCGAACACCCGCAGCACGTTCACCGTGTCCGCCGCGGAAGCGCGCGCGCCCATCGACTCCGAAGAGGGGACCGCGCCATAGGTGCCGCCGGCGGTCCCGGCGACGCTCGAGAGGTACTTGTGCGCCGTCCCGAGGATGGCCACGTCGGAGGTCCACTCCATGGATCCGAAATTGCCGTCGCCCGCCGGCACCGTGGCGGCGGTGACGTCCGGAAAAAACTTCGTCTCGTGAGGAAAGAGCACGATGGGAGCCGAGCTGACCGCGGCTCCCGCCGGGCCGCCGGTCACGACGGCGGGATGAAAGATCAGGGTGACGTGCGCCTGCGCGGCCGCGTCGGGGTTGAAGAGCCAGACGTCCGTGCGGACCTGCGTATTCCCGGGGGCAGGTCCCCGCCCGGCGATACCAAACCATCCGTTCGTCGAAGCCGGAGAATAGGCCGCCTGCGCCGTCGCGCCGGCGAGAAGGAAGAGTACGGACGCGGCGAGGCCCGGAAGGGTACGGCGAGCCATGGGGACCTCCAGTTGCACGAATGGACGCGCGGGACGGAGGGAAGTTTACGCGGGCTTTGAAAGGAGAGAGGGCAAAAACGAAAGATGGTGCCGTCGGCCGGACTCGAACCGGCATGGGTTACCCCATACGCCCCTCAAACGTACGTGTCTACCAATTCCACCACGACGGCACGAAGGGTTACTTGCCCGAGGGTTTTGCGGGAGCGGCGGGAGCGGGCGCGGCGGAAGCCGGAAGGATGGGGGCGGCCGCGGGCGCCTTCTGCGACGTCGCCGCCTTCGCAGGAACCGCCGACATGACCGAGCTGCGCCGGTTGCGCTCGAGGATCGTCAACAGGAGAGAGAGGACGATGAAGCCGATGAAGGCGCCCGTCGTCAGTTTGTGCAGCAGCGTGGTCGCGCCCCGGGCCCCGAAGGCGGTCTGGGTGCCGCCGCCACCAAAAGCGCCCGCGATGTCCGCGCCCTTCCCCTGCTGGACCAGAACGACCAGGATCAGGAAGAAGCAGATGAAGATGTAGACGATCACGGCGACGGCGTATGCGATTCCCACGGTGCCTCCCGGCGAAAAAGGGCTCGAATCTTACGTGCCGGGGCTCGGCCCGTCAAGACAGGCCGGCGATCGACGCGAACCCGCCGGGGTCGAGGCTCGCCCCGCCGATCAAAAAACCGTCCATCCCCGACCCCTCCAGGAGCTCCCGCGCGTTTGCCGCGGTCACGGATCCGCCGTAAAGAATCCGCACATCCCGGCGTCCCGAAAGAAGCCGCTCGAGGAGCGCCCTCGCGCGCTCCGCGTCCGCCGGCGTCGCGGCACGTCCCGTCCCGATGGCCCAGACGGGCTCGTAGGCGACGACCAGCGGGCCTCCCGCGTCGTGTTCCAGGGTCGCCACCTGGCTCGCGAGGACGTGTTCTTCCCGCCCCGCCTTTCTCTCGTCCTCCGTCTCCCCGAGGCAATAGATCGGCAGGAGCGCGTTCTCGCGAACCCGCGCGACCTTTGCCGCGAGAGTCGGGGCCTGCTCCCCGAACAGGTGGCGCCGTTCCGAGTGTCCGATCAGGACGTACCGGCACCCGGCCTCGGCGAGCATTCCCGCCGAAATCTCCCCGGTAAACGCCCCCTGCCGGTGAGCGGAGACGTTCTGCGCGGCCAGGCCCCACCGACCCTCCGGATCCCGCGCCTCCTCGAGGGCCGTGTACGGCGGTGCGATGACGAGCTCCGCGTCGCCGGTTGATGTCCCGATCCGCTCGCTGAGCACGCGCGCGTACTGACGCGTTTGGGCTCGCGTGGAATTCATCTTCCAGTTCGCGACGAAGAGGCGCTTCACGTTCACGACCCCGGCGATCCCATCACGAAGACCGGCACGCTCAACCCTCGAGCGCTTCGATGCCGGGAAGCGTTTTGTTCGTCAGGTACTCGAGCGAAGCCCCGCCTCCGGTGGAGACGTGCCCGAACCGGCCGGCCACTCCGGCGAGATTGGCGGCCGCGACGCTCTCGCCTCCGCCCACCACGGTGAAGGCGTTCGACTCGGCGAGCAGCATCGCGAGAGCGCGGGTTCCGCGGTCAAACGGCGGCTTCTCGAAGACTCCCATGGGTCCGTTCCAGAAGATCGTCCGCGCGGGCTCCAGAAGCCGTTCGAACTGTTCCAGAGTCTTCTGGCCGACGTCGAGCGCCATCTGGTCGGCGGGGATGGAGGAAAGGCCGACGGTCCGCGCGTGGGCGCCGTCGTCCGGCGATTTCGCCACGACGAAATCGGACGGGATCGCGATCATCTTGCCCTCGCGACGACAGGTGTCCAGGATTTCCCGCGCGAGCGCCACTTTGTCTTCCTCGAGAAGAGAGCGTCCGACGTTCAACCCGATCGCTCGGACGAAGTGGTTCGCCATGCCGCCGCCGATCAGGAGAACGTCCGCGCTGTGGGAGAGCGTTCTCAGGGTGTCGATCTTTCCGGAGATCTTCGCGCCCCCGAGGATCGCGGCGAACGGCCGCTCCGGGTCGAGCAGCCGGGAGAGGGCGGCGACCTCCTTTGCGAGGAGCAGCCCCGCCGCGCGCTCGGGCATGAGGCGCGGGACCCCGACGACGGACGCGTGGGCGCGATGGGCGGCCCCGAACGCGTCGTCGACGTAGACGTCCGCGAGCGCGGCCAGGCCCCGAGCAAATTCCGGATCGTTCGCTTCTTCTCCCGTATGAAAGCGGAGGTTCTCGAGCAGCAGGACCTCGCCCGGCTGCAGCGCCGAGGCGAGCGACTCGACCTCGGAGCCGACGCAGTCCTCGACGAAACGCACGGACCGCCCGAGGAGGGACGCGAACTCGGCCGCGACGGGCGCGAGCGAGAACCGAGGGGAGGGCTTCCCCCCGGGTTTGCCGAGATGGGACGCGCAGACGACGCGCGCGCCCGCCTCGAGCGCCAGGCGCACGGTTGGGAGCGTCTCGGCGATCCGGGTCGCGTCCGTGACCATCCCGTCTTCCATCGGAACGTTGAAGTCGACGCGAAGAAAGACGCGACGGCCCGACAGATCGAGGTCCCGGATCCCTTTCATGACGAGCTGGATCTTAACCGCGGCACATAGAATGCGAACGAGATGAAAAAGCTGCTGTGGGCGTGTATCGGCCTCCTCCTCTGGGCCGCGGCGACGGCGGAGGCGCCCAGGGTCGCGAGAGGCGGCGGGGGAGCCGTCGCGTGCGAGGAAGAGGCGGCGGCGCGCGTCGGCATCGAAATCCTGAAACGGGGGGGGACCGCGACGGACGCGGCGGTCGCCGTGTCCTTCGCGCTCGCCGTCACCTGGCCCGAGGCGGGGAATCTCGGCGGCGGGGGCTTCTGGCTTTCGCGAGACCCCGCGGGCCAGGTCGTCGTCGTGGACTACCGGGAGAAGGCGCCCCGGGAGGCGCGGAGCGACCTCTACATTCGCCCGGACGCGAAGGGCGCCGTGCCCTCCTCGGTCGAGGGACCTCTGGCGAGCGGCGTCCCCGGCACCGTCGCCGGACTGGCGCTGGCGCACCGGAGGGGCGGTCGTCTGCCGTGGCGCGACCTCGTCGACCCCGCGGTCCGCCTGGCGCGGGACGGGTTCGTCATGACCGAGAACATCTCCGCTTCAATCGCGTGGAACCGGGACCGGCTGGCGCGCGATGCGGAGACCGCCCGGATATTTCTGCCCGGGGGGGCGGCGCCCGCGGTCGGATCCACCTTCCGCCAGCCGGACCTCGCGGCGACCCTCGTCGCGATCCGCGACCGCGGGGAGGATGGCTTTTACCGGGGAAGCCTCGCGCGGACGATCGAGGAAGGCCAGATTCGCCAGAGAGGCCTCATCAGCCGCGGCGACCTGGCCCGCTACGAAGCCAGGATCCGCCCCGCGGTCAGACTCCGTTTCGAAAACGCCGAGGTGCTGACGACCCCGGCGCCGTCGTCCGGCCCCGCGCTGGCGGAGATGGTCCTTCTGGCGTCCCTGATCGGTCCCGAAAAGCTGCGCGCCCGGGACGTGGCGTCGGCGCACCTGATGGCAGAGATCGAGAAGCGCGCGTTCCGCGACCGGAATCGCTATCTCGGCGACCCGGCGTTTGGCGGCGTGCGCGCGAAACTGTTCACCGATCCTGCCCGGCTCCGCTCGATCGCCGCGACGATCCGGCCGGATCGCGCGACACCGACATCGAGTCTCGGGCGGTCCGAATCGGACAAGCCGAGCACGACGCATTTCTCGATCGTGGACGCCTCCGGCGGCGCCGTCTCCGTGACCACGACCTTGAACGACTCGTTCGGAAACGCCCGCGTCGCGCCCGGGTTGGGCTTTCTCTGGAACGACGAGATGGACGACTTCGCCACAAGGCCGGGGCAGAAAAACATATACGGGCTGGTGCAGGGCAAGGTGAACGCGGTCGCCCCGGGTAAACGCATGCTGTCCTCGATGTGTCCGGTGATTGTCGTCGCGGCGGGGAAGGTTTCGCTCGTCTTCGGGACTCCCGGCGGCGCGACGATCCCGACGACGACCTTTCAGGTGCTCCTCGGGACACTGCTGAGACACGAGACCCTCGAAGCCGCGGTGGCCGCGCCCCGCTTCCACCAGCAGGACCTGCCGGACACCGTGCAATACGAGCGCGGCCGCTTCGAACCCGGCTGGATCGACGGACTCAAGCGCCTGGGTCACACCGTGATCGAGCGCGTCGACAGCATCTACAAATCGGGGCTGATCGGCCGCGTGCACGGGATCTCCCGCAACTCCGACGGAACGTGGACGGCGGTGGCGGACCCCCGCCGGAGCGGCGCCGCCTTCGTGGTCCGCGCCTCGCCGTGAGTCCGTCCGGTCCGGGCACCGGTGACGACCTCCTGCGCCCGCTGTATCGCGAAGGACGAACCCTGCGGATGCTCGACCAGAGGCTCCTCCCGGGCGAGGAAGTCTGGCTGACGCTCGAAGGTTCCGAAGAAATCGCGGCGGCAATCCGGGACATGGCGGTGCGGGGCGCCCCGGCAATCGGCGTGGCGGCGGCCTATGGAGCCGCTTTTTCGCTGCGCGCCCTGGAAGACCCGGGCTCCGCGCGGAAACGTTTCGAGACCGCCTGCGCCCTGCTGGCCGCGAGCCGGCCGACCGCCGTGAATCTTTTCGCCGCCCTCGACCGCCTGTCGGCGCGGTTCGAATCCCTCGGCGCACGCCCGGCGGCCGAGATCGAGCGCACTCTCGTAGCGGAAGCGGACGCCGTCGCGGAAGAAGACATCGCCTCCTGCCTGCGCATCGGCGATTACGGCGCGCCGCTCTTAACCGGAGACACGACCGTCCTGACGCACTGCAACGCGGGCGCTCTCGCGACCGCCGGCTACGGGACCGCGCTCGGCGTCATTCGCGGGGCCGTCGCGCAGGGCAAGGTGATCCGGGTGCTCGCCGACGAGACCCGGCCGTTCCTCCAGGGCGCCCGCCTGACCGCATGGGAGCTCGCCCGGGACGGCATCCCCGTGGAGATCCTGACCGACAGCATGGCCGGCCACTTCCTGTCGCGCGGGGAAATTTCCGCGGTGATCGTCGGAGCGGACCGCATCGCCGCCAACGGGGACACGGCGAACAAGATCGGGACATATTCGCTGGCGGTCCTCGCCCGGGAAAACAACGTCCCGTTCTACGTGGCGGCGCCCGCGACCACCCTGGACCTCGCCTGCCCGGATGGAGGTTCGATCCCGATCGAGGAGAGAGCCTCGGCGGAAGTGCTTTCGATCGGCGGCCGCCGGATCGCCCCGGAGGGCGTGCACGCGCGCCACGTCGCCTTCGACGTCACCCCGGCGCGCTACGTCACGGCGATCGTGACCGACGAGGGGGTGTGCCGGCCGCCTTACCGCGAAAGCCTTGCCTCCGCCGTAAAGAGAGCGAAGGAACGGCCAAAGGCGAGGGCCGGCTGACGGCGGAAAGCTGACAGCGCTTTCATCATGCTCATCCTGGGGATCGAAACTTCCTGCGACGAGACCTCCGTCGCCCTCGTCGAGGGCTCCGGCCGGATTCTTGCCAACGTCATCGCGTCCTCGGCGGAGGCGCATGCGATCTATGGCGGCGTCGTCCCGGAAGTCGCCGCGCGAGCCCACCTCGAAAATCTGCCGGGCACGTTCGAGGAGGCCCTGCGTCTCTCGGGCGCCGGGCTCTCCGATGTCTCGCTGATCGGAGCGACCGCGGGCCCGGGCTTGATCGGCGCGCTTCTCGTGGGGCTCTCGGCCGCAAAGGCCCTCGCTTTCGCGCGGGGCCTTCCGCTCGTCGCCGTGAACCATCTCGAGGGGCATCTCTACTCGCCGTGGCTGCGCGCGAGCGGCGAGCCGGCGCGCGACGTCGCCTATCCCTTCCACGGCCTCGTCGTCTCCGGAGGGCACGCGGAGCTCGTGCGCGTCGAAGAAAACGCCGTGATCCCGATCGCCCGGACGCGAGACGACGCTCCCGGCGAAGCGTTCGACAAGGTCGCGCGGCGGGCCGGACTCGGATACCCGGGCGGACCGGTGATCGACCGCATCGCGGCGCGTGGAGACGGCGCCCGGTTCCCGCTCCCGGTCGGGCGCCCCGGAGACGGCTCCGACGACTTCTCCTTCTCGGGCTTGAAGACCGCCATGCTTCGCGAGTTCGAGAAGCGCGGCGTGACGGGCGAGCCGGCGGACCCGGACGCCCTTTCCTCCGACCTGGTCGATCTCTTCGCGTCCTTTCAGCGTGCGATCGTGTCCGCGCTCCTGAACCGCGTGGAAACGGTGCACGCGCGCGAGGGGATCCGCGCGCTCGCGCTGTCCGGGGGCGTCGCGGCGAACACGGAGCTCCGCGCGAGCTGCGCGCGGTGGGGAGCGGAGCGCGGCGTGGAGGTCCTCCTCCCGGACCGGGCGCTGACTTCCGACAACGGGGCGATGATCGCCTGGGCCGCCTGGCTGCGCTTCCGCCGGGAGGGCCCCTCCGACTTCCGAGACGTGAACGCCCGGTCCCGCTGGCCTCTGGGCCGGGACTCGTAAGCCGTCAGGGGTCAGGCGCACGCCGCCCGCCGCCCGCCTCACGCCTCACGCCTCACGCC
>JBDUBI010000154.1:0-6206 GCA_040004225.1 Acidobacteriota bacterium
AGTTCGACAACGGGATGAGCACCACCTTCCAGGTCAACCAGATCCAGCGCGATCTGTCCGCCGCGCGGACGAACGAGCAGCAGGCCCTCGCGATCTACCGGAAGGCTCTGTCTCAGTACCACTACGCGATCGCCGACAATCTCGACTGGAAGGGGATTCTCGTCGAAGGCCTGCCCGATTCGCCTCCGCCTCCTGTCGCGGACGCGAGACCCGGCAGCCGATGACGGACGCGCCGGCTACGTTGCCGGGCGTTTCGCCGCCGGGAGACGTCTCCGCCCCGGGGCGGGTGATCGGGGCGTTCTTTTCGCCGGTATCGACCTTCGAGTCGATCGCGGCCCGGCCGGGTTACATCCTGCCGCTTGCCCTCTGGATTGCCGCTTCGCTTCTCGTCACCGCGTTCATGCTGCCGCGTATGGACTACGAAGGAATGACCCGGGCGCGCATCGAAAAGACGGGACAGGCCGTTCCGGAGGACAGGATTCAGGCGCAGGTCGCCATGCAGAAGCGCATCGCGCCGAAGATCACGCTCGCGGTCGGCGCCTTGGCGCCATTGCTCATCACTCTTCTCGTCACGCTCGTGTTCTGGGCATCGTTCAAGGCGTTCGGATGGGATTTCACGTTCCCTCAGGGGGTTGGAGTCACCGCGCACGCTTTCCTGCCGGCAGCGCTCGGCGCGTTGATCCTGGTACCGGTCCTGAACTCGAAGGAGCGGATCGACCCGCAGAATATGAGCGATCTCCTGCGCTCGAATCTCGGTTTTCTCGTCGACCGGAAAGCGGCTCCCGCGGTCCATTCCCTCCTGGGATCTCTCGATCTCTTCGCCCTCTGGTCGCTGATCCTCCTCACGATCGGCTACGCGGCCGCCGCGCGCGTGTCCCGGAAAGCGGCTGCGGGAATACTCGTGGCGATCTGGGCCGTGTACGTTCTCGGGAAAGCGGGCCTCGCCGCGCTCTTCGCGTGAGCGGACCTGCACAACCCTGCGCCCGCCAATCCGTATGATTTCCGGGAAGGACATCGTGCCGCCATGCTGATCGACATCCGGGACATCACGAAGGTCTACCAGATGGGGCAGGAGCAGGTGCACGCGCTGTCGGGCGTGACCGTGGGCGTCGAGCGCGGAGAGTACGTGGCGATCATGGGCCCGTCGGGATCCGGCAAGTCGACCCTGATGAACCTGATCGGGTGCCTCGACACGCCCACCTCGGGCTCCTATGTCTTAAACGGCCGCGAGGTCGCTCAGATGACGGACGACGAGCTGGCCGCGATCCGCAACCAGGAGATCGGCTTTGTGTTTCAGACGTTCAATCTGCTGCCCCGCACGAGCGCCCTCCAGCAGGTGGAGCTCCCGCTCGTCTACTCGGGTCTGCCGCGCAAGGAGCGGCGTGAGCGGGCGATCAAGTCCCTGGAGTCCGTCGGTCTCGCCGATCGGATGTCGCACCAGCCGAACGAATTGTCGGGAGGGCAGCGGCAGAGGGTTGCCGTGGCCCGCGCCCTCATCAACAATCCTTCCATCCTCCTCGCCGACGAGCCGACCGGGAACCTCGACTCACAAACCGGCAACGAGATCATGGCGCTCTTCGAGGACCTGAACCGCCGCGGCAACACCATCGTCCTCGTCACGCACGAGGAGGACATTGCGGCCCACGCGCGCCGTATCGTTCGTCTCCGCGACGGGAAGGTCCGGGAAGACACCCCGCACGACCCCGCTCTCGCGGCCCACCCGTAACGGAGCGCGGCGTCCTCTTCGGCCGCGCCAGGTTTAAAGCCCAACGGAGAGAAACCCGGACTGAGAACGGATTACGGCTTCGGTACGAGCTCCAGCGTCTTCTCGCCGGGGTCTCTCCCGATCGTGATGTAGCGGCCGGACTTCCAGAGGGGGAGAAAGTCCCGGTACCCTCCGGAGAACGGGTTGCCCGATTGCCCGGTCGTGTGCACGTATTGAGACGCGGACAGGTCCGCCAGGTCGATGATCTGTCGGTAGCTCGGCCCGTCTGTCATGCGAAACGTCCCGTCCCGGCGATAGGCCCCCACGTTCACGGTGGAGGCGTCGCCGCCCTGGCCGGTTTCCAGGCTGAAAAGCCTCGACAGCACGGGGACGGCGTCGAAGGCGGCGTGCGGAAAGCGGGCGCGGTGAAGCCGCTCCCAGGACCACTTTCGCTGGTCAGTCCCGAGGCGCGCGCGCAACAAAGCCACGGCGCGCGAAAGGGTCGCGGTCTTGAAGTCACCGCAGGTCTCGCGGCGCGGCGTGCGCACGTCGTCGCACCACGGCGATTCCGAGCTCAGCGACTGAATCAGGAATCGCGAGCGCACGCCGGCCGCCGCGGGCTCGCCGAGTTCGTCCTCCGGCATCTCAGAGAGCGCCGCGTACCACGCCGCATAAATCGCCGCCGGCACGGAATCCGGAGCGAACTCACCCTTCCAGGTGCGGAGGCGTTCCAGTGCCATGCCGCTCGTTTTGTCGGCGGGATGCGTGTCGAGAAGCAGGGGAAGCACTTCCCGGGCCTGGTAGGAAACGCGATCGAGCTGGATAGCGCGCAGGTCCTCGCGCGTCAGGCGGGGATTGGAAAGGATCCGGTCCTCGATCCGGCGGGCTCGGTAAGGCTCCGGCCAGTCGCGAGCGATGGCCCACGGGTAAGCGTCCGAGACGACCCGGTTGTTCGCGGTGACGATGTATCCGCGGGGGGGATCGAGCGTTCGCGGCAGGCGGTCGAACGGTATGAACCCGTTCCAGTCGTCCTCGCCGTCTCCCGGGGTCGGCAGAAGGCCGTCGGATCTGGGGCGTAACGGAATCGCGCCCGAGGCCGTGTATCCGATGTGACCGTCGACGTCCGCGTAAACGAAGTTCTGGGCCGGAGCGTGCAGGAGAGCGACGGCCGCGAGGAAGCTCTTCCAGTCGCTGGCCTCGTCGATCGAGAGGAATGCCTCGCCCGTTCTGTCGTCCGCGTCGAGGCCCGTCCATCGCAAAGAGACGGGCGCGCGCAGCTTGTCGGCGCCTGAGATCACGTCGGTGACGATAGGGCCATGGACGGAGTTTCGGACCGTCAGCCTCACGTCGGCCCCTCCGCGCACGTGGAGGATTTCCGTCCGCGTTTCGAATGCGAGCGACTGCCCCTTCCAGAGGTAGCGCGCCGGGTCCCTGGGGTCGACTCGCTCGACGAACAGGTCCTGAACGTCGGGCTCCAGGTTTGTGATGCCCCACGCGATCCGGTCGTTATGGCCGATGACGACGCCGGGGAGTCCGGGCAGCGTCGCTCCTTCGACGGCGATGCCGGGAGCCTCGAGACGCGCGAGATACCAGATGGACGGCGCGCGCAGGCCGAGATGCGGGTCGCTGGCGAGGAGGGGCTTGCCGGACCGGGTGCGCGAGCCCGCAACGACCCAGTTATTGCTCCCCACGGCTTCGCCTCCGAATCCGAGGCGCGCCGAGAGCGCGAAGGCGTCCTCCAGGGACTGCCACGCGGAGCGGGCTGCGCCGCGCCGCGCGCGCGAGCGCGGACGGGCGGGAGCGGCGGGAGGCGGCGCCGCCCGCAACTGCCATTCCTCGTCCCTCAGGATCGTGGGGACCGGGGGCGCCGGGGCCAGAAGCTGATCGGCGCGATCGGGTCCGAGCCGCGCAATCAGTCGCGCACGCCGCAATTCTTGAGCGGCATTGCCGGCGAGGTCCCACGCCATGAGCTTCGACCACACGAGGCAGTCCGCGTCGTCGAACGGCGCCACGGAAATTCGGAGGATGGTCGTCTCGATCGGCCGCGACATGCTTGCTGCCAGATACGCATTGACGCCGGACCGATAGGCGGAAAGGCGCCGCCGGGCTTCGGGAGAGAGCGCGCGAAGCGCGGCTTCCGCGGCGCGCCGGAACCCGATAGTCCGCAGGAACCGGTCCGTCGGAAGCAGTTTCGCTCCGAGCGCCTCCGCGAGCCGTCCGGAGCCTACCCGCCTCTGCAGCTCCATCTGCCAGAGCCGGTCTCTCGCATGCGCCCATCCGAGCCCGAACAGCGCGTCCTCAAAGCTCGAGGCCCGGATCGTCGGGACGCCTCGCGGGTCAGTTGTGATGCGGAGGGAGTTCCGAACGCCGGGAACGCGGACCTTTCCGCTCCTCGCCGGAAACGTCGAGAGAAGGAGGCCGGCAAGGCCGGCCATGCCGAGCAGCGCCAGCAGGGCGACGGCGGCGAGAACTTTTCCTGCGGGTCCGCTGGTCCGGGTTCGACGCACTCCTATTTCGCGGTGGCCGGAGAGGCCAGAGGCCGCAGGATCGAAGTCAGGAGGTCGGGTTTTCCGGCGTCGCGTTCGAGCCGCGGATACCGCTCGCCGCCGGAGTATTCGAGGCGATAGGTGCGGTAGAAGTCCCCGTTCTCGACGAGCAGCTCGACTGCGGTCGAGCGAGATTCGCGGATGGCCTGGCGCAGCGAGTCGGGGGACCACCGCCGCCCGTTGACGGCGACCAGGCGCATGCCCGGCCCGATGCCGGCGCGGGCGGCCGGGGATTCGGGCACGACGTCGGGAATCGCGCCCTCCTCCCGGACGGCGAACCCGAGGGAATGACGCACGTCGGTCGTCTTGCCCGCCACTTCGCGCGCCCGCTGTATTTCGGAGGGCGTGTCGGTCCAGGCGAGTCTCCACCCGCTCTCGAGGATCCCTTTCAGGGGCGCCGCGGGCGAGGTCGACTGCAGGCGCTCCTTCCAGAAGCCCTTCCAGTCATGCGGCGCGACCTGGTTCAATGCGGCGAAAACGTCCTCGGCCCCGTACGGAACGACGGACGGGTCTCCGCTCCTCCCTCCAAAGAAGAGTCGGCAGAAATCATCGAGACTCTTCCTGCCGCGAGTCTCCCGGCGGATGAGGGTGTCCGCCTCGAGCCACAACAGATTGCTCTCCGGGTAGAAGTCAACGCCCCGGCGCCAGGACGCCCAGTCGGACCGGGCGCCATAGAGGATCTGCGCGGCGACGGCCGTGTCCGCGAGGGGCCGCCAGGCACGGCCCTTCGTCGCCTCCATGTCGGCGGCGGTGATCGCCAGGCTCTCCCGGTACTGGTCGGTGGTCAGGTTGCCCGTGCGGGCGGAGAGGATTTCGCCCAGGTACTGGGTGAGGCCTTCATAGACCCACAGGAGCTCTCCCCGCATCGGCTGGTCGAAATGCCCCGGCATGAGGCCGGCCGGCCGCCGGTACTTTCCGTTCCAGGAATGCACCATCTCGTGCGAGAGGAGGTCGGCGAGGTTCGCCTTTCGCTTGTCTTCGTCGAGGAGAGAGCGCTCGGCCACCCGGTCGTCGCTCGATTCGTGGTGCTCCAGGCCGAAATGAGCGACCGCATCGGAGAGGGTCAGCAGGAAGTCATAGTGGCGGTAGTGTCGCGCCCCGAACAGGGCGCCCGTTTCCGCCACGAGGTTCTTGAGCGAGCGCAGACTCTGCGCGTTCATCTCGAGCGCGGATGCGCTGTCGGCCGCCAGGTCGATCCGGTGAACGGGCGCCGACTCCGAGAGTGTGACGACCCGAAAATGCCGGCCGGCCAGGACAGGGGAGTCGACGAGGGTGGTCAACGAGACGGGGGCGAATCGGAGCACGTCGCCACCGCTGCCACCGCCCTCTTCCGGGAGGGCCGTTCCGTGCGACCAGCCGGCGGGGAGCCGAAGGGTCGCCGCGTAGAGCTGCGTGTCGGCCTCGGCGCCTTTAGGATACACGAGGAACTGGTTCCAGCTCACGAGCGCGAGCGTGGCCGTGGCCGAGGCGCCCGACGAAAACTGCCCCGGCGATGCCGGCGAAAGAAGGTCGAGCGAAACTTCGATCTCGGACGCTCCGGCGGGGACCTCGCAGAGGAGGGCGTACATTTCGACGGGGTCCCGCGTCCAGGCAATCGCGTGCCCTCCCGCCGTGATCCGGAAGCCCGCCACATCCGCGATGGGGCCGGTCGGCCCGTGCTCTCCCGGCAGCCACTTGGGATACAGGAGAGTCAGGGGCCCCGGGGACGCCGGGATCGTCATGCGCGAGTGAAACAGCTTGCGAGGCGCCTCCCGCGCGTCGACCTCGAGCCGGATCGGCCCGGCCGCTCGAAGGGATGCGGCACAGGCGCACGCGAAGAGCGCGGCCGCGGCCGTCCGAAGTTTGTTTCGAAACGAGAATCCCATTCGAGCTCCTCCTGGATGGATGGCGAACACGATATACCGTCGCCTTCGCTCACTGCGGGACCTGCGTTCGCCTGCGGGCGAACGCACCGC
>JBDUBI010000144.1:0-6185 GCA_040004225.1 Acidobacteriota bacterium
GCTCGGGGAGAGGGTTGGGGTGAGCGGCGCAGGGACAGAAAGCCGGCGCGCGGTGATGGACGATTTCGACGGCGAGCTCTCATTTTTCTTCAGATCGCGCGGGAGCTCTCGGGGGGACGGATCAACTCTCAACGCGGAACGCCGAACGCTCGACCATCCCTCCTCGCGATATCCTCTTGCAACATGCTCGCCCGGCTCGAGAATGACCTGAAGCTCGCCATGAAGGCGGGCGAAAAACGACGCGTGTCGACGTTGAGGCTCCTTCTTTCGGCTTTGAAAAACGAGCGCATTCACCTCCAGCGCGAGTTGACCGACGAAGAGGTCGAGGCGGCGATCCGGCGCGCCGTCAAGCAACGCCGGGAAGCCATCGAGCAGTACGGGCTGGGCGGGCGCGCGGACCTCGTTGCCGCGGAGACCGAAGAGCTCGCGATCCTGGAGGCTTACCTGCCACAGGCGCTCTCCGAGGGAGATCTCGAATCGGTCGTGCGCGGAATCATCCAGGAGAAGGGGTTCGCGTCGGCGAAAGACGTGGGAGCCCTGATGAAAGAGCTGATGGCGCAGCACAAGGGGCGCGTGGACGGAAAGCGGGCGCAGGAGATTGCCCGCCGGCTTCTGTTGTGACGTCCCCGGGCCCCGATCTTCCGACGGGGCACGACGAGGTGGAGGTCAAGGTCCCCTGTCTCGACCTCGACGCCGCCCGACAAAGGCTCGAAGGCGCCGGCGCCGTGCTCGCGGCCCCCCGGCATTTCGAGTCGAACGACCTTTACGACGACACGGAGAAGCGGCTCTCCTCGGCCGGCCGCACGATCCGTCTGAGACGGGCCCGGGGCCGCGCCATTCTGACCTTCAAGGGGAAGGCTCGCTTTCAGGGCGGAATCAAGACGCGAGAAGAGCGCGAAACAGACGTCTCGAATCCCTCCGAGACGGAAGCCATCCTGGCGGGCCTGGGGCTCGAGCGGCGCTTCCGATACGAGAAGAATCGGGAGGAATGGCGCTTCCAGGAGTGCACGATCGCTCTCGACGAGACTCCGATTGGAAGCTTCGTCGAGGTCGAAGGGGAGCCGCCCGCGATCCGCGGAGTCTTAAAGACCCTGGAGCTCGAGTTCGCCTCCGCTCTTCCGTACTCTTACGTCAGGCTCTACGGCCAGAGGCGTGAGCAGGACCCCTCCCTTCCGGCCGACATGGTCTTTCCGGCCGGGAAGGAGAGCCCGAGCTGACGGGCGCGGGGTCTTTCCAAACAACGGCCCTCTCCGGACCCGGCGGTCATGGCGACTCGCCTTCGCCCCCGTCACTCGGACTGACTCTGCCGTGAGAGCCTTTCTCCTCGCGGCCGGCCGCGGCCTCCGGTTCCGGCCGGTCACCGAGCGAATCCCGAAGCCTCTTTTCCCATTCCTGAACATTCCCCTGGCTCGGGCGCACCTGACGCGCCTGCGCCAGTCCGGGATCACGGAGGCGGGCGTCAATCTCCACCATCTGGGAGAGCAGATCGAGAAGAACCTGGTCGACGGCCCGGCGGAACTCCCGCAGCTCCGCTTCTTCCGCGAGCCCGAGATCCTCGGCACCGCCGGCGGCCTCGCCAACGCCGCGGACTGGCTCTCGGAGGGAGATTTTTTGGTCGTGAATTCCGACGCGGCAATCGAGCCCGACTACGACACCCTGGTGCGGGCCCACCGGGATAGCGGGAGGCTGGCCACCCTCCTCGTCGTCGCCAACCGGGAGTCCGAACGGTATACGCCTCTTCAATCCGAAGGGGACCGCATCACGGGATTCGGAGCTCATGCGGGACCCCGGCCGGACGCTCGGAATTCCTCCCGCGCCTCGGGCGTCTCCCTCGCCCGTAGCGCGAGGAGCGGCGGGACCGAGTCCGCCCCGCCGCTCCTCTACACCGGGGTGTGCGTCCTCTCCCCGCGGCTTCTCTCGCGGATCGGTCCTGGAGAGCGCTCTCTGGTCGACGACCTGTGGAACCCCCTTCTCGCCGAAGGGACGGAAATCGGATGGGTCGCCCACGGCGGCCCTTTCGCCGACCTCGGCAGACCTCGCGATTTCCTCCGCGCGTCGCTCGAAGCGCTCGCTCGCGGTGGGCCTTTCCCGGAAGGAGCCGGGGCCTTCGATCGGGAGGTCCGTGTCCTTTCGTCGCGCCCTCTCCAGAACAGCGCCGCCTTCGATTCCGCGCTCGGACGCTGCGAGCTCGGAAGCGGCGCCCGAGTCGAGAAAAGCGCGGTCTGGGACGGCGCCGTCATCGGTGCCGGCTCTCGGATCACGGGCTGCGTCTTCGCTGGAGGAAGTATCGACCCCGGGTCGGAATTCCAGGACGCTCTCCTCTGGGGCGCCCCCGGAGAGCTGGCCCGTTCCTTCCCTCTCACCTGACAGGCTCATGGCTTCCAGATCCTTTCCCCCCGGCGGTAGTAAAGGGTGCGCATCTTGGCGGTTCTTCCAAACACACGCACGACGGCCATCCGGTCCCGGCCGTCCGAGAGATAGACGGATCCGGGCGTCGACTCCCCGATCGGCGAAAAAGAGCAGATGTCCGAGCCGTTGAACCGGATCGGGTCATCGATCCGGTCGAGGAACCCGGACCCTCCGGGATCCGGGACCCGGATGCCCTTGAGGATGGACGGGTGCACGTCCTGGTGGGTCCACGTGAATCGCGCGATGGGACGATCGACTCCTCTTTCGATATCCGCGGTGCGCACGCC
Organism: Acidobacteriota bacterium; assembly: GCA_040004225.1. GTDB lineage: Bacteria > Acidobacteriota > Thermoanaerobaculia > UBA5066 > Gp7-AA6 > JALYUA01. The sequence goes on from JBDUBI010000144.1 coordinate 2,697, forward strand.
GTTTCCATTCCCATCCCCGTAGATCGTCCATTCATAGCGATCTCCGTTGCGAAGAAACTTGACTCCGACGTTTCTGGATTGCGAGATCGCGAGGCCTCGGGCGCGGTAGAAAGCGGTCCCGACTTCCCCGGCGGCGGATCGCACCGAGACGGAGGACTGCAGGTTCGCGAGTCCGGGTGCGGCCAGCCCGAGCACCGTCGCCGCGACCGCCATGGTCAGCACCAGACCGACGATCGAGAATCCCTCCTCGCCGTCCGATTTCCAAAGGAAGGACCCGGAGCCGCTTGCGCGGCCCCGGGCGGGCGGAGTGATCACCGTCCCTTGCCCACCGGGACGGAGTTGGAGGCAGTTTTCTTTCCGGAGCTTCCGTGGCCCGAGGCACTCGAGCCTCGCGCGCCGCGGGAGGATCCCTTGCGCACCTTTGCCGCGAGCGTGGTGGGCCCGGACAGAGACACGTACGGCTTGAGCTCGCCGAAGAGCTTTTCTCCGACGCCTTTGACCTCCATCAGCTCCTCGGCCTGGCCGAAAGAGCCGTGCGCCTTGCGGTACTCGACGATGCGCTCGGCGGCTTTCGCCCCGACGCGGGGAAGAAGGGCGATCTGCGCAGCGGAGGCCTGGTTGATGTTGATCTTCTTTCCGGCGGCGCCATCGGGAGCGTCGGCGGGCGAGGCAGAGGCCACGGCAGCCAGCACCAGGGCGGCGGCCGGGAAGATGAGTCGAAACGTTGTTTTCATCGGATTCCTTTCCTGTTTCTTTTTCTGCGATCGATTCGGGGCGTGTCCTCATCGGGTCCTTGACGCATCAGGCGTTCTCCATCGGCCCTCCTTTTCTTTCCAGCCGACAGGGGCGAGAGCCGTGCCCGGAGGCGACCTCGGCGGAAAGGACTGTCCGCGCACGAGATGGAGCAGGACGGCTTTTGGCAAGGGCGTCTCCCGGTGACAGACGGACTTGACGAGAAGGCCGGCGCGTCCCCGAGAAGGCGCGCCGGCGCATTCATTCGCCGCTGGAAAACGTTCTTGTCGGCGGACAGAACGGTTGTCACGAAGTCCGGCAGGTAGACTCGCCGCGATGGCCGGTTCCGAAATCATCGTCGGAGTCTCGGGAGCGTCGGGCGGTCTCCTCGCCCGCCGGTTCGTCGAACTGGCTCTCCAGGCGGAAGGCCTGTCCCGGCTGCATCTCGTCCTCTCACCCTCGAGCCTGCGCGTCGCGCGATCCGAGCTCGATCCGAAGATCGGGACCGCGGCCGACTGGATCGCGAGGCTGACCGCCTCGCCGGAAGCCGCAGGAAAGCTGGCCCTGCACTCGCACGAGGAAGTGGGCGCCTCGATCGCCTCGGGCTCCTACCCGACGTCGGGAATGATCGTCATCCCCTGCAGCGCCGGGACTCTTGGCGCGATCGCCAACGGGATCTCGCGCGGCCTGCTGCAACGGGCGGCGGACGTCTGCCTGAAGGAACGGCGTCCCCTCGTGCTCGCCCTTCGCGAGTCGCCCTACTCCCTGGTGCACATCGAGAACATGCGGCGGGCCACGCAGGCAGGAGCGATCGTGGCCCCTCCGACGCCGGCCTTTTATGTCGAGGCGCCTTCGATGGATCGGTTCCTGGATGCGTATTGCGTCCGCGCGGCGCGGTGGCTCAACCTCGAGCTGCCCGGACCCGCCGACCGATGGGCCGGCCCGGAGCTCGACCGCCGATGAGCCGCACCGGCGAGATCGCCCGCTCCGCGCGGACGACCCTCGAGATGATCAAGTTCTCCCACACCCTGTTTGCGCTGCCCTTCGCGCTTCTGGCGGCCGTGCTCGCGGCGCGCGGCGTTCCCTCCGCTTCAACGATCGGGAAGATCCTCCTCGCGATGGTCGGCGCGCGAAGCGCGGCGATGGCGCACAACCGTCTCGTGGACCGGGAGCTCGATGCGGCGAATCCTCGCACCGCATCCCGGGCGCTGCCGTCGGGCGCGCTGTCACCGACCTACGTCCGGACTTTCCTTTGCGGGTCCACGCTGTTGTTTCTCCTGGCCGCCGCGTGGCTGAACCGCCTGACCCTCCTCCTTTCCCCGGTGGCGCTCGGGCTTCTCTTCCTCTACTCGTATACGAAGCGCTTCACGTGGGCCTCTCACTTCGTTCTCGGCCTCTGCCTGGCGATTGCCCCGATCGGCGCGTGGATCGCGGTGCGGGGCGCCTTCGCGCTCGAGCCCGTTCTGCTGGGTCTGGCCGTGCTCTTCTGGACGGCGGGATTCGACGTGATCTACGCGTTGCAGGACGAGGAGCATGATCGCCGCGCCGGCCTTCGATCGATTCCGGCGCAGTGGGGCACGGCGAAGGCTCTCAGGATCTCGGCGCTTCTCCACCTTCTGATGCTTCCCCTTCTAGCGGCGGTGTGGCGGATGTCCGGCGGCGGTGGCCTCTTCGCGATCGGGATCGCGCTCACCGCAGCGGCGCTGGCCTACCAGCACGCGATCGTGCGCCCGGGCGACCTCTCGCGGGTCGACAGCGCGTTTTTCACCGCGAACGGGTTCGTCTCGGTGGCCCTGGCCGCGTTCGGAATCGCGGACGTTCTGATGAGCGGGGGCGGCGCGCCCGTCTAGACGCGAGACCCGGCCCGACGCAACGAGCGCGATCGCGGGCGCCGAGAGTAAGATCGCGGCCGGACATGGCGATTCCCTCCGAAGGCGACGTCAAGCTCCGGCACGTGGCCATCGACGGCCCGATCGGTGTCGGGAAGACGTCGCTCGTCGAGCTGCTGTCCAAGCGCTTTCACGGGACTCAGATTCTGGAGGACGTGGACAATCCGTTTCTCGGGGAGTTCTACAAGAAGAAAAAGGGCTCCGCGTTTCAGACGCAGCTTTTTTTTCTTTTGTCGCGGTACCAGCAGCAGCGCGAGATCGCGCAGATTGACCTGTTCACGACACTGGTGCTCGCGGACTACCACTTCCCGAAGGACAAGATCTTCGCGTGCCTCAACCTGGACGACTCGGAGCTGCTGATCTACGACCGGCTGTACACGCTGCTCGCCGAGAGCGTTCCCAAGCCCGACCTCGTGATCTATCTCCAGGGTTCGATCGAGACCTGCCTGCGGCGCATCAAGAGGCGCTCGCGGTCGATCGAGAAGGGGATCACGCCGGAGTATCTGGCGCAGTTAATCGAGGCCTACAACTACTACTTCTACCATTACGAAGAGACGCCGCTCTTAGTCGTCGACTGCAACGAGATCGACTTCGTGAATCGGCCAGCGGACTTTGACGACTTAGTCGCGCAGATCCAGCGGGCGAGGCGGGGCGTGCAGTATTACGTCCCCGCGGCTCATCCGAGTTAGGAGCGCGGTTCAGAAATCGCCCCGGCTCCATCCAAGAATCGCCCCGGCTCCATCCAAGAACCGCCCCGGCTCGCCTCCCACACGGCTCTCGAAAGGCCACGATCGAGAGGCGAGTCGGAACGGCCCTCCCCTCTCCACCCGCGACAGCGGGGGGAGAGGAAGGGTGAGGGGGGCGAGCC
>JBDUBI010000148.1:0-6100 GCA_040004225.1 Acidobacteriota bacterium
GCCCAGGAGATCGCGACCGCGACGTTGCCGATCGCGTACTCGATCATCAGGTCCCACCCGATGATCCAGGCGACCAGCTCTCCGAGCGTGCCGTACGAGTAGGTATAGGCGGAGCCCGCCACCGGCACCATGGAAGCGAATTCGGCGTAGCAGAGCGCGGTGAATCCGCACACGGCGGCCGTCAAAACGAACGAGAGGATGAGGGCCGGACCGGCGCCCGGGCGGGACGCGTCGCCGGCCGCCGCGGTGCCGATCGTGGCGAAGATGCCGGCCCCGATGATCGCACCGACGCCGAGCGCGACCACGTTCCAGGGGCCGAGAGCGCGCTTTAACTTGTGCCCGGGCTCCTCCGTCTCCGCGACGAGGGCGTCGAGAGACTTCCGGCGGAGGAGCTGGGACGCCAGGCTCAAGTTGGCGCGCAGGATAGCAGGAGAGCCCGGATTCCGAAGCGGAATTTTCCTGCGACCGGCGGCCTCAGCGAAGCTGGTCGGCGGGAGGGTCTCCGGGCTTCGGGGGGTCCTCCGCGGGCGGCCGCACCGGCGGCTCTTCCGCGGGAGGCTGAGAGGGGAGGGGGTCTCGCAGCGGCGGGCTCGGGCCGCCGGGAGTCGGGGGCTCGCCGATCGGCGTCGCGCTTCCGGGAGTCTCGGTACTCATCGTCCATCGCCCTGCAAGAAGAGGACCGGGAAACGGCCAGCGGTTCGGTTCCCTGGTTCGCCCTTCGCCCGCTCGGCTACTCGAGTTCGCGGCCCATCACCCGCCCAAGCTCCCGCAGCGAGGCGATCCGGCTCTCCGGCGGAAGATCCCTGTGCCGCCCGGTGCGATCGAGCAACACGGCGTGAAGTCCCGCGGAGCGCGCGCCGTCAAAATCCTCGCGGCGCGAATCTCCGACGTGGAGGCACTCCCCGGGCTCGAGACCGATCCGCGAGCAGGTCCGGAGGAAAATTTCGGAGTCCGGCTTCCCCGTCTCCTCGATCGCCGAGACCGCGACGGCGCGGAAGCGCGGCGAAAGCCCCAGGGCGTCCAGGAGAGACGGCAGAGACGAGTCCCAGTTCGACACGATGGCGAGGGGGAAACCCTGCCGCGCGAGGTCGTCGAGAGTCTCCTCCACGTCGGGGTAGATGGCCCAGGACGACGTTTCTCGGAAGTGCGCCGCGAGCCGCTCGAAACAGCCGGGCGAGATCTCTCCGCCGTCCAGCCGCGCGCGCACCCGGTTCACGAAGGCGCCCCAGAACGCACCCTCTCCCCGCACGCCCGAATAGCGGTCCGGCTTTCCTTCGGCCTGAACTTCCTCCCAGGTCCGCGTGAGCGCGTCCGCGAGCTCTTCGGGAGAGAAACGGGCGCCGTCCGCGAAGAGCTCGCGGGCGTAGACCTGTTCGACGGGGGGATTCGGATGGACGAGGGTCAATCCCGCGTCGAACAGGACACCGCGGATCACGCCCGGCTCAGGCGGCGAGCCCGCATTCGCGAAGGATGCCGTCCAGGGCCCCGTTCAATGCCTCGAGGCAGCGCCGCGCCGCGGCCAGAGCATTCTCGCGGTCCGCCTCGCTTCCGGCGACGCGCCCGAGACCCTCGCGCTCGATCTGACGGTGCCACACGTCGGCCGACTCGTGAACGGTGAAGAAGCGCACAGAGTCCGCATCGTCGATGCCGTAAAAAGCGGCGAGCCCCTCGCGTTTCGTCCGCGCGATCTCGGGGATCTGCGACTCGTAGGCATAGAGAGCCGCCAGTCCTTCCGGGACGGAACCGCCGCCGGTCGTCTCCAGGAAGCAGTCCACGAGCGCCCCGACCTCGGGCGTGCGAGGCTGCGCGGCCAGGTCGGACGGGGCCCCGAGCGAGGCGGCGAACCGGCGCCACAGCGCGGGATGGTTTTCTTCCCCGCGCTCCTCTTCGATCAGGTTCTCGAGCAGCTCCTGCCTCAGCGCCGGGTCCGCCGAGTGGGAGTGGACGGCGGAGACGTAACGCGGGAACGCCGCCACGTGCGGGTAATAAGAGATCGCGTACTCGCGCAGCTGCTCCCGCGTCAGCTTTCCCTCTGTCCAGAGCACGTAGAACCGGTGTTTCAAGAGGTGTTTTTCCGCAACGAGAAGGTCGAGGGCTTCGAGGAATTCGGTGCGCGTCATCTGTCCTCCCATCTCAGTGGTCCATCGTCCATTTCCGGTTCTGTTCCCTGCTCACGGCATCACCTGTCCGCCGTCGATGACGATCGCCTGACCCGTGACGGACCTCGCGTCGTCGGACGCGAGGTAGGCCGCAAGGCCCGCGACTTCCGCGGGATCGAGCACGCGGCCGAGAGGAGCCATGCGAGCCGCCGCATCGCGGCCATCGTCGAGGGTGGTTCCTTTCATCCGGCCGATCTCCCGGAAACCCTCGCGCGCCATTTCGCTCTCCACCCAGCCCGGACAGAGCGCATTGACCGTGATCTGGCGGGGCGCCAGCTCCAGCGCGAGCGTTCTCGTGAGGCCGATGACGCCGTGCTTGGAGGCCGAATACGCGGCGAGGCCGGCGACTCCGAAGCGGCCCACGACCGAGGACAGGTTGATGATGCGCCCCCCCTGAGGCAGAAAGGGCGCGGCCTCGCGGGTCACTCGAAACACCGCCGTCAGATTGGTCGCGATGATCGAATTCCACCGCGAATCATCGGGGTCGTCCAGAGGGGTCGGGCCTCCGAGACCCGCGTTGTTGACGAGGATGTCGATCCGGCCCCAGCGCGCCGAGACTTCCGCGATGGCGCTGCTGATCGAGAGGCCCAGGGTGACGTCGCATTCGATCGCCACGGCCTCGCCCCCCGATTCCCGGATCTGCGACGCGATGCGCTCGCAGGAGCCGAGATTGCGCGCCGCCAGAGCCACGCGCGCTCCTTCGGCCGCAAACCGGCGGGAGATGGCTTCCCCGATGCCCCGGGACGCGCCGGTGACGAAGGCGACCTTTTCGACGAGGCGCCGCGGGGCCGGGCTTCTGTCCCCGGGAGCGCGCAGCGGCGCGGTGCTCTCCAGGTCTGATCCGCTCATCGGCCGTTCGTCGCGAAAGTTCTCGGTGGCATGGCTGTTTGCTGGATCGGCCCGTCGGCTCGTTTCGGGATCGGCTAGTCGGAAACCGCGAGGGAGCTCGCCCGCGCCTTCTGCAACGCGGCGAGCTCGGGAGGCAGGGGAAAAAAGACGTCCTCGTCGACGACGCGGACCTCGCGCACCTCGGTCGCGCCGAGCTTCCGGAGCGCATCGAGGATCGCGTCGACCAGGAAGTCCGGCGCCGACGCTCCCGATGTCACGCCCACGGACTCGGCCCCCAGGAGCCACTCGCTCCTCATCCCGGAAACGTCATCGACTAAGTAGGCCCGGGCGCCGGCGAGCTCCGCCTCTTCGACGAGGCGGTTGGAGTTCGACGAATTCCGGGAGCCGACGACCAGGATGACGGGCGCCTCCCGCGCGATCGCGCGAACGGCGAGTTGGCGGTTCTGCGTCGCGTAACAGATGTCCGCGCGGGCGGGACCCTGGATTCCGGGAAACCGCCGCTGGAGGGCAGCCACGATGGGCCGCGTGTCCTCGACGGAAAGCGTCGTCTGCGTCAAAAACGCCAACCTCTCCGGATTCCGGACCTGCACGCTTTCCGCCTGAGCGACCGTCGAGACGAGCGTCATCCGGTCCGCGGCCTCGCCCAGGGTTCCTTCGACTTCCTCGTGGCTCGGATGGCCGATCAGGATGATCTCGAAACCGGCGCGCGCGTACCGGATCGCCTCGAGGTGCACCTTCGTGACGAGGGGACAGGTCGCGTCGAGGACGGTCAGCCCCCGCGCCGCGGCTTCGGAGCGGACCGCGGGAGAGACGCCGTGGGCGGAAAAAATCACCGTCTGCCCGTCGGGGACCTCGTTCAACTCGTCGACGAAGCGGACGCCGCGTTCCTCGAAGCTGCGGACCACGTGCAGGTTGTGGACGATCTCCTTCCGCACATACAAGGGGCTGCCGGCCGCCTCGAGCGCCAGGTCCACGATGTCGATGGCGCGCACCACTCCCGCGCAGAAACCGCGGGGAGCGGCGAGCACGACCGTCTTCGGATACGTCGGGACAGCACTCATCGGGGGAGCGATTCTACCCCCGGCAGCCGCGGCCAGGAGGCTGGCGCGGCGCTCCGGACTCTTTCGTCGCGGCGAAAGAGCGACCGTTCGATCGCGCAGGACTCGCACAGGCGTTCCTCGGGGGACGGCTCGCGGCCGCAGCCCTCGTTCTGACAGACAGGGGGGCGGTTGCGCTCGATCATCTTCGCCTCGCTTTCGTCCTGACGGCTTCCGGCGCGGAGGACTTCCCCGGCGCCAGAAGGTAGTGAAGAAGCTCACGCTCGCATCGCTCGCGGTACGCGTCGAAACAGGCCTCGGGCTCCTTTTCGGTGAGCCACTGCAGCATCAGGCCGTCAAAGATGGCGCGGAGCGTGGAGGCCGTCTCCCCCGCGTCCCGGAGGAGAAACACCCCGCGCCGCATCCCTTCCTCGACGATGCCCCGGTCGATCTCGCGGCAGCCCGCGTAGAACCGTTCACCGACCTGCCGGAAACGTTCCTTCCGCGCCGCCAGGCCGCAGAAATCGACGTAGGCGCGGAAGAAGGCGCGGTTTTTGGAGGGCGACGGGAAAATCAGCGCCACGAGGGCGCGAACCTTCTCCACCGGCCCCTCGGCGGCTCCGACCGCATCGCGCATCCGGACATGGATTGAGTCGATCAGCCAGGAAAAGAGGTCGCAAAAGAGGTCGTCCTTCGAATCGAAGTAGTAGAGCGTGACGCCCTTGGAGACGCCCGCCCGAACCGCGATGTCTTCGAGCGTGACGTTCGAGAACCCCCGCTCCGCCACTTCGCGGAAGGCGGCCTTGCGGAGAACGAGTCGACGCTCGGCCTCGTGATGAGCGGATCGCACGGAGCAATACTATCTGACCGGTCGGTCAGGAGCAAGGAGGCTTTATCGCCCGCCGCCGCCGCCGCCCCTCGCCCACCCGTGCCGGAGCGGGTCCCTCCCCCCTCGCCCATCGCCCATCGCCCATCGCCTCCCTCCGGGAGGGCGCTAGACTCCTCCCGTGCGCATCCGCCTTCTCTACTTCGCCACGTTCCGGGACGTCTCCGGGCGCGACTCCGAGGAGCGGCAGGTCGCCGGAGGGTCGAAAGTCTCGGACCTCTGGCGGGAGCTCACCGGCGAAATGCCGGGGCTGCTGCGGACCGGTTCCATGCCCCCCGCCGCGGTCAACCGCGAGTACACCGGGCCGGACACCGTTCTGGCGGAAGGGGACGAAGTCGCTTTCCTTCCGCCCGTCGCCGGCGGTTGATTCCCTCTCGTCCGATGTACCTGACGGACGCACCCATCGACGCCGCTTCTCTTCTGGCCGCCGCGCGGACCTCGGACGGCGGCGTCTGCTCGTTCTTCGGCGTCGTCCGCGATCACCACCTCGGGCGGGCGACCAAGCGGATCGCTTACGAGTCGTATGGACCCATGGCGGAGGCGGAGATCGGGAAGATCGTCGAGGGCCTCGCTCGGGAATGGCCGGACACGCAGGTCCTGGTTCGCCACCGCGTCGGAATGCTCGAAATCGGGGACGTGGCCGTCGCCATCGTAGCCTGGTCTCCGCACCGCGCGGAATCGTTCGCGGCGTGCCGGGCGGCGATCGACCGGATCAAGGCCACGGTCCCCATCTGGAAGCGCGAGATTCACCCGGACGGAACCTCGGAATGGGTCAACCCGACGTCGGAGTCTCCGTCGCGTTAGCCCGCTTCCCCGCAACGACGTCATGAGACCCGCACCTCACACCTGATAACTTCCTCCCCCATGTCCGTCGCGAAAGTGATCGGCCCCGACATCGAGGAGCTGATTCGCGAAAACCCGAAGGATCTGCCCGCCGCGCTGGCGGACCTCCACCCGGTGGACGTGGCCGAGCTGCTCGAGGACCTCCCCCGGGAAGATCGCGTCCTGGTGTTCGAAATGCTGCCGCCGGAACAGGGCGCCGCCGTGCTGTCGGAGCTCCACGGCGAAACCCTCCGGCTGATCCTGCACCAGGCGTCGCCGGAGAAGCTCGGACCCGAGCTCGACCGCCTCCCGGCGGACGAAGTCACGTTTCTCCTCGAGCACCTGAC
>JBDUBI010000028.1:0-20544 GCA_040004225.1 Acidobacteriota bacterium
ATGCGAACTGAAAGTAGGGACTCGTCAGCATCAGGTGGACCAGCCCGCGCACCTTTTTGTCGATGTTCGCGGCGGTGTTCGTCCAGGCGACCCGCTGCCCCGAATCGTTGGTGTTCATGTAGTCGATCCAGGCCTGCCGCATCGACGGAGGCGCGTCGGCGAGGTTCAGGCGGTCGGCCACGATGTCGACCGCTTTGTCCGCCGTCGAGGCGTCCCGGCCCGCGAGGACCCGGTTGGGGTCGAACCGCGTTCCGGCCGACCCCCGGTTGCTCGCGAGCGAGTTGGTGAACGTCGAGCGGTTGAAGACGGTCCCCGTGTTCATCCAGGAGAGCCCCCAGTCCCACCCCTTGGCGTCCTCGGGATCGAAAAGGCTCTGAGCCATCCCGGCCAGAGACGCCGCGGGAGAGGAGAAGTCGCTCGTCCCCTCGAGCATCCGGACGGACGCGACGGAGTACTCGACCGGAGTGCGGACCCAGGTCTTCCGCGCGTGCGGCTCGTAGAACTCGGGGCTCGTGAAGATGGCGCGAAGGACCTCCCGGACCACGCGTCCGGAGGACACCCACACCGCGGCGAGCTGATCGACGATGAAGTCGGGAGGATCGTCGTAGACGAAGAACCGCCAGAGCTTTGCCCCGAGGAAACGGCCGGAGACCGAGCCGCGCGCGTCCGAGCGGGAGAGCAAGATGTTGATGGCGTCCGCGCCATTCCAGTTTCCCGTCTGACCGAGGAGGGTCTTGCTGCCGTTGTCGTGGACGGCCGGATTGTTCACGAACGTCGCCCCGTTGTAGTTGTCCGCCCTGGTGTAGTTCTGAACTGTCCAGCCGGTCAGGGCCCGGGCGAGCGCCGTGACGTCGCTCTGGGAGTAGTTCCCGATCCCGAGCGTGAACAGCTCCATGAGCTCGCGCGCATAGTTCTCGTTGGGCTGCGCGGCGCGGTTTAACCAGTTGTCCAGCCACACGAGCATCGCCGGGTCCTGCGACATCTTCACCACGAGATCGTCGAAGCGGCCGACGGCGGCCTGCCTCGCCGTCTTGTTCTGGTTGAGCATCAGGGTGACGCCCCTGACCTTCGAGATTCCGGAGGTCCAGTGAAGGTTCCAGAAGTAAGTCATCTTTTCTTCGAGCGGGCGGGGCGAGTTCGCCATCCGGTCCAGAAACCATTGCTGGAGCCCGCGGGTCGTCGCCAGGTTGTACGTTTTCGAGGCCAGCGTTGCCTCATACGCGGTCGTATCGATGGTGTCGTAGTCGAGGAGGAACGAGACGGCGCCGTCGGCCCCCCGGGCCGCCAGCGCATCGATTTCCGCGGGGGTACCGCCAAACCCGGCTCGCCGGAGCAGATGCGCGGCGGCGTCACGATTCCAGGAGATCGAAGTCATGGGCCCCCTTTCGGGCTTTCGAGGTTGGACGAGGGCCGGCGCGGAGAGTTTACGCGGGGAGGGCACGGATTCTGAGCCTTCCCGCACCCTGAAAACGCCACCCGCCCACCCCACGCGATCCCCTCCCGCGGCAGGCGAACGCCCCGGACCGCGACCTTTCCGGGGCGCGGAGAGCAGGGAAGACGTCAGATCACGGGCAGCGGGATCCCGTGCGTTCGGCTTTTTCCTTCGAGCGAGGCGTCCCACCGTCCCGGGATCGGCGTCGCGCAATCGGGACAGCAACCCGCCCGCAGGCGATTGGAGAGCACCACGAACCCCTGGCGCTCGATCAGAGTCGCGCGGCAATTGGGACACCGGGTGTTCTCCCATTCCCCGACGCGCCCCGGGATGTTTCCCGCGTAGACGAACCGGAGGCCCTCTTCGACCCCGATCTCCGCGGCGCGGATCAGGGTGGAGGCCGGCGTGCTCCCCCGGTCCTTCATCTTGTAGTCCGGATGAAATGCGGTCACGTGCCATGGCACGTCGACCGACACCGACGCGATGAAGCGAGCGGCCTTCGTGAGCTCCTCCTCCGAATCGTTGAAGCCGGGAATGACCAGGGTTAAGACTTCGAGCCAGATTCCCCGTTCGTAGATCCCCCGAATCGAATCGAGCACGTTCTGCAGCACACCGCCGAGCTCCCGGTAGTGCTTGTCATCCATCGACTTCAGATCCACTTTGTAAAAGTCGATCCAGGGGCGGAGGTAGTCGAGCACCTGCGGGGTCCCGTTCCCGTTGGAGACGTAGGCGGTCTTCAGATTGCGACGCCTGGCCTCCTGGAAAATCGCGACAGCCCACTCCGACGTGATGAGCGGCTCGTTGTAGGTCGACACGAGAGTCGGGGCTCCCCGTTCCTTCGCCAGATCCACGAGCGTCTCGGGCGAGACGTCGCGCGGCGGCGCGATGGCCCGCGGGTCCCGGATCGACTGCGAGGTGAACCAGTTCTGGCAGTAGCCGCAATGCAGATCGCACCCGAGCATGCCGAAGGAAAATGCGTCGGTGCCGGGGAGAGCGTGAAAGAACGGCTTCTTCTCGATCGGGTCGCACTGCAGCGCGCCGACATACCCCCAGGGGACGCGAAGTGTCCCTCCTTCGTTGAACCGGACGCGGCACACGCCCTCGCGACCGGCCGGAATCGGGCAGCGGTGGCCGCACGCGTAGCAGCGGAGCCGTCCGTCGGGCAGGCGCTCCACGAGCTCGGGGGCGCTGTGCGCCGTCCGCGCCGCGAGGATGGGAGCGAGAGCAGAAGAGTCGGCCATGAACTTTTAACAGTCGATAAAACAGGTCGGTCGCGATGGAAATGCCCGCGCCAACCCGTGCGTTATCATCCGCCGAATGTCCTATTTCGCGCGATTTTTCCTCTCCGGCGCCCTCTTCCTGCTCCTCCTCGGCTCCGCAGCGGCCCAGACCCAGACGACCGTCGTCTCGGCCACGACGTGGACGACCGAAAACTCCCGCTTCATCACCGGCGTCAACATCGTGACGCAGCCTGACGGGAGCGTCTGGTTTCTGGTGCCGTCGAACGACCGTATCGTGCAGCTTCAGCCGGATGGAATCACCTTCAAGCAGTGGCAGATCCGGGATGACAAAAATCTGGGGGCGAACCCCGTCGATTTCACGGTCGAAGGGAAATACGTCTGGTTCATCGAGAACGGCCAGAGCGGCATCGACGCCGGATTCTCGGCGCTCGGCCGCCTGAATACCGAGACCAACGAGCTGCGCGAATGGGTCATCCCCGGATCGCGCCCGGCGGGTTTCTACCGGGCACCGGACGGGAAGCTCTGGTTTCCCCAGAGTAACGGAAGGCTCCAGTCGCTCGATCCCAACTCGCTCGCCGTGACGGACTACCGTTCGGCGAAGACGTTCGCGTACGCGGACGTGGTCCCGGCGCCCGACGGCGCCCTGTGGATGGCGGATTTCGGGAACAATCGGATCGTTCGTTATGTGCCGGGAGCCGCCTCCGAAACCTCGTGGACGATCCTCGATCCGACGCTGGGAAGATTGAACCCGACCCAGATCCAGTTTGACGACCGCGGAGAGCTTTGGATCTCGGAGTTCTCGGCGGGCCGGATGGACCGGTTCGACCCGGCGACCAGCGTCCTCACCGCTTACAACGGCTTTCTGGATCCCATCCACTTCGACCTCTTCAACGGCCGCGCTTACGTCGCGGAAGCGCCGACGTCCAACGGACGCGTCGTCGTCCTCGACCCCGCTCAGGCGCCGGCCGGCTCCGCCCTTCTGAACAAAGAGACGCTCGCCGTCCTCGCGACGCCCAACAAACGGCTCGCGACCATTCGCGACAGCATGGCGATCCGGACGACCTTCACGAGCACGAAAACCACCGTTGCCGACGCCGAGGTCAAGACAACGGTCGTGGGGCCCGGCGTTCTGAGGACCGAGTTCCCTTCCGTGAACGCGTACGGGATCCAGGTGACCGGCTCGGGCGTCTGGACCGGAAGCCAGGGCAAGCTCGTGCATCTGGTGCTTCAAACCGTCGGGGGGGCCTCGGACCTCACGGTGCCGGTGGCCGCCCAGTTCGGAGTCGCCCCCGGCCCGCGGATCGCGATCGAGACGACCCTGGTCAACCGCGGCACGGAACCGGTCTCCGGCGATCTTCTTTACCTCTCCTCCGACGCGTCGTTCGCGCCGCGCACCACGTTTTCGGTGGCGCCCGGCCAGACCCTGATTCTTCCCGACACCTTCCATGATGCGAGCTCCGGCGCCGGCGCCTCGTTCGGGCCCGTGCGGCTGCGTGTCACCTCCGGCAAGGCCGCGGATCTCTCCGCCTCCGTTCGCTCCGCGCGCCTTCGCGACGATGGTTCCTCCTTCGGGTTTTCCCTGCGGGCCGCCTCTTCCGCGGATTCGCTCGGGCAGGGCTCTTCCACGACCCTTTTTCTTGGCGGCCGGGCGTCCGAGGTCTCGGTATTCGGGCTTTACAGCCCGATCGCCGTCGATGCGACCGCGACCCTCGTGGCCCCGGATGGCACCGTCCGCGGGACGCGTCGCTTCATCCTGACGACGAACGTCGCGGAAGAATTCAACCCGGCGGCCTCGGCCTTCGGCGTCGCCGCGGAGCCGGGAGACGTCATCCGGCTGGCCGTCGCCTCGGGTTCCATGCAGGCCTACGTGAACGTTTTCGACGGCGGCAGCACCGACGTCGCCACGGCTCCCCCGATTCCGGCCGCCACCGAAGGGGTGTTTCCCAACCTGTCCAATTTCGCGGGTCCCGGCGGCCGGCTTTCGGACCTCTTCGTTTCGAACGTCGACACGACGCGGCCGGTCAACGTGACCTTCTCGTTCCTCCAGGAGAACGGGGCGGCCGCTCCGCGGCTTGCCACGATCGCTCTTCCCGCCGGCGGGAGCCGCGTGATCGCGGACGCGCTGACGAATTTCTTCGGGGTGCTGTCCGCGGGAGCGGTGACGTTCACGGCGGACGGGCCGGTGGCCGTAGCCGCTCGCGTTGCGTCGCGCCGCGACGAAGGGGACTATGCCACCTTCACGGCCGCACTCTCTCCGTCGGAGGCGATCGTGCCGGCCGGAGCCGCGGAGTCGCTCGGAGCGCCTACCACCGACGCGCGCACAACGGACCTTCTGCTCTTCAACTCGGGCGCCGCGAGCGCCGTGACCGTGATCGGGTACGACGATTCCGGAAACGAGATCGGCCGCCGCACCGTTCCGATCGCTTCGCAGACGAGCCTCCGGCTGCCGGCGGTCTTGACGACTCTCGGAGGAGCAAGTCTTCCGGCGGCCCGGATTCGCGTCGAGACGTCGGCTGGCGCCCGGATCTACGCGGTCACCGAGCAGATCGACTCTGGAACCGGGGACGTGGAGATCGCCCGGCTGAGATGAGTCTCGAGTCTCGGCCTCGTCTGGAATTCCAGATCCAACGGAAGGCTTCCTCTCTCCAGTAGACTTCCGTTCCATGCCGTTTCCCCGCACGGTCGTCCGCGGCTCCGGGATGTTCGTCCCCGAAGGTGTGGTCACGAACGAGCGCATGTCGCGTCTCATGGACACGACCGACGAGTGGATCCGGCAGCGGACGGGGATCGCAGAGCGCCGGTACGCCCGCAGCGGGACCTCCTCCTGCGACCTCGGCATCGAGGCGGCGAAGCGGGCGCTCGAAAACGCGTCTCTCGCGGCGAGCGACATCGACCTGATCGTGTTCGCGACGATGACGCCCGCCCACTACTTTCCGGGAAACGGGGGTCTTCTCGCGGCGGCGCTCGGACTGGACCGGACCCCCGCGCTGGACATCCGGATGCAGTGCGCGGGATTCCTCTCGGGCCTCCAGGTGTGCGACGCGTTCATCCGTTCCGGCGCCTACCGGCGGGTGCTCTTAGTCGGCGCCGAATGCCACGCCTCGCTCTATCCCTGGTCGGCCGCCGAATGGGCGGTCATGTTCGGCGAATCCGAGGGGCCGGTCTCCCCCGCGGCCTACGCCTGGGGGACGGCGCAACGGGATCGTGCGGTCATCTTCGGCGACGGCGCGGGCGCCTTCGTTCTCGAGGGGCACGAAAAAGACGACGGCCGCGGATTCCTCGGCTTCGAAATGCGCACCGACGGGTCGCACTGGGACAAGCTCTACGTGCCCGGCGGCGGTTCCGCCTCGTTCCCCTACTTTTCCCCCGAGCAGTACGCCGACAACCGGACCGTGCCGGTGGTCGAGGGCCGCCAGGTTTTCCGCCTGGCGACCACGGCGATGCCCGCGATCGTCCGGGAGACTCTCGAGAAGCACGGGGAGTCGCTCGAAAGCCTCTCGCTTCTCCTCATGCATCAGGCGAACCTGCGCATCAACGAATCCGTCCAGAAAACCCTCGGGCTTCCCGACGAGAAGGTGTTCAACAACATCCAGAAGTACGGCAATACGACGGCGGCGACTCTCCCCCTCGTCTTTCACGAGGCGAAGGAGGCGGGGCGCGTCCTGGAGGGCGACCTCGTCTGCTTCACCGCGCTCGGAGCAGGGCTCCACTGGGGCGCGGGGCTTCTGCGCGTTTAGACCCGTCCGGGAACTGCCGCGATCGGGCCGGCGCACATGAAGAGCGGTTAAAGCTCCCCCGCCGGCACCCGCGCGGTCGCTATACTCCGCGCGTGAAAATTCAAAACGCCCTCGTCTTACTCGCCGCGCTCCTGCTGTGCTCCGCGCGGCTCCCGGGCCAGACGCCGACGGACGCTCCGGCTCCGGTGCCGGACGCTCCGGCCGCCCCGCGTCCGCCCGAAGGTTCCCGGATCGTCAATCTGCCATCGGCAGACGTGCCGAAGAAGGGAACGCTCACCCTGCTCTTCACCCACCGATTCTCACAGCCGGTCGAGCAGAGCGACATACACTCCCTGTACTCCTTCGATTCAGGCGCCGACATAGGCATCGGCCTCGCCTACACGCCGCTCGACGATCTGGACGTGTCCCTGTACCGGTCTTCGGATCTCGACGTGTACGAGCTCGACGTGAAGTACCACGTGATCTCGCGCGGGCCCTTCTCTGCGGCCGTGCGGGTCGGGGGCGACTGGCGAACGCAGGTGGGCCTCCAAAATCGCAACGGGATCTTCGCGCAGGCGATCTTCGGGCTGTCGCTCGGCTCCCGGGTGCGCCTGACCGCGGTCCCGACCTATGTCTCCAGGACGTCGGGCCAGCCCTTCGTTTCTCCAAAGCCCTTCTACGACAACCTTTTCAGCGTGCCCGGCGCGATCTCGATCGCGGTCACGAAGACTTTCAACGTGCAGGGAGAGGTGGCGCCCCGTCTGGGGCGGTCGGATTCGCACGGGGTCGCGTGGATCGTCGCGGTCGAAAAGACCGTCGTCCGGCATCGGTTCGCATTTACCATCGGGAATCAGCGCGGAACGACCGTCGACCAGTACATCTCGACCGATTTCTCGGGCCTTTCGCCCCACAACTACTATCTCGGCTTCAACCTCGTGCGGCAGTGGAAGCTCTGACGGCGCCGCCGGAAGCGCGCGTCCCTTCTCTTTCGCCGACCGACCGTCTCGTATCCCTCCCGCCGATTCCGCTCGTCCGCGCCCGTGACGGAGAACGGCCCCGTCTTCGCACGACGATTCGCCTGGGAGCACGGGCGGGGTGTCTCCTGGTGCGCTTCGACGGACGGGACGACGGATCGGTCGCGACCAAAGTGCGGCGCGACGACGCGCTCTGGGAGGAAGACGTTTTCGAGGTGTTCCTGACGCCCCAGGACCCGCCCCACGTGTATTTCGAATTCGAGGTCAACCCGCTCGGAACGCTGTTCGACGCCGCCATCCTCTCTCCCCGCCTGGTTCGCCCGATGATCTGCCTCGACGTCGGATGGGACTGCCCCGGGTACCGGGCAAAGGTCGAGCGCCGAAAAAGAAGCTGGTCGGCCCGGCTCTCGATTCCCCTGGCCCCCCTCTGCGAGGGAGAGGTCCCCGCCGTGTGGCGCGCCAACTTCTTCCGAGTCGACCGCGGCGCCGGAAAGGCTCCCGACGAGCTCTCTTCGTGGTCCCCGCTCTATCGGGACCCGGCCGACTTCCACGATGCCCGCCGGTTCGGCACGCTCACGTTCGCGTGAGCTCCCGCCCGCTGCTCACTGCGGCAGGACCACTTCCGTGCGCCTGTTGACGGCCCGACCCGAAGCCGTGGCGTTGCTCTCGATCGGGAAGTCCTTGCCGAAACCGCGCGGTTCGAGCCGCGCTTTGGCGACGCCTCCCGCGGCAGAGAGGTAGTTGAAAACGGCGTTTGCCCGGTCGAGGGACAGCTTGAGGTTGAAGTCGTCTTTCCCCGTCGCATCCGTGTATCCGCAGACATACGCCTTTGCGTTGGGAAAATAGGTATTCAGGATTTCCTTCTGTTTGTTCAGGATCGGAAGCGCCTCCGGTTTCAACTCCGACTTCGAGCTGTCGAAGGAGACCTTCTCGGAGTACTCGAACACCAGAAGGCGTCCGGCGCCCAGCTTTTTCGCCAGCGCCGAAGGCTCCTTCGCGAAGCGGAAAATCACCTGCGCCGTTTCGGGCGAAAGGATCCGGATGCGCTTCTCGACCACGTCGCCTTCCGTCGCGGTCGCCTGGATCGATTCCAGATCGTCGAACGTCTCGATTTCGAAGCGCTGCGGAACCGCGCCGATCGTCTTGTTGCGGTATTTCACTTCCGCCTTGCCCGGCTCGGAAAGGACGTCAATCGTCATCTTCAGTTCGAGCTTTTTCGCGCAGCCTGTCGCCATCGCCAGCACGACAACGACGATCGGGTAAAGAGAGAACAGACGTCGTCTCATGAGCGCTCCTCTTATTTACGGGTTCTCGGGCCCCGGAATTATAACCGGCACTCCGACGGTCGACTCGACGGGGCGCCCCTCCGAATCTCGCGCGGGCTTGAAGCGATAGCGAAGGATGGCGGCGCGGGCGGCGCGGTCGCATTCCGGACAGAGGGGGGAAATGACGCGGGCGTCCCGGACGCTCCCGTCCTCCGCGATCGTGACGCGAAGACCGACGCTCCGGTTGGCGAATTCGCGCAGCAGCTCCGGAGCGAGCTCGATGGCGGGCGCGCTCTCGCTCTGGGCGGGAAAGACGGGGCGCCGCGAGGACGGAGCCGGCAGCGACTCGGCGACGGCTGCGGGCCTTCGAGTCGGGACGGAGGCCCGAGGCCGCTCGGTCGGGCGCGCCGGCACCGGCGCCTGTCGGACGGGCGCGGTCGAGGGCTCCGGCAGGGCCGTCGGCGGGGGAAGGGGCTGTGTCGGCGAGGCGGTCGGAAGAAGGGAAGGCGCGGTCGCCCGCGCGACCGCGGCGGCGGGTCGGGGAGAGGGATTCGACGGTCTTCGCATCGCGAGAAACGCGGCGAGGGCAGGGAGGCCGATCGCGGCGGCGGCCCACCAGATCCACCGCGGAAAACGAGACGCCGGCGGCAGCGCGGATTCCGCAGGGAGAGCCGGCGCCGCCGGCAGGACCGGCACCCCCGGCGCGACCGCGACCGGCGCCACCGGCACCTTCGGGACGGCGGTTGGGGCCTGCCCGGGCGACAACAGCGGGTTGTCGGTCCGCAGCGTCGGCAGGGAGTCTGAAAAATCGGTGGACGCCGACGAACGCGACGCCGAACCGGGCGGCGCCGAAAGACCGGAGGGCGTGGCGCCCGGCTCCGGGGGCCGGCTGAACTTTTTCAGAGGGGGGAGCGGCACGGGGTTCCCGGCGAGAAACTCCTGCAGCGCTCTCCCCATCTCTCCGGCGGTCTGATACCGCGCGTCCGGCTCCCGCTCCAGCGCGCGCATCACGATCGCCTCGAAAATCGGCTGAATGCCGGGACGCTTCGGCGCGAGCGGCTCGGCCGCCATCGTGAAACGTTTCATCGCCATGCGGACGGGGTCCGTGTCCTGAAAGGGAAAGCTGTTCGACACCATGCGGTAGAGCGTCGCGCCGAGCGAGTAGATGTCCACCCGTCCGTCGATGACACCGCCCGTGAGCTGCTCCGGGGCGATGTACGCGGGAGACCCGAGGATCGTTCCCGTGCGGGTGTGGACCACGCTCTGCTCGGACTTCGCGATCCCGAAATCCATCAGGTACGGGTGGCGCCGCGTGTCGACGAGGATGTTCTCCGGCTTGATGTCCCGGTGCACGATGCCGCGCCGGTGGCTGTAGTCGAGCGCGTCGCACACGGCCATCGCGAGTTCCGCGGTCTCGACTTCCGACCAGGGTCCCTTCTGCTTGAGCTCGCGAATCAAGGTCGGCCCGTCGACGAATTGCATCGTGAACCAGCAGAGGTCTTCGTGCTGCCCGAACGCGAAAATCTTGATGATGTTCGGGTGGTCGAGCGAGGCGGCGAGTCGAGCCTCCTGGCGGAAGCGCTCCGTGAAATCCGGATCCTCGAGGTCCGCGGCCAGGACCTTCAGCGCTTCGATGCGATCGAGCCGCCGATTTCGGACGCGATAGACGGTGGCGAAGCCGCCGCGGCCGAGATGGCCGACCATCTCGTAGCTCTCGGCGAGCAGGGCCGCGATGCGGGCCTCACGCGAGTCGGAAGAGGAAGACAAGGCGAAAAAAGGCGCCGTCCCGCTTGGATCAGCGCGGCGGTCGTGAATGAAAAAGCGAGGTTCGCTCGCTCACATTGCCAGCCCGCGGTCCGCTCGGGAAAATGGAATCCCCTGGGCCGCGAGCCAGGCCTGCGCCCGTTCGAGCGCCTGGCGCTCCTTGAAATGGAAGAACCGCGCCTCCTCTTTCGGGAATCTCAAAAGCGCCTTGCGGAACGTGGACACCGCATCCGGCCCGGAGAGTGCGCCGGCCAGCATCCGCCGGCACGCCTCGTCCTCGCATTCCGTCAAAAACGCCTCGAGGTCCCCGAGCGTGCGCTCTCCCTGGTCCCTGGGCAGAGCCACGAAACGGGGGCTTCCGGAAAACTCCGCATGCCGCGCCAGATCCGAGACGAGCGCCTGCTCGACGTCCCCGGTCTCCCGGTCGAAGAAATGCGTGATCTGGTGGGAGCGGCTCTCGAAGCCGACGATCAGGCCCTCCCAGTCGATCTTGAATGGCATCAGTCGTGCTGTCGGGAAGCTGGACACCCGCAGTTCGAAGGCATAAGCCGGTATGATACGCGGTTCATATGACTGTGAAAAAAATCTCCACGTTCGACGACTGGATCGACGCGTTTCGCTCCTGGCAGGGCGACATCAATCTGCGTCTCCCCCGCTTCTCCGATTACCAGTTCGAGGCGAAATACGGCGATCTGAAGACGAACGAGATCGAGTTCGGCGATTTCGCGGGCAACAGGAAGTGGGAGCGGGTCACCCAGATCCCCCAGCAACAGATTCGCGACGCGCTGTTGAATCTCATCGTTTACCAGGGGGACACCGAGTTTGCTTCCGTCGAGCAGCAGCGCAACCTGCTCGAAACGTCCCCCTCCGACTACGACACCGAGAGCGTGTGCCGGATCATGGTCGAAGAAATGCGGCACGGCTGGCAGATGTGCCATCTGCTCGTCAACCAATTCGGAGAAACCGGCAAGATCGAGGCGCGCAAGCTCCTCGAGCGGCGTGCGTGGGACAACAGCCGCCTGCTGGGATCCTTTAACGTGGAAGTCGACAACTGGGTCGACTTCTTCACGTACACCGAGTTCGTCGACCGCGACGGCAAGTTCCAGCTGAACATGCTTTCCACCTCCGCGTTCGCGCCGCTCGCGCGTTCGATGGGCCCCATGCTTCGCGAAGAGGGATTCCACCTGGGCACCGGGCACATGGGGCTCCAGCGGATCGTGAAGGCGGGCCGCGTCCCGCCCGCGCTCCTGCAGAAGTACATCAACAAGTGGCTTTCGACCGCCTACGACCTCTTCGGCAAGGACTCTTCCTCGTCCGCGGAATGGTTCTACGTCTGGGGGCTCAAGGGCCGGTACGACGAATCGCGCCAGACGGACGCTCCGGACAAAGCCCACTTGAACGAGCTCTCCCGCGAGATGTACCGCCAGGAGGTCGAGAAACTTCTCCAGTCGATCAGCCGGCTGCTCCCCGCGGGAACGGACCCGATCGTCGCGCCGGACATGAAGTTTCACCGCTCGATCGGCGAGTTCGCCGGAGAGCCCTACTCCCTCCGAGGCGAGCGGATGTCGCCGGAGACCTATGCGAAGCACGCGGCGGAGGTGCTTCCGAACGAGGAAGAGAAACAGTTCATCCGGGACCTGATGAGAGAGCCGGGCTGGATCGCCCCGCGGGAAGAGGTCACCGCGATCACGGAGAACTGAGCCGCTGACGGCTACGCTTCTCCGGCGCCGGCTTCTCTCCTGGTACCGGACCGAGAACCGGCAACTCCCCTGGCGCGGGACCCGCGACCCCTACCGGATCTGGGTTTCCGAAGTGATGCTGCAGCAGACCACCGTGGCGGCCGTGCGCTCGCGGTACGACACATTTCTCGACCGCTTCCCGGACATCGACTCGCTCGCACGCGCCCGCGAAGAAACGGTGCTGGCCGAGTGGTCGGGGCTCGGGTACTACGCCCGGGCCCGTCACCTGTCGCGCGCCGCCCGGCAGGTGGTTCGCGAGCACGGCGGCCGGCTGCCGCGAAGCGTGCCGGCGCTGCGCGCTCTTCCCGGTTTCGGGGACTACACGGCCGCGGCCGTCGCGTCGCTGGCCTGGGGCATCCGAGCTCCGGCGGCGGATGCGAACGTCACGCGGGTTCTGTCGCGGCTCCATGCGATCGACGGAGTCTCCGGATCACCGCCGCACCGGGAGCGTGTCCTGGCCGCCGCGGCGGAGCTCCTCCCCCGGCAACGGCCCGGCGACGCGACCGCCGCGCTGATGGACCTGGGTCAGGCGATCTGCCTTCCCCAGCGCCCTCAATGCCCCCGCTGTCCCCTCCGACGTGACTGCGCGGGCTTCGCGTCCGGAGACCCGGAGCGCTACCCGCTGCGCGTCGCGAAGGTCCCCATGTCCCGGGCGGAAATCGCGGCCGCCGTCGTCCTCGAAGACGGGCGGGCGCTGCTCCTGCGGCGGCCGAAAGGCGTTTCCCTGGCCGGAATGTGGGAGTTTCCCTCCGTCGAAGGCGCGACACCGGACGCGGCCAGAAGCGGCCTCGCGCTTCTTATGACTTCGCTGGGGCTCGCGCTCGACACGGCCGCCGCCCCCCGCCCGGCGGCCCATACGATCATGCGCCGGCGCCTGCGGATCGCGGTCTTCCGGGGCCTTCCCGCACCAGCCCTCCCCGCTCCCGGCCTCTCGCGGGATCGACACCGCGCGCGCTGGTGGTCCGCGGCCGAGCTCGACCGGGCGGCCGTCTCGACGCTGACCCGGAAGATCGGTCGAGCCGTGGGCTTCCTTCCGGTGGCACAATGATCCCATTCTGATCATCACGACCGCCGGTTCGCTACTCCTGCAGACGTGGCTCGCGCTCGTTTCGGGGCAGGCATCCGCCGTTCCCGCGAGCCCGGCCTCCCGTCTGACGCTGCGTAACGGGACGGTCTACCTGCTGATCGAGCCCCCCAGGATGACGGGATCCCGCGTGGTCTTCACCACGATGGACGGTCAGATGTATTCGATGGATCAGACCGAGGTCGAATCGATCGGCGCCGCGCCGCGCCCGACGCGCACGCCTGCGCACTCCTACAGCATCCAGGATTCCCGGGCGCTCGGCGCGCTCGCCCGGCAGGACCGCGAAGCGCGGGGCCTGAAAGCCGAGGTCGCGCCTCGCCGGGCCCCCGCCGCAAAGAAGCGCGCGCGAAGAGCCGCAAGGACACCGACGCCGCGGGCGTGACAGACCGGGATTAGTTTATCGGCTGGCTCGAATCCAGCCGGCGAGCAGAGTCGCCTCTCCCGGCGAATCGAGTCACGCGAGAATCCCTCACGACGACGATCTTCGGGGAGAAGGCCATCCTCGCAGCAACAGGAAGCACGGCATCAGGAAATGACGCCTCACCCTAACCCTCTCCCCCGGCGCGTGGGGAGAGAAAGGCGCCTCATCACGACAGTGGCGATACGCAACACCTGCCTGCGGGCCCCCTCACCCCAACCCTCTCCCCGAGCGCGGGGCGAGGGGGCGGAGCTGCGCTCCAGCCAGGAGGGTGGCTAAGCTCGCCCCGAGAGGAGTCTCCCGACCAGAGGGAGGGAGGAGCCTCTCGGGGCGGGAGCCGTAGCGAACGAAGGGACGAGGCGAACGGTCGAGGCCGCATCCGGCCGAGCCGTTAGCCGGTGCCTTCGCCGCGCTCGGCGGAGGCACGTCCCGCAGTGAGCGAAGACGACGTTTATGATGTGCCATGCACATTGATCGTGAGGGGCAGAGCTTCGACGTGCGGGAGCTCGGCGCCGGTCCAACCCTGATTCTCGTGCACGGGTACCCGCTCGACGGGGGGATGTGGTCGGGCGTTGCGCGGATCCTGTCGAGCGAGTTCCGCGTCCTGAAACCGGACCTGCCCGGGCGTCCCGAAAACCCCCTTCCGGCCGCCGGCACGATCTCGCGCTCCGTGGAGTTTCTCGCGGCGCTCGTTTCCGCGTCCCCGCCGCCCGTCGGGATTGCCGGATTCTCCATGGGGGGTTATGCCGTGCTCGGTCTGCTCCGGGACCACCCCGCCGGGATCGGCGCGGTCGCGCTCATCGACACACGCGCGTCCGGGGACGACGAAGCGGGGCGCGCGAAGCGGGAAGAGGCCATCGCCTCGCTTCAGGCGGGAGGTCCCGCGGCCGTCGCGGAGGCGATGATCCCGAAGCTCCTGTCCGCGGAAGCGCGAAGCCGGGCGGACGTGGTGGAACGCGTGCGGCGCACCATCCTCCGGCAGAGCAGCGCGACTCTCCAGGCGGATCTGGAAGCGATGCGGGACCGTCCCGATCAGACTTCGTTTCTGGCGCAGATCGCAGTGCCAACGCTCGTGGTGTCGGGCGAGCACGACCAGGTCACTTCCTCCGAGGACGCGCGGCGGATGGCCGACGCGATTCCTGAGGCCCGGTTCGTCGAGATCCCGGGAGCCGGACACGCGACGCCGATCGAAAGACCCCGGGGCGTCGCTGCGGCGCTGGCGGCGTTTTTTCGTTCCACGCTTGCGGCTCCGCCGGCCTCCGGCGGGTAGACTCCCGGCGATGAGATTCTTCCGCAAAGAGGCCGCGCTTTCCCCCTCGGCGCCAACCCGCCTGCACATCGGGTGCGGGAGCGAGGCGATCCCCGGCTGGGTGAACATCGACAGCCGCCCCCTCCCGGGCGTCGACCGGGTCCTGGATGTCACCTCCGGACTTCCCTTCGAAGACGTCGCGGCCATCTACGCGGAGCACTTTCTCGAACATCTCTCCCTGGAGAGCGGGCTCGCCTTTCTCGCGGAGTGCCGCCGCGCGCTCGGCGACGGCGGCGTTCTGCGTCTCTCGACTCCCAACCTCGACTGGGTCTACCTGACCCACTACCGGGTCGGGCAGTGGAAAGACGACGGGGAGAGTCTGCGCGACTGCCTCCAGTTGAACCGCGCGTTTCACGGGTGGGGTCACCAGTTTCTCTACAACTCCCAGTCGCTGTCGGCCGTCCTGCGGGCGAGCGGATTTGCGTCGGTGGCATTTCAACGCTACGGGCAAAGCGATCTCGCCGAGCTCCGAGGGCTCGAGCGGCACGAGACCTGGGAGGACACGCCAGACCTTCCCCACGTCATCATCGCGGAGGCGTTCGGCCAAAGCGCCCCCTCTCCGCTGCCGGAAGAACACCTGGGACCGTTCCGGGAAGCCATCGCGATCCGCTGACGGGGCTCTCTCCTGTCGCACCCGGCTTCGCTCTTCCTGCTCTTCGCGGCGCTCGCGGGCGCCGTGCTTTTCGGAGCCCGGACCCTCCGGCGTCCCTTCAACGCCGCCGAAGCGGCGCTCCTCGTCCTTCTCCCGATCGCTCTTCTCTTCCCCGGTTTCGTCAGCCGCCGGACGATCCTGCCCGTCGATCACGCCATGCTCCTCCCGCCCTGGAGCCACGTCAAAACGGCCGTCCGCTACAACGCGAACTTGAACGACGCGGCCACCCAGATGGCTCCGTGGGCAAAGGCGGTGCGGATGGCATGGAAGGAAGGATCGCTGCCGTGGCGCAACCGCTGGAACGGATCGGGGATGCCCCTCGCGGCCAACGGACAATCCGCGCCGTTCTCCCCCTTTTCGATCCTGATGCTGCCCCTCGCGCTCTCGGCGGCCTTTACTCTCGCGGTCGCGGCAAAAATTCTTCTGGCGCTTTCCGGCACGATGCTGTGGCTTCGGGAGCTCGCGGTCTCGCGCGGCGCGGCGGCGTTCGGCGCCATCCTGTTCGCCCTCTGCCTGACCATGGCGCCCTGGCTCCTCTTTCCGCACACGTCGGTGGTCTGCCTCTGGCCCTGGGCGGCGCTCGGGATCGAGCTGCTGCGAGACCCTGCCCTGCGGGTCCGGGGGCGAGTGCTCCTCACGTCGGTCTTTTTCGTCTGGCCCCTGTGCGGGCACCCCGAGAGCCTCGTGCTCGGCGCGATGTTTCTCGCGCTCTGGCTCGCGGCCCGCGCCGCCTCCGGCTCGCTCCCGGAGCCGATCCGCCTCGCCCGCGAAATGGGCGTGTGCGCGATCGCCGCGCTCGGACTCTCCGCGTTCCTGCTCCTTCCTCAAGCCCTCGCGATTGGCGCCTCCAACCGCATCCGCGTGGCCGACGCGTTCTGGAAGGGCATGCCGTTCTCCCGGTGGCCCCACGGCCCCCGATGGCCCGCGGTCTTCGTCACGTCTCTCTTCCCGCGCGCCTTCGGGGACGAAATCTCGTCGCGCATGATTCCGGGCACGCCCGGCAACTTTCCGGAGATGACGCTCGGCCATTTCGGTCTCGCGGGAATCGCCGTCGCATTGCTGATCCTCCGGCCCGGCAGCCGGCGGCGGCCGGAAGCGCTCGCCTTTCTCCTGCCCGCGGGCCTCGGCCTGGCGATTGCCGCCGCGATCTGGCCTTTTTTCGAAATCTTCCTTCACCTTCCGGGAGTGCGGTTCATGCTCCCCACGCGGTATCTCTCCTGGCTCGCCTTCGGGGGGGCGGGGCTCGCCGCTTTCGAGATGGACCGGCTTCGGCGCGACCTCGCCACCCGGCGCGGCGCCGCGCTCGCCCTCCTGCCGATCTCGGGCGCGCTCGCGGCGGCGGCCGTTCTCGTGGAGCGACATCTGGCGCCTCTTCACGCCGCCGCCGGCGGACAGAGTTCGCAGAAGGAGGCGGTCCTCCTGTCTCTCGCGGCGCTCGGCGCCGTCGCCGCCTCGGGCGTCGCCGCGACCCTGAGCCGCCCGCTCGCGCGGCGTCTTCCCGTTGTGCTCGCGGCGATCGCGGCCCTCGAGCTCGGCGCCCAGGACACGCGTCTCTACCGCTTCGGCCCGCCCGAAGATCTCTTCCCCGAAACGCCCCTGGTTCGTTTCTTGAAATCGCGCCCCGCGCCTTTTCGAGTCGGCGGAGTCGGCGAAGTCCTCTTCCCCAACTCGAACGTGTTCGCCGGCGTGGAAGACATCCGGACCCATGACCCCGTCGAACGCCGCGATTACGTGGATTTCCTGGACCAGGCGGGCGGATATCCGCCGGCTGATTACTTCAAGCGGCTGTCGAACTGGAACGCCCCCGCCCTGGACCTCCTGAACCTCCGTTACCTGGCCGCCGGGCCGGGCGAGCCACCCCCCGGGCCGAAATGGCGGCCCGCGTACTCGGGCCCGGACGGCGTCCTCTTCGAAAACATGCAGGCGCTGCCGCGGGTCTTCGACGCGGGCCGCATCCCGCCCGCGTCGCGCGCCGCGCCCGACCGGTTCAGCGTCTCGGCGTACAGAGAAGAGACGAATGCGGTCGCCTTCCGCTCGCTCGCGGCTGCCGCGGCTCCGGCGGTGATCAGCGTCGTCGACGACGGAGGATGGTCGGCCCGCGACGAAAACGGAAGGGAGCTTCTGGTTTCGCGGGCGGCGGGCTTGCTCGTGGGGCTCGAGCTGCCGGCGGGCGACCACGCGATCCGCCTGCGCTATCGCCCCCCCGGGTTTCTCATCGGTGCGATGGTCTCGTTCGGGACCCTGACGGCTCTGGCAGGCAGTGTCTTCCTCAGAAGGCGGCGACGTCGGCAATACTCGCCAGCGACTGGCTCGGATTGAAGTACGTCTTCACCGCGCCGGTCGCGGTATCGGTCACCGTGAGCGTGTACTCGACGTCGGAGAGAGCCCCCGAAAAGAACCAGTACTTCCCGTTCACCGCGCGTCCGTCGACCAGCTTGACGAGGAGCTCGACGTTGTTCGCGGAGAAGAACCAGAAGTAACCGGCGTCGGAGGTCAGCGCGGCCGCCTGCCCGACACCGCCGCTCGTCAGCGCCGGAGCCCGCCAGGCGACCTGCACGCGGAAGCGCCCGCCGTTCAAGCACAGCGTGGCCGCGTCGGGAGCGCAGACGCCGGGAGCCCCGACGCCGGCTTCGCGAAGAGCCGCGGCAGCATCCACCCGCGGCGTCATCCGTCCGTTTTTGCCGTCGAGGATCGGGTGCCCCGATTCGGAGAGGATCGTCTCGACCGTCGCCGGATCGAACGAGGGCCGCGCCTCCAGAAGCAGGGCCGCCACGCCGGCCGCGTGAGGAGAGGCCTGAGAGGTCCCGACATAGGTGGATCTCCCGCCACCGATGCCGGTCGAGGTGATCGCGGCGCCCGGTGCGAGCAGCCGCAGGCCCGGACCGGAGTTGGAGAAGCAGGTCACCTTGTCCGGAGCACTGACGTCCAGGCAGCCGAACGAGGAAAGCGTCCCGAAACTGGCGTCGTACGTCGCGCCCACCGCGACCGCCGCCGTGGCGCACGCGGGGGCTGTCAGTCGCATCGGGGACCGGTCGTTGCCGGAGGAGGCGAACACGAGGACTCCCCGGGATCGCAATGCGGCAACCGCATCCGCGAGCGCCGCCGCCGATGCAGACGCCTGGTCGCACGGCGCGTCGTAGAGAGCGAACGTGCCGAGGCTCATGTTGACGACACGGACGTCGGGCCGGTTCTGGTTCAGCCAGTCGAGAGCCGAGATCACCTGCGAGACGCCCGCGAAAATATTGTTGCGATCGAGAACTTTCACCGCCACGATCCGGGCGCCGGGGGCCACGCCCACGGGAGCGATCCGGCCGCCCGACGTCACGATCCCCGCGACGTTGGTCCCGTGGCCGTTGTCGTCCTCCGCGCTCCCGGGCCCCGCCTGTTCCGACTGCCCGTCGGGACAGCAACCCGTTCCATCCGCATTGCGGCAGAAGCACTGCTGGCCCGCGACGTCGTCCGCCAGGTCCGCGTGGTTGGCGGTGACTCCGGTATCCAGGACGGCAACGGTGACTCCCCGGCCCGTGACGCCCTGCGCGTGAACGGCGTCCGCGCCGATCAGCGGGACGCTTTCGGAGAGGTGGCCGTGCCCCGGCTCATCGAGGTCGATCCGCAGCACGTCCGGATCTTTCCGCAGGCGCTCGAGGCCGCGCGCGGTCAGGACGCCCGCGGCGGCCGACACGGACTTCCAGTCGGAAATCGCCTGAAAATCGGGGGGCGGGAGGCGGGCCAGCGACCGCCGCCGGGCAGACGGCTCCGAAGAGGTCCCGGCCGCCGGATCTCCTTTTCGGAACAGGATCACGACGCGCGCGCGCCCCTCGGCCAGGATCGCCGCGTCGGCAGCGGCACCCACGCGGGCCGCCCCGGTGCCCGCCGGCAGCGCCCGGCCGAAAGAGAGGCAGGCGAAAACTTCGAAGAGGAGAATCCAACCGTAGCGCGGCATCCGCAGAGACCCCCGCGATCTCTTGCGGTTCCCCTTTGCAGCTCTGCCGGTGCCGTCTCCCCGCGCGCGCACGAAAGAGGATCGTAACGCGCCTTCCGCCGCGGTCCGCGGAAAGGGATAATGCCGCCCTCCGATGGAAATCGCTTCCCGCTGGAACGACGGGGCTTTCACGAGCCATCTCGAACGCCTCGTCTGGACGGCCTCCCCGGTCGTGCGGCGATATCTGCACCGCCTCGTTTCGGGGGATCCGAACTGCGACTGGCTGACGTTCGTCGAGTCCAGGCACCTGCCCGACCGGGTCGCACGCGCGCTGGTCCTGGGGTGCGGGTCCGGCTGGCTCGAACGTGCGCTCTCGGAGCGCGGAAGATTCGGTCGCATTCTGGCGTGCGACGTGGCGTCGGCGACCATCGAGAGGGCAAGGCGCGAGGCCGAGAGAATGGGGATCTCCAACATCGATTATCGGGTCCTCGACCTCGAGCACGCGCCGCTCGGCGGTCCCTACGACGCGATCATCGCCAACGACGTCCTTCACCACATCACGGATCTCGAGGGCGTCTACGGCAGGATCCACGAAGCTCTGGCGCCCGGAGGGAAGTTCCTCTTCAACGAATACGTGGGTCCCAACCGGTTTCAGTACTCGGAAGAGCGCATGCACCTCATCAACCGGTATTTCCGGCTTCTGGGGGACGAGCTCCGGCGCGACTACACCGGCGAGACGCTGTGGCGCCGCGAGCGCCTCTCATCGGCGCGCGTGATTGCGGACGATCCGACGGAAGCCGTTCGCAGCGAAGACGTGCTCCCGGTGGCGCGCCGGGTTTTCCGCGTCGAACGCGAGTACCCCTACGGCGGCGGCCTCTTAAACCCACTTCTCTTCGGGATAATCCCGAATTTCAGGGACGACGACGCGGCGCACGTGGCCCTGCTCGAGGCCCTCTGCGAGGCCGAGGAGCGGCTCTCGAGAACCGGAGCGATCGAGCCCGATTTCCAGGTTTTCGTGGGCACGCGCG
>JBDUBI010000078.1:0-20538 GCA_040004225.1 Acidobacteriota bacterium
TACGGCTTCGAGCGCCCGGGCCGCTGACCGTGGACTGGAGGGCGGTTCTCCTCACCCTCCGGCTTGCCGCCTGGACTACGGGAATTCTCGCCGTGATCGGGATCCCCGCGGCCTACGGGTTGTCGAGCACCCGGTTTCGCGGAAAGGCTCTTTTCGAGGCGCTCGTCGCGCTGCCTCTCGTGCTGCCCCCGACCGTCCTCGGGTTCTACCTGCTGACCGCCACCGGGCCCAGGAGCCGGATTGGAGGTCTCTTCGAGTCGTGGACCGGCCATCGCCTCGCCTTCTCGTTCGCCGGGATCCTGATCGCGTCCGTGCTCTACAACCTCCCGTTCACGATCCGCCCGTTCGCCGCCGCGTTCTCCTCGGTCGACCCGCGCCTCTTAGACGCCTCGCGAACGCTCGGGGAGTCGCGGTGGATGACGTTCCTGCGGGTGACGCTTCCGCTCGGGTGGGCGGGCGTCCTGACGGGACTCGTCCTGACCTTCGCGCACACCGTCGGCGAATTCGGGGTCGTGCTCATGGTGGGCGGGAGCATTCCCGGCGTGACGAGGACTTTGTCAGTGTCGATCTACGACGACATCCAGGCGCTCGACTACGCCGCCGCGGGCCGCAGCGCTTTCGCGCTCGTGGTGTTCTCATTCGTCGTGCTCGCCGTCACGCACGCGCTCGCCCGCCGGAGCGCGTTCCGGGGATGAGCCGCCTCGCGGCCCGTTTCGACAAGCGGCTCTCCGCGGCCGCCCGGATCTCCGCCGACCTTTCCGTTCCCGCGGACGGATTCTCCGTGACCGTTCTCTTCGGCCCGTCGGGCTCCGGGAAGACGACGATTCTCCGATGCCTCGCCGGCCTCGAGCGGCCCGACACGGGACGGATCGCGTTCGGAGAGGAGGTCTGGTTCGACTCGGCCCGGCGCGTGGACAGGGCCCCGGGGAGGCGCCGCGTCGGGTTCCTCCCTCAGGAGTACTCGCTGTTTCCCCATTTCACGGTCGAGGGCAACGTCGGGTACGGCCTGCGGAGACTTTCGCGATCCGAGCGGCACGCCCGCGTCTCGGACCTGCTGGAGCGGTTCGACCTGGCGGCGCTCGCGGGCCGGCGTCCCGGTGAGATCTCGGGAGGCGAGCAGCAGCGGGTCGCCCTAGCGCGGGCGCTCGTCGTGCGTCCCCGCCTTCTCCTGCTCGACGAGCCGCTGTCCGCTCTGGACGCGCCTCTTCGGGAGCGCCTGCGGCCCGACCTGCGCCGGATGCTGTCGGGATCCGCGGCGCCCGTCCTGCTCGTCACCCACGACCGGCTGGACGCGATTTCTCTCGCCGACCGCGTCGCCGTCGTCGATCGCGGGGAGATCCTCCAGATCGACGGCGTCGAGGAGGTCTTCAACCGGCCGTCCGGCCTCCGCGTGGCCGAGATCGTCGGGGTCGAGACCGTCCGTCCCGCCCGCGTGGTCTCCGTCGAGAACGGACTGGCCTCCGTCGCCATCGGGACCGTCCGGGTGACGGCCGTCGCTCCGCCGGGAATCGCGGGCGACGTCTTCGCCTGCATCCGCGCCGAGGAAGTCGCGCTCGAACGGGGGCAGGGGAGCCCCGGCAGCGTGCGCAACCGGCTGGCGTCGCGAGTCGTGGCCCTCGAGCCCGCGGGAGCGACGGTCCGGGTTCGGCTCGACGCGGGGTTCCCGCTGACGGCCCTCGTCACGCGATCCGCCTGCGACGAGCTCGAGCTCCGGTCCGGCGACTCCCTGACGGCGCTCGTCAAAGCGCCGGCGATCCACCTCGTGTCTCGCTGAGTCGGGTCTCCGCGGACCGCGCCGTCAGGGACGCGGCGTCGGAGGCTTTGCCGCGGCGCTCGCCGGAGCGGCCTCCTCGACGGTCAGCCGCGCGCCGCCCGGGATGTCGCGGCGCGTCTCCGTCGTGCCGTCCGGCCAGCGGATCTCGAGGGAGTCGATCTTCGGCGCTCCTCCGAGGCCGAACGTGAGCGTCTTCTCGGGCGCGGAGAGATACGACTCGCCCCCGCTGACCTGCGCCGTGAGCGTGCGGGATCCGATGCGCGCCGTGACGCGCGCTCCGATCGCGTCGCGGTTGGAGCGGCCGGATCCGACGAGGCGGAGCCGCACGATCCGAGCGGGCTGGTCGAGGCCGTTCACGTAGACGCGCGCGGGCCCGCCGTTCTCGACCACGACGACGTCGAGATCGCCGTCTCCGTCGAGATCTGCGTAGATGGCGCCGCGCCCGACGATCGGCGTCGAGAGGTCGCCGCCAGTCGCGACCGCGAATCGGTTGTCGCCGAGGTTCCTGTAGAGCACCGGCGCCTGGCGGTAGGTCACGTTCTTCTGGACCTCCTGCACGGTCGGCTCCACGTGGCCGTTGGCCAGGAAGAGATCGAGCCGGCCGTCCGCGTCCGCGTCGAAGAAGAACAGCCCGAACGTGAGCGAGAGAAGGGACGTCGGCCCGACGCCGCTCCTCGGGGATTCGTCCAGGAAGACGTCCCCCGTCTCCGTCCAGTAGAGGGACTTGAGCTCGTTGGAGAAGTTGCCGATGGCGAGCGTCGCGCCCTTTCCGTTGCGGGTGTCCCCCCAGGCGACGCCCATGGATCCGCGCGACCGCCCGGCTTCGTCGACCGCCACCCCCGCCTCGACCGCGACGTCTTCGAACGTGCCGTCACCGCGGTTACGGTAGAGGTTGTTCGGCGCCGTGTCGTTCGAGACGAACAGATCCGGCTTTCCGTCGCCATTGACGTCCCAGGCCGCGGCGGCGAGAGCTTTCTGGTTCGGGTTCCAGAGCCCGGCCTTGTGCGTCACGTCCTCGAAGCGGCCGTTGCCGAGGTTCCGGTAAAGATGTGAAGACGTGCCCGGGTAACGCTCGGGCGTGCAGTACGACTTTGCTTTTCCATCGAGGGTACAGAAGATGTCGGTCTTCGGCGACCAATCGACGTAGCGGCACACGAACAGATCGAGCAGCCCGTCGCCGTCGTAATCGAACCAGACCGCGGAGGTGCCCCAGCCCGAGTCGCGCACGCCGGCGCGCGCGGAGACCTCCTCGAAGCGCCCGCCCGCGTTGTGGAAGAGAAAGTTGCCGCCGACCGCTGTGACGTACACGTCGGGCCGGCCGTCGTTGTCGTAGTCGCCGACGGCGACGCCCATCCCCTGGAAAGTCCTCTGAAGCCCTGCCTCGCGGGTCGTGTCCCGGAAGTGCGGCACTCCATCGGGTCCATTCCCCTCGTTGTGAAAGAGCCCGAGCGAGGTGTTCTGTCCGGTCGCCTGGGGGTCGCCCGGCCACCAGGCGCCGGAGACGAACAGGAGGTCGGGTCTTCCGTCTCCGTCGTAGTCGATCACGGCCACGCCGCCGCCCATGGTCTCCGGCATCCACTTCTGCCCGCGCGCACCGTTGACGTGCACGAAATCGATTCCCATCGCCCGGGCCTTCTCGTCGAACCGCAGGACGGGGGCGGGCGTGGGACGGGGCGCGGGCGCGACGGCCGCCACGGGCTGCTCGGCCCGGCGGCACGCGGCCGGGCCGCCGGCGGAAGCTGCCGCGGCGAGCAGGAAAAGGGAGAGACGCGATCGGTTCAACGGATATCGGGTGATGCTGTCAGTTCTCGGTTTTGAACCCTGCCGGAGCATCCCGCCGCGGGCCCCGGCGCGATCTCCGACTCCGATTGCGATTGCCGCCTCACGGCGAGAACCGCCGAGCCGGGAGAGCCGGGGCGCCACCGCGGGCAGTCCTGTCGGGAGCGTCCCGTTGGATCGGCGCGTGGGCGCGCGTCAGATAGCCGCCGTCCGTCTGATAACCGTTCATTCCCATCTCGGCGACCCACGTCGGCGGCAACGCGGGCGGCGGTTGCGCCTCCTCGTGCACGTGGATCGGCAGCGATTCGCGGTTCGCCCACGGGTTCGCCCGCCGGAATTCGGCCGCGACCGCGCGGCCCGTCTCGTCTTCCTTGAACTTCCGGTACTCGCGCTCGTGAAAAGCCGCGCGCGCGCCGTCTCCCCGGGCGCGGTACACGCGCATCAGGTTGTAGTGGGCATTGACGTCTTCCGGATCGATCTCCAGCGTCGTTCCGTAAGCGGCGGCGGCCTCCGGGTAGCGGCCCGCGAGCCAGAGCACGGACCCCAGGTTGTTCCACGCCACACGATCGAGCGGGAACTTCGCCAGCACCGCCCGGAGGTCGGCCTCCGCCTCGGGAAGCCGCCCCTCGTCCTTCTCGAGAGCCGCCCGGAAAAAGGCGGTCTTCGGCCAGTTCGGCCGCCGTTTCTCGGCGAGCTCGAGAGAGGCGCGAGCATCCCCGAGCCTCCCCTCCGCGATCTCGCCGCGCGCTCGATTCAGGGGTCCGTCGGGCTTGTCGGCGGCGAGCTCCACGACACGGGACCAGGCGCTTGCCGCGCCGCGGTAGTCCCCCTGGAGGAAGAGACCGATCCCATAGTCGTTCCACCGCTGCCAGAGCTTGTCGGGATTGCCCCTCGGCGGGGAATCGGAGGGAAGCTCGCCGGCGCCGACGGCGAGGCGCACGGTGTCGCTCGCGAGGGTCGTGACGGGCAGGGACGGCTGGGCCGCGCCGAGTGAGAACGTCGTGTAGTCGCGGCTGAACTTGCGGTACTGCGCGGCGGCGCGGAACTCGAGGAACCCGCGCGCATCCGCCGGCACACGGATGCGGTAGTGGACGACCCGCGCGGCGCCGGGACCGATGCCGTTGTTGTAGAGGGAGACGTGGATGTCCTCCGGCTGCCGGCGGTCCATATGGCCGCCCTCGTGATCGATCACGATCTGAGACAGCCGGTCCGCGGCGGGGTCGAGCCGTCCGGACGCGTCGAGGACACCGCTGCGAAAAAACGGATCATCCCCGGAGCGCCCCTCCATCGAGATCCAGGTCTCGTTGGAATCCGCGGTCCCGTTCGTATAGGGGTGCCCGACGCCGCGGGTGCGGACGACAACCTCGACCTCCAGCGCCTCGCCGGGCTGCACGCGTATCCGGTCGACGCCGAGGACGAGCCTCTCTTCGCCGCGCCGGATCGCGAAGAGGTCCACCGTCAGCACCTTGTTCTGCAGGAACTCCCGCGTGCGCTTCTCCGTCTCGCGATCGCCCCGGATGAACGGCAGAGCCGTGTTCGCCGCGGGGAAGAGGTGATCGTGGAGCTGACCCTGCCGGTTGCCGAACTCGTCGGACCGATACGGCGGCAGATGGCAGTCCCGGCAGGCCTTTGAGGCCGGAGGGTCGTAGAAGGAGCGGACGGCGCGGCCGGAAACCCCCGAGTCGTACCAGGTGTCGTAGTGGTTCTGGCCCCGCATCCAATGGTAGGAGTTGAGAGCGGGGATGAGCGCCACCTTGTGGCAGGCCGCGCAGAATTCGGGCGTTCGCATCACGGGCTTCAGGAACGTCTTGCGGTGCAACGAGGGTTCCATCCGGATCAGCAGACGGTTCACGGCCTTCAGCGTCGCGTTCTTCGAGAAGGCGAAGGGGTACTGCTTCGACTCTTCGATGACGTACGAGCCGTTGCCGCGGACGTCCTTCACCTCGGTGATGGAATGGCACGACATGCACGTCAAGCCCTGCTGTCCCTCCCACGAATCGTAGGAAAACTTCGCCTGGGTCGCAGCCCCCATCTGCCCCGTGAAGAGCACGACGGGATCGTGGCATCCCGAGCACCACTTGGTGCGCTCGCGCCCGACGCGGTCGGCCATCAGCTCGACGCTCTTTCGGTAGAAGGGATTGTTGAAGGACGAGAAACGGTGAGCCGACCGCTCCCACTGGTGGAACGAATCCGGGTGGCAGGACTGGCAATAATCGTTCGCGGCGAGCTTCTTCCCGTCGAGCAACCCCTGGTCGAAAGTCTCGGACGAGGCGGGGAAGAAGACGGTGTCGCCATCGCGGTTGACGATCCGCTTCGGCGCCTTCTCGAGGTGCGCGACCACCGCCATGACCGCCAGGAACGCGGCGACCGCGCCCCCCCAGGCGAACAGCCTTCGGAACTGCAGCTGGTGGACCGCGGCGCGCCGGTGGAGGACGAAGGCGATCAGCGCGAGGGGCACCGACACGATGTGGGCCAGCCAGACCGGGCGATTGTTGAGCGTGGCGCCCTGGAACGTCATGAACACTCCGGACGCGACACAGACCGCCGCGAGCCCGAAGATCGAAAGCCCGGCGTACTTCGCTCGCTTGTTCCACATCCGGATCATCCGGCGCGCGTGGGTCACCGCGAAGACGAAAAAAGGAATCGCCACCAGGACGCCGAGGACGAGGTGAAGCAGCAGCATGGCGTAGAAGAAAGACGTGTCCCTCGTGAACGCGAAGAGATAGATCGCGTTTGCGGCGATCAGCCCGAGCGGAATCAGGAGGAGCCGGTAGAGACGCCTCTGCCACGGGCGCAGGACGCCCGAGGGCTTGAGGCCGGGAGCGGTTTCCGCCATCGCCGCGGAGTTTAGCGGACGGGCGCCACTTTCGGACAGGGAGCTCGGGGCCCGGCTTCGAGTCGGCCGGCGGGCTCCCCGGGACCAGCCGTCGGCGGGGACGCCGGGCTAGAAGGCGTTCGTGTCGGCCTGGCTGACGGGCGTTCCCTGCGGACTGAAGTACGTTTTCTGGTTCCCGTTCAAGGTATCGAGGACGGTGATCGTGTACTGGACGTCCGTGAGAGCGCCATAGAACACCCAGAACTTTCCGTTGACCGGACGGCCGTCGACGACTTTCAGCACGAGCTCGATGTTGTTGGCGGAAAAAAACCAGAAGTAACCGGTGTCCGACGTCAACGAGACCGCCGCGCCCTGCCCGCTCGTGCCCTGCGAGGGGACCTGCCAGTTGACGCTCACCTGAAAGCGGCTGGAGTTCAGGCACAGGGTGGCCGGCCCGGGAGCGCACGGAGCCAGGGCGTTGACGAGCTGGACCGCGAAGTTGCGAATCCGACCGGTCGTCCCGGCCACGAGGTCTTCCACCCGCAGAGTCCAGACGCCGTTTCCCGGCTTTCCGTTGAACCGGTCGAGGGATTGCGCGGCCGCGTCCGTCTTCCCGTAAAAGGCGTTGATCGGGTGCTGGCTCGTTCCCGTCTGGTCCGACAGGACGACGGTCGTTCCGTCCGGGCCTGTCAGCGTGACCCGAAGCTGCTGCGGCTCGGCGTGATCGATCTCCACCCACGCCTGGACGGTCCCGAGGGTGCCGGTGAATCCCGCGGTCGTGACCGTCGCCGTCGCGGAGCCGGTGCCGTCCGGGATGGGGATGACGGCGCCGGCGTACGTCGAGACCTTTGCGGCCGCCTGCTGGACGGCGGCGAGCACGTCCACACGGGGGGTGACGACCCCGTTGCGGGTGTCCGTGATCGGTTTTCCGGTCGCGCGGAGAAGGCTGACGAGTCCGGCGGGGGAAAGGTCCGGCCGGGCCTGGTGGAGCACCGCGATGGCGCCCGCAAACGCCGGGGTGGACGCGGAGGTCCCCGCGAAGTTCGCGTCCTTCCCGCCGCCCTTCGTGACGACATTCCAGAAGGCGCCAGGGGAGAGAATGGAGAGGTTGGTATTGGAGTCCGAAAAGCAGACCACCTGGTCGGGCGTGACGGGGGAGTCCGTGCATCCGTCGGGATCGGACCAGCGCACCCGCGAGAATGCGCTCGAGTAAACCGCCCCGACCGCGTTGGCGGAGCTGACGCAGGCGGGCTGGCCGATCTGATTCGAACGCGCCCCGTTTCCGGAGGCGACGGCCACGACCATCCCGGCGGCCTTCGCGTTGTCGAATGCGATCGCGTAGTCCGGGGCGTCCGCGTCGCAGAATCCGTGGTCGAGTTTGTCGGCGAACTCGCCGCCGAGGCTCAAGTTGATCGCGATGATGCCGAAGCGCGACTGATTCGCGATCGCGTAGTTCACCCCGGCGAGGACGTCGGAATCGTTGGCGTCGTCACAGGTCCCCGTCGAGGAGAAGACCTTGATCGCGACGATCTTCGCGCCCGGAGCGACGCCCGTCGGCCCCGCCGCGATCGCGGCCACGGACGTGCCGTGTCCCTCGCAGTCGGCAGGATCGCTGTCGTTGTCGGCGAAGTCCGTTCCGCCAATCACCTTGGTGTTGGGAAAGCCGCCGCCCCCGAGGTCGCTCACGGTGTAGTCCACGCCGGTGTCGATCACCGCGATGGAAGCCCCGGTACCCGAGAACCCGAGAGCGTTGGCCGAGTTGCTGCGGATCAGGACCTGCGCTTCCTGCGGCGCGGCCTGGAGCGCCCGCTTCTTTCCGTCGAGGGTCACCCAGGCGACGTCCGGGCGGCGGGAGAGGGCCGCGATGCCCTCGCGCGACGCGGTGCCCGCGATCAAGGAGAAACTTTCGTAGAAGTGGCGGGGCGCAAACTGCCCGGAGGGCATCTGGTCCGCCAGTGTCTGCTGCGCTTCGATCCGCTGCATCTGCCGACCTTTTTCACCGGCGGGGTCGGGCCGCAGAAGGAGCTCGCGGCCCGACGGCGTGCCGTCGCGCAGAGCGACGATGACCGGCAGCGGCCCCGCCGTCCGGGACAGCTGCTGCAGGAGACGGGGGGTGACTTTGGAGGCCTCGGACGCCGTCAGCGACGCCAGGGAGAAGGCATGCTGCGCCAGCAGGAAGAGGACGGCCGCCGGAATGGTCGAAAGCGCGCGCATGGATCCCCCTCCGGAGCTCGTGACGGCCTGAAATCTCAGTGTAGAGGCAAACACGATTTTTCCGGATGAATTCCACCGAAACGGCCGGATCCCGGGGGCTCGGCCTCCTGGGCTATCTTTCCGAAATGCGCGCCGTATTCGCCGATTGCCACGTGGGACGCCGCCTCGACGACGAGGGCCCCTTTCTGGAGGCGCTGACGACGGCGGCCGACCGGGGCGCGAAGGCGATTTCTTTGCTGGGGGACATCTTCCATTTTTTCATCGCGCATCCCAAGTTCGAGACGCTCGCGATCCGCCGGTTTTTGGACACCGTCGACAAGCTCGCCGCCCGGAACGTTCCGGTCACCTATGTCGAGGGCAATCGCGATTTCTTTTTGAGGCGCTCGTACGTGGAGCATCATTTCCGGGAGGTCTGCGACGAGGAGACGTTCGAGGCCGGGGGGCGCCGGTTCCTCCTGACGCACGGAGACCTCTTAAACGAAGCGGACGTCCCGTACCGGTTCTGGCGCGGGCTTTCGAAGAACCCGCTGGCGCGCGCGATGCTGAACGTGATTCCGAAGGCCGCCGGAAATCGCCTGGTCTGGAAGACCGAAGCGAGGCTCTACAAGTCCAACTTCAAGCACAAGACGAGGCTGCCCGTCGAGATGATCCGGCAATTCGCGGAACGGCGGTTCGCGCAGGGCGTCGATACGGTGCTCCTCGGCCACTTTCACAAGTCCTGGGTCGAGAACACCGGCCATGGCGTCGTCGAGATCCTTCCGGCGTTCGTGGACGAGCACCGCTGGATGGAAGTCGCGGACGACGGGTCCACGTCTCTCGTTCCGCTTCGGGCTTGATCGTCCGAAGAGAGCGCGGGCGCGGCAGTCGGGGATGAGGAGTCTCCTCGCCTTTCCTCCCGCGCGGGAGCTGAATGGATCCCTCCGGGTCCCCGCGTCCAAGAGCGCGACCAACCGCGCTCTCGTCCTTGCCGCGCTGTCGGAAACCCCCGTCCGGATCGAGCGGCCGCTCGAGTCCGACGACACGCGGGCGCTCCTCCGTTGTCTCTCGGCGATGGGGGCCCGGATCGAGAGGCGCGGCGAGGCGCTGTCCGTCTCGGGCCCTCTCGGAGGCGGCGGCGCGGTGGCGGTCACCGTGCTCGATGCGGGAGAGTCGGGCACCGCCGCCCGGTTCTTAATCGCGCTGGCCGCCGGCACCGACGGCACGTTCCGCATCGTCGGCTCGGCCCGGCTCTCCGAGCGCCCGATGGGCGAGCTCGTCGCGGCCCTGCGATCGCTCGGAGCGGAGATACGGGAGGAGGCTGCTTCGGGATGTCTGCCGCTCTCGATTCGCGGAGGCGCCCGGCACGGAGGCTCAGTTTCCGTGGACACGTCTCAGTCGAGCCAGTTTCTCTCCGCGCTCCTCCTCGCGGGAGCGGCCGGGAGCTCGATCGAGGTCTCCGCCCGTGGAGCGGTCCCCTCCGCGCCCTACGTGGCGCTCACGATCGAGGCGCTGCGCGCGTTCGGCCATGGCGTCGAAGGAGCGGGGCCGTGGCGCGTGCGCCGAGGGTCCCGATCCCCCGAGGCCTATGAGATTCCGGGAGATTTCTCCTCCGGCGTGCCCCTGCTCGCCGCGGCCGGAATCTGCGGCGGCGAGGTCCGATTGACGGGGCTTCGCTGGCCTTCGATCGAGGCGGACGCGCTCGCGCTGCCCGTCCTGGCGAAAATGGGAATCGAGATCGCGACTTCGGAGCACGAGATTTCCGCGCGCGCCGAGCGGGCTCGGCTGCGTCCGGTCTCGGCGCTCGCGACCGATTTCCCGGACGCCGTTCCCGCTCTCGCGGCAACCGCCGCGTTTGCCCCGGGACGGACCCGGCTTCACGGGGTCGGGCACCTTCGCTGGAAGGAGAGCGACCGCCTTACGGCACTGGCGTCGCTGCTCGCGATCGCGGGAACCCCGGCAGCGGCCGATGACGACGGGCTTTCGATTGACGGAGGCGGGATGGCCTCGAAGGTCCACTTCGCGGTGCTGCCCACCGCGCGGGATCACCGGATCGCCATGGCGGCGGGCCTCCTGTCCCTCGGCCGTGCGCGCGCCCTGATCGAAAACCCCGATTGTGTTTCGAAGTCGTATCCGGAGTTCTTCCGCGATCTCGAAAGGCTCTGCCGCCGCTGAGGGGACCTTGCTCCTGTTCTTCCAGCCCGCCGGGAGGACATCCGCCTCGCGACAATCTGGGGTATCCAGCGCCGCGAAACCGGAGAACGCATGCCTACGTCGTCCCGGGATGGCTCGCCTCATCCGCGGATCGAGAGCGACAGGGTCGTCGAGCGCTTCCCGCTCTCCGACGCGGGCGAGCGGTGGCTGGCGTTTCTCCCGTTCGAGCATGCGGTTCTCCCTCTCCCCGCCGATTACGGCCGGGAGGGAGACGACTTTCTCGTCTGGCGGGACGCGCCGCCGCGGCGGCGGGTTGCCGACGGACGCATCCCCGGCACCCAGGCCGCCTCTCTGTTTCTGCAGGCGGCCGCATTCTTCGCGGTGCTGGAGTCCGCGGGTTTTGGAGCGTCCGAGGACGATCTGGAAGAGGCCGCGTGGGAGACCGTCGCCGGGAGCGCGCGGCTCTGCGCGGCGCGGACCCCCTCCGCGGTGCGCCACGGACCCGGATCGGCCGCGGCCGCGCACCTCCCTCTCGTCGCGTTTCTCGAGCGCGCCTTCGCGCGGCGGGGCCGTGTCCGCGACCCGGAGGCCCTCCGCGTCCGTGAGGCCCTGTCGTCAGACGATGCGCCCTGGCGCCGCGCGGAGTTCTGGGTCGGCTGCGCCTACCGCTGTTTCCCGGCTCTCTCCTCCGCCGCCCGCGCGGGCGATCGCCTCCGAACGATCGGTGCGGCGGGCAGCCTCCTGCGCGGAGCCGACGTCCGCGCTCGCCTGGAAAAAGGCCGCGCCCTGCTGCAGGGTAAAGCGCCGCGGATCTTCCTTCCGCCGCCGGTGGCGTCCGTTCGAGGCGCGGCCCTCCAACTGTCGGATGCGAAGAGGCCGGAGGACGTCGCCTCTCGTGTCCGCGTCCTGCGGGAGCAGGAGGCGGGCGGCGAACAGCGTCCTCGCGTGTGGATTTGCGTGGGTCTCGAGAGCTGGGACGCGGTGTCGCGCGCCTCCATCGAAGCGGGATCGCTCTGCCTTCCCGGCCTCACCGAGGTCGTTCCCGTCGCCGACGCCGTCGCGCGACCGTCGTTGGCGGAGGAGTGGCGCCGCGAGATCGCCGTGCCCTGCGGGGCGGTTCGAGCGTCGGTTCGTTTTTCGCAGAAGCTCGCGGAAATCGCCGCTGCCTCCGGAGATCCGTCGGCTGCCGTCTCGGCGGCCCGGGAGATGGTCGCTCACGAAGGGTGGGGGCCGTACGTCGCCGATCCGACCGGTCACGCTCCGCTGCCGCCGGCGGAAAAAGCGGCGACGGAGCAAGTTGAGCTCTTCCCATCTCCTTCGCCCGGCGAACAGCGAATCCTCGAAGCCCTCGAGTCGCTCGGGGAGGCTGCCGCTCCGCAAGAGATCGCCGCGCTCTTCCCGGGACGCTCCTCCGGGAGCGCCGTCGCCGCTCTCGTGCGGCGGGGAATTCTGGCGCGCGACCTCTCGGGCAGGCTTGCGATGATCGTCAGGCCGGCGGCTGTCGATTCCGCCACGCGTTCGAAGTGGCTGCGCGCCTGGGCGGCAGTGAGTTCTCCGGAGCGACGCGTCGAGCGGCTTCTGCGCGCCGGAGACCTGGACGAGGCTCTCGGCGAAGCCCGGGCGCTCCCGCGAGGATCTCCTCTTTCGGGACCCGGGCGCTGGTTCGACCTGTCGGCGCAACTCGCGGCGGCGGCCTCGGAGGCGGGACGCGCCCTTCCTCCCTGGCTCGAAGCGCTGGAAGGAGAGAGAGAACTCTCGGGGGGACGCGCCGAGAGCGCGGAATCTCGATTCCGGGCCGTGGCGGAGTCGCCCCTGTCCGACGATTCGGAACGCCGGACGGCGGGTCTCCGGCTGTTCGAGATCGCGGCGCAGCGAGGGCGCGGCCGAGAAGCCGCTCTGGCGGCGTGCGCCTGGCGGGACGCGCATCCGGAGGCGCCTCCCGCCGAGATGGTGCGGGCGTTGCTCGTGGAGGCGGCGGGGGACTCCCGCGACGGGGAGACGGGACGCGCGCTGGCGCGGCTCGACGAGGCGGAACTTCTGGCGGGGCCGCTGCCGCCGGCCGCCCGGCTCGAGGTCGCGTTGTCGCGCGCCGCGGTGTTGTCCCGGGCGGGACGCCTCGAAGAGGAAGCGGCGGTGTACGCCGCCGGCTGGCCTCTCGCGAGGGAGGCCGGCGACGAACGCCTCGCGGCTCGTCTCCTCGCGTCGGAGGCGCTCGGCCTGGCGGACCGGCGGGAGTTCGACGGGGCTATTCGACGCCTGGAGGAGGCACTCGCGATCCTCCGCGACGACCCCGTCGAGCGCGCGAAGCTCTCCATCGACCTGGCGGCGACCCTCTACCATGCGGGCCGACCCGACCGCTGCCCCGGCCTCCTCGAGCACGCCGCCTCGCTGGCGGTCGGGGCAGGGCGCGGCGACCTCGCCCGCATCGCGCGCAGCAATCTCGTCGAAGCCTCGACGACGGCGTGCGACTGGGAGTCCGCATCCCGCTCCGTCGACGCGCTTCTCCAGAGCGCGGAGCGGGACGGCGATCGGACGTGGCTCCTCGTCGGCCTGCATCATCGCGCGAGGCTCGCGCTGCGGGTCGGGCGGCTCGAGGACGCGGGGCGCGACAATGTCGCCGCGCGCGAGCTCGCGAGGCAGCTCGATGACCGGCTCGAAATCGGGGAGCTCTGGCTCGAAGAGGGAGATCGATGCGCACTTCTGGCGGATGAGGGGGCTGCCCGCCGCGCCTGGGAGCAGGCCGCCGCGGATCCGCCCGACCGGTGCCACACCGACGACCGGGCCTCTCGGCGGCTGGCGGAGCAGGACGCGCTGGCCGTCGGCGGCATCGGAGCTACCGAGCTTCATGCCAGAGCCTTCGGCGCGATCGAGCGCGGGGAATACGGCGCGGCGGAAGGGGTCGCCCGCTGGAGCGCCCTCTGCCCCGGAGGCGTTCCGCGGGATCTCCGCGACGCGGCCGGGGCTCTCCTCCGATCGCGCGGCGGAGCCCTTCTCGCGGATCGGGCGTTCCCGACGCAGGACCGCGCCGACCGCCGCGGGCTCGAGCTGCTGCGCGAAGCGGTGGCCCTCGGACTGAGCGGCGAAGCCGCAGACGGCACTCTCCCGTTCGGGCTCGCCGGACTGAGCGTGACCAACGACCGTGGCGAAGAGGTCCTCGCCCTGGGCGTCTCGATCGGCGCTTCAAACTGGGACGCGGAGCCGCTGCGCGCTGGAGCCGACGAGTACGTGCTGCGGCTGACGCCTCCGCCGCCTCCCGAGATTGCCCGATCCGCGGCGCTCGTCGTCGAGACGCTGCTCTTCCGGCCCGCCGCCGCGTCCGCTTCGAGCGGGTTCTCGGAGGGATGGCGTCGTCTCGGTGTGGTGGCGGGCGACGCGGCGATGGAGGAGCCGTACCGGCGCCTCGTCCGATTCGCGCCGC
Organism: Acidobacteriota bacterium; assembly: GCA_040004225.1. Lineage (GTDB taxonomy): Bacteria > Acidobacteriota > Thermoanaerobaculia > UBA5066 > Gp7-AA6 > JALYUA01. The sequence goes on from JBDUBI010000078.1 coordinate 14,131, forward strand.
GCGCGATGACGGTGCTCATCCTGGGCGAATCGGGATCCGGCAAGGAGGCCGTCGCCCGCGCCGTGCATGACCTGTCGCCTCGCGCGTCCGGACCCTTCGTCGCCGTGAACGTCTCGGCGATCCCCGCGACGCTGCTCGAGAGCGAGCTCTTCGGCCATGCGCGGGGGGCGTTCACGGGGGCCGACAGGGAACGGGCCGGGCTTCTGGAAGAGTCGGCGCGGGGGACGATTTTCTTCGATGAGATCGGAGACCTCGCCCGAGGCTCGCAGGCGAAGCTGCTTCGAGCGCTGCAGGATCGCGAGATTCGCCGCGTGGGCGAAAACCGGGCCCGCCGCATCGATGTGCGCGTGGTCTCTGCCACCTCTCGGGATCTCGCGCGGGAAGTGGACGAGGGGCGATTCCGGGAAGATCTCTTTTACAGGCTGCACGTGGCCGTCGTCCGATTGCCCCCCCTCCGCGACCGCGGGCACGACATCCTCCTTCTCGCCCGTCACTTCGTGGCGCAGGCGTCCAAGGAAAATGGCCGAGGAGATCTCGGTCTGTCGCCGGATGCCGTAGCGGCTCTTCTCGCGCACTCCTGGCCGGGGAACGTGCGTGAGCTCCAGAGCGCCATCGGCCAGGCCGCCGCGCTCGCGGAGGGAAACCGGATCGACGCGGCGCTTCTGCCCGAAGCCGTGCGCCGGTCCGCCCGCCCGGTGGATCCTCGGCACGGCTACCGCACCCGCGTCGACGCGCATCGCCGGGACCTGATTCTGGAGGCGCTCGAGCGTTCCGGAGGAAATCGCAGCCGGGCGGCGCGTGAGCTGAAGCTGTCGCGGCAGGCCCTGCTGTATCTGATACGCGAGCTCAAGGTGACGGAGAGCCCGCGCGGTGTCTGAGCCGGGGCGAGGCGCGGACGAAAGCGAAAGGCGAAGGCGAAGGGCGAGAGGCGAGGGGCTAAGCCGGCGCGGGAATGAAGATTCGAACCCGGCGTTGATCGCCTCGCCGACGCCTCCCGGGTTCGGATTTAAGAACATCCTGCGGGGCCGCTGCGTCTAAACTGTCGGCCGATGACCGAGGCCGTCTCCCCCCGAGACCGGAGGGCGTGGGCCTTCCTGCTCGTGCTCCTGTGCCTCGTCGCGTACGCCAACGGAATGACGGGCACCTTCACCTACGACGACAAGGCGATCATCCGGGACAACCCTCGCATCCGGTCGCCCGGGCGCGTCGGGGAGATCTTTTCGACGCCCTATTTCGGCGGTCCCCGCGGCTCCGGGACCGCGTATCGGCCGATCCTCCTGCTTTCCTACGCCGGCCAGTGGTGGCTCCATGGGCGGGTGCCCGAGGCATTTCACGTCGTGAACGTGCTGCTGCATGCCGCGGCGACTCTGCTCGCCGGGGCGCTCTTCGTCCGCGCCGGCGTCCCGTTCGCGGCGGCGGGTCTGAGCTCCCTTTTTTTTGCGGTGGCGCCCATCCATGTCGAAGCGGTCACGAGCCTGGTCGGGCGGGGAGAGACTCTCGCGGCGGTCCTGGCCCTCGCCTTCCTCCACGTCGCCCTCGGAGCAACGGCTTCGCCGCGAAAATGGGCCCGTCTCCTGCCCGCTCTCCTCTGTTACGCCCTCGGCGTCCTGACCAAAGAGAGTGCCGCGGTCGCTCCCGCCCTTCTCTTCCTCCTGCTCGCGTGGCGCGAACGGGGCGGGCTCGCACCGCGGCTGCGATCGGCCTTCGTGAAAGGCCTGCCCGCCTTCGCGGGCGCTGCCGCCGCGTTGGCGGGGATCTTTGCGCTGCGCTCCTGGGTGCTCGGGGGCGTTCTCCGGGCGCGCGACACGGGAATCTTCGAAGTCGAGAACCCCCTGGCGCCTCTCGCCGCACTCCCGCGGGCGATGAATGCGTGCCTCCTGCTCCTGCGGTACGCGGGGCGCACCCTCTTCCCGCTTCATCTCTCCGCCGATGAGTCGGCATGGTCGATCCGAATGGTCCCCGGAGCCTCGCTCCCGGGAATCGCGGCCGCCGCCGTTGTCGCCCTCGTTGCCGTCCTCGCGCTCCGGCGGCTCTCGAGCGGCTCTCCCGCGGCGCTCGGCGTCCTGTTTTTCGGAGTGGCGTTTCTCCCGACGGCGAACCTTCTCTACCCGATCGGCACGATCCTCGGCGAGCGCACCGCGTACCTTCCCTCCGCGGGGCTGTGTCTCGTTCTGGGATCCCTCTGCTCACGAGGCGCGGCCAACCTGCGCGATCTTCCTTTCCGCGCGCGTGCCGTTGCGGCCCTGGTCGCGGTGGTTTTCGCGGGGCGGACGGTCCTTCGCAACCCCGTCTGGTGGAGCGATTCCGCGATCTTCGCCAACTCGGTCAACACGTCTCCGGAAAGCGCGAAGACCCATTACAACGAGGGTTACATCCTCGTCGAGACGGGACGGCCTCGCGACGCGCTGGCCCAGTATTCGCGCGCGGTGTCCCTCTACGACGGCTACTGGGATGCCTGGGCAGGCAAAGGCCGCGCGGAGAAAGATCTGGGGATGCTGCGCGAATCGGAGGCGTCTTATCGCCACGCGCTGGAGGTCAATCGGTCTTACGAAAACGGCTTTTTCGGCCTCGGAGTGGTTCTGGAGGCCGGGGGCCGCCCGGCCGAGGCGGTGGCGAACTACCGGAGCGGTCTCGCCCGCAACCCCGGCTCTCTGCCGCTCGCCTACCGGCTCGCGATCGTTCTCTCGAGGGAGCGGGACCCGGGCGCCGCGGCCGCGTGGACGCGCGCGCTCGAGCTCGGTCCTCGTTCTGCCGCCGTTCACGCGGACCGTGCCGATTGGCTGCTCGGATCCGGACGGCTCCCGGAAGCGCGGATGGAAGCGCGTGCGGCGCTGGATCTCGAACCGCGCGCGGCCACCGCATTCCGAGTGCTGGCGCGCATCGCAGCGTCCTCGGCGCGCCCGTTCGGACAGGCCCTCGCTCTCGAGAAGGCATGGGAGGCTTCCCGCGACGCCGACGATCTGAAAGTCCTCGAGAGCGTGGCCCGCGATAACCCCGTGTATCGCGGACGCTTCGAGAGGGTGCGGCGAGGCGGCGGGGCCTTCCGCGGCTGACGATCCGGGGGATTACGCCTCGGACTCCGCCCGATCGGCCTCGCGTTCCTCGCTGGCGGCGCGCCGGCGCCGGGCCGCGCGGATCGCGACCCGCGGATGGCGGCGGTGGTAGGCCTGGAGGATGGCGCGGGCCACGAGCGCGGAGATGACGCCGATCGCGATCGCCAGAAGAGTCGTTCCGACGACAAACGACAGGAGCCGGGGCCAGAGCGCGCGGTGCCCGAACACGACGTGCATCGTGTGCACCGGGTGAAAGATCCAGGTGAAGTCGCTGTGCAGCAGCGGCTGGAGGTTCAACCGCGGCACGATCCGCTGGTCGTAGCGAAGAATGGTGCGGCCCAGGCGAAAGCCGAGGGGGAAGGCGACACCCCACGTCGGGACGTTGCCCGCAAGCGTCCCGAGAAGGGCGTCGAGCTTGTTCAGCCGGAAGACCACCGCCAGCGCGAGCGCGAGCGCGAAGTGGAGGCCGACGAAAGGAGAAAACCCGATCGCGACCCCGAGCCCGATCGCCGCGGCGACCCTCTCGGGCGACTCCTCCCGGCCCAGAAGGTCGAGCACCAGCACACGCCAGCGCCGGCGCAGTCTCCAGCGGTGGACTTTCCGCCGCCGGAACGCCCGGGTCGTCAAAAGCTTCAAGGACGTTTCTCGAAGTGGTCGTACCCGGCTCGGGAGAGGTCCGTTTCGCCGGAGGCGTCGCTTAAAAACGCCCCCGATCCCCGTTCGACGCGCCCGATGCGCGTCAACGGGAGCGTCCCCGCGAGCGCGGCGACGGCGGAGGCGGCGGTCTCCGGGACGGCGAACAGGATCTCGTAGTCGTCTCCCCCCGAAAGAATCCATTCCATCGGGTCTGCGCCCTCCCGCAGGGCGGCGGCCGCGACGGACGCGGCGATCGGCAGCCGGTCCCTCTCGAGGACGATACGGACGCCCGATGCGGCGGCAATGCGCGCGGCGTCGACCCCGAGCCCGTCGGAGACGTCGATCGCGGCGTGGGCCAGGCCCTCGCGAGAGAGCGCGAGACCGAGCGCGACCCGGGGCTCCGGGTCGTGGTACGCGTCGAGCAGCTCTTGCGCCTCCGGGAAGTCGGACGCGCCGACACCCGCCTGCGCGAGACGCAGGCCCGCCGCGGCCCGTCCGGTCGAGCCCGAAAGATAGAGCAGGTCGCCGGGGAGGGCGCCCGAGCGGGTCAGAGGCGCGCCTTCGACGTCGCCCCACAGGGTCACGCAGACGAAGATGCAGGGCGCCCGGGAGAGGTCGCCTCCCGCGAGACCGGCGCCGTGCTCCCGCCCCCGCGCGATCGCCCCGCGGCAGACCGCGAGCGCGAATTCCTCGTCGCGCTCCGGGGGCAGCGCGATGGAGAGGAGGAACGATCGCGGTCTCGCGCCCATGGCGGCGGCGTCGGAGAGGTTCACGGAGACCGCTCTTCGTCCGAGACGCTCGGGGTCTTCGCCGTTGACGAAATCGACGCCCTCGACCAGCATGTCGGTCGTCGCGATGCCGTCCCCCGGCGCGCGGCGCATCACTGCCGCGTCGTCACCCGGGCCGATCAGAACCGCGGCGTCCGGCGGCAGCATCGCGCGAAGGCGCTCCACGAAGCGGTCTTCCGCCCTCATTCCGGCGCATTATTCATGAACGCGGCCGCCGCCGCGCCGGGTCAGGGGTTCGGCCGCACGGGCGGCCGGGACGGGGGCGTGACCGGGATCTCGCGAGGCGGCGCTCCGGTTGCGGGAGGCGCGCTTCGAGGTTCCCCCGGAAACAGGGCGATGGCGAGCACCTGGTCCACGTTGTCCACGTACTCGAACTGCATGCCGTGGAGGATCCGCGGATTGACCTGGATGACGTCGCGGCGGTTCAACCTGGGCAGGATGATGGTCTTGATGTTCGCCTGCCGGGCCGCCAGCACCTTCTCCTTGACCCCTCCGATCGGAAGCACCTCGCCCCGAAGCGTGATCTCACCGGTCATGGCGACGTCTCGCCTCGCGAGCCGTTGAGTGAACGCGGAGATCATCGCGGTCGCCATGGTAATCCCGGCGGACGGGCCGTCCTTCGGAATCGAGCCCTCCGGAACGTGCACGTGGACGTCGTGGGTCTCGAAGAAGTCGTCCGGGATTCCGAGATCCGAGGCATGGGCGCGCGCATAAGACATTGCGGCCTGAGCGGACTCCTTCATCACGTCGCCGAGCTGTCCGGTCAGGCGCAACCCGCCCTTCCCGCGCACGGCGAGCGCTTCGATGAAAAGAATGTCGCCGCCGACGGACGTCCAGGCGAGTCCGGTGGAAACCCCGATCTCGTCTTTCTTCAGAAGCTCGTCGGCGAAATGCTTCACCGGGCCGAGCATTTTTTCCACGGACGCGGAGGTCACGCGGTAGCGTCGGTTCTTTCCCTTTGCGACGGCGACCGCGACCTTGCGGCAGACGGAGCCGATCTCCCTTTCGAGATTCCGAAGGCCGGCCTCGCGCGTATACCCTTCGATGATCTTTTCGACTCCCGAGTCGGTGAACTCGAGATTTCCCTCGCTGATGCCGTTTTCCTCGAGCTGTTTCGGAATGAGGTGGCGCCGCGCGATCGTTCGCTTCTCCTCCATCGTGTAGCCGGACAGTCGGATGACTTCCATGCGGTCGAGAAACGCGGGTTGGATGGGATCGAGGACGTTCGCGGTGGCGATGAAGAGCACCTTTGATAGGTCGTAGGGAACGCTCAGGTAATGGTCGCGGAATGAAAAGTTCTGCTCGGGGTCGAGAACTTCGAGCAGCGCCGAGGAGGGGTCTCCCCGGTAGTCCGCGCCGATCTTGTCGATCTCGTCGAGCATGAACACGGGGTTCGACGTGCCCGCCTGGTGGATTCCCTGCACGATGCGGCCGGGCATCGCGCCGACGTAGGTCCGACGGTGTCCCCGGATCTCCGCTTCGTCCCGCACTCCCCCGAGGGAAAGCCGGACAAATTTGCGATCGAGCGCTCGCGCGATGGAGCGCCCCAGGGAAGTCTTCCCGACGCCCGGAGGCCCCACGAAGCAGAGGATCGGGCCCTTGAGCGACTTCTTGAGCGCATGGACCGCCAGGTACTCGATGATCCGTTCCTTCACCTTCTCGATGTCGTAGTGGTCCTCGTCCAGGATCTCGCGGGCACGGGCGATGTCCGCGGAGTCTTCCGACATGTTGCCCCAGGGGAGTCCCGTGAGCCAGTCGAGGTAGGTCCGGATGATCGCGGTTTCCGCGGAATCCGGATGGCTGCGCTCGAGCCGCTTGATCTGCTTCTCGATCTCGTTCGCGGCCTCGGACGTGATCTTCTTCTCGCCGACCAGCTTGCGGAACTGCGCGACGTCTTCCGACATCTCCTCGCCCTCGCCGAGCTCCTGCTG
>JBDUBI010000036.1:0-20445 GCA_040004225.1 Acidobacteriota bacterium
CGCCGCTGGATCTGCCTTCGCCGTGCGCCGCGAGGGCAGCTTCTCGGGGCGAGCTCGGCCACCCTCGTGGCCGGAGCAAAGCTCTGCCCCCTCGCCCCGCGCTCGGGGAGAGGGTTGGGGTGAGGGGAACTCCGTCGCCTTCGCTCGCCGCTGGATCTGCCTTCGCCGTGCGCCGCGAGGGCAGCTTCTCGGGGCGAGCTCGGCCACCCTCGTGGCCGGAGCAAAGCTCTGCCCCCTCGCCCCGCGCTCGGGGAGAGGGTTGGGGTGAGGGGAACTCCGTCGCCTTCGCTCGCCGCTGGATCTGCCTTCGCCGTGCGCCGCGAGGGCAGCTTCTCGGGGCGAGCTGAACCACCCTCGTGGTTAAGGCGCAGCTCTGCCCCCTCGCCCCGCGCTCGGGGAGAGGGTTGGGGTGAGGGTAACCGCAGGCAGGCGGGGCGCAATCGCCAGCACAGCGGATCGCCCTTCCTGCGTTCGGAGTCCTGGAGAGAGGGGCCGCCTTCGGGGCCTTGCCCTGGTGAGAGGGCGCCGCGACGCGTCGATTCAGTTTTCCTGGTCCAGCGCGTGCTCTCTCAGCTTCGCTTCGAACCGGCGGGCCGTCAGGCCCAGCGATTCCGCGGCGGCGGTGCGGTCCCCTCTGGCCTTGTCGAGCGCGCGCGCCAGCCAGGAGCGCTCCGCCCCCCGGGCGCCCCGTTCCCGGACTTCTTCCAGCGTCTCGTCCCGCGGCGGCGGCGGGGCGGCGGCGAAATCGGGCGTCAGGCGCAGGTGCCGCTCCTCGATGATCGAGCTCTCCGCCAGGATCATCGCGCGCTCCAGGCAGTTGCGGAGCTCGCGCACGTTGCCGGGCCAGGGATAGGCGCGCAGCCGCTCGCGCGCCGCGCTTTCCAGCCGCAGCGGCTTTTTCTTCAGCTCGCGCGGCAGGGCCGCCAGGAACCAATCGACCAGCGGATCGATGTCCTCGGGCCGATCCCGCAGGGGCGGGATGCGGATCGGGAAGACGCGGACACGATAAAAAAGATCTTCCCGGAAGAGCCCGGCGGCGACCAGCTTGTCGAGCGGCCGGTTCGACGCGGCGATGATGCGGACGTCGACCTGGATCGCGGCCGTCCCGCCGACCCGGTGGAAGGAGCGCTCCTGCAGGACACGCAGAAGCTTGGCCTGGGTGGGCGGCGTGAGCTCGCCGATCTCGTCTAAAAACACGGTCCCCCCGTCCGCCAGCTCGAACTTGCCGAGCCGCCGGGACGACGCCCCCGTGAACGCCCCTTTCTCGTGGCCGAAAAGCTCGCTCTCGAGCAGCGTGTCCGGGATGGCGGCGCAATTGATCGCGACGAAGGCGCGGCGCGCGCGCGACGAGAGCGCGTAGATCGCGCGCGCGAACAGTTCCTTCCCCGTTCCGCTCTCCCCTTCGAGAAGCACCGTCGCATCCGTCACCGCGACCCGCGACGTCTCCTCGCGGACCGCGCGAAGGGCGGCCGACTCCCCGACGATGGGCGGCATCAGACCCGACTGCGCTTCCGTGAAGAGAAGAGACTCCCGGCGGCCGACGCGCCGCTCGATGGATCGCGCGACGAGAAGCCGCAGGAGGTCGGGGTCGACGGGCTTCGTGATGAACTCTTCCGCCCCGCGCTTCATGGCATCGACGGCCGTCTCGATCGAGCCGAACGCGGTCATGACGATCACGGGGAGCGTCGGGTCCACGCCGCGCGCGGCATCGAGCACCGAAAGCCCGTCCGCGCCCGGAAGGCGCCAGTCCGTCAGCACCACGTCGAACTTTTCTCCCGCGCGCAGGCGATCCCCCGCCGCCTCGCCGGTGCCGACGCCCACGACCGTCCAGCCCTCGGCCTGGAGCATCTCCTCGAGCATCGCCCGCAGCGAGCTCTTGTCTTCCACCACGAGGATGTTGGGCATGTGGGGCTGTTCGAAGGGTAACAAAAAAGCCGCCCGGAGGCGGCTTCTGCGGCAGCCGCGGCTCCCTCTACTGCGGCGGCTTCGGCTGATTCTCCGGGCTGGCGGCGCCGGGGATGTACCCGGTCCTGCCATCCGCGGGCGCCGTCGACGGAGCGGACGGGGCGGGGGCCGCGTACAGCGAACCCTGGCCATACGGCGTCGGCGCGGGAGCCGGGGGCTTCGAAGCCGGCGCTCCCGCACGGGTCGCCGCAGGGGCGCCCGGTGCCGAAGGGGAGCCCTCTGCCGCAACCGGAGGCGGCGGCGGCGGCGTCTGCCACATGGGAGAGAAGCGGACCTGGTTGATGGTGCGGTCGGCAACCGGGAGGGTGGCCGCAAAGCTGACGGAGCGGCCGCCTTCGATGGTGCCGGTCGCCAGCGTGGCGCTGCCGGTCGACACGGCGTTGCCCGCCTCGTCGATTGCGGAGACGGTCAGGTGCGTGTTGGTGACGGGGGTCGTGCCGGGGTTGCGGAGGGATCCCGTGACCATCAGGTTGGTCCCGGATTTCTGCTGCTGGTAATCGCCGACTTCCACGCGGCCGGCGCCGGCGCGGGTCTCGACGCCCTTGACCTTCTCTTCCGGGGCCGACGCCGCTTCCGCATGACCGACGTCGGCATCCGTCACGCGAACGCGAGCCTTCTCCTGCTTTCCGGTGCGCACCGCATCCGTCGGCGCGGAGGGCGGCAGAGACACGGCCGGCTTCACCGGCACGGGGCCGCTCGAGCGCGCCGCGCTGGTGGCCTTCCAGTCGATCTCCGTCAGCGGGACCGAGAGCAGCGTCCCGTCTGACCGCGTGAGCAGGGCGTTGTTCCCCTGCTGAACGACCGGAGACTTCAGGTCGATCCGGAGCCCGCCTCGCAGCACGACCACGTCCGCCGCAACGCTAAACGCCGCACAACCGAAGAGAAAAGCGGCCAGGGCCGCCCGCGTCTTCCTCATTGTTCTTTCCAGTTCTGGTTGATCGTCCGGATCGTCCCGCGCACGACGTCCTGCTTCAGGCATCCGCCCGAGCACAGGATCATGTCGATTGTATCGCCATCCGGCGTGGTCGACTGGGTCCCGGACGCCAACCCGGAGCCCTCGCTTTCCCGATAGTCGCTGAAGTTTCCCGTCGGCGACCCCACGTTGTATCCGCCGGTCCCGTCCAGGAAGAAGAACCGGTAGCGGTACGAGCTTCCCTCCGTCGCGCACGGGTTGTTCGAGTCCGGCGTGAAGGTGATGAGCGTCAGATATCCCTGAGTCGAGTAGACGGTCGAGGTCGTCTTTTCGTTCTGAGTCGCGAAGTCGAGGAAGAGGCCGCTGTACGTTCCGTTGAAGATCGGCCCCGGCCCGACTCCGAGCCCGGTCACGCCGCCGCTGGGAGTGATGTTGCGGAGGTTGGCCTCGTGCAGCGTCGTGGTGCCGCCATTGTCGATGACGAAGAAGAAGCGGTTGACCGAGGGGTTGGGGACCTGGAGGAGGTTCGCCCGATCGCCGGTGCCGAATGCGACTCCGAGGGTCGGGCGCGCGCCGCCGGCGAGATAAATGATGGAGGGCTCCAGGAAAACCGGCTGGTTGGTCTGGGTCGGCACAGACGTCTGCGTCGACGCGTCGTACAGCATGAAGGGCGTCCACCCGCCGATCAACCCGGCCACGAGCTCGCCCGGCTTGGGGCTCGCCACGGAAGTCAGGTCGGCGGCCAGATCGAGCCGCCACATCCGGCCATTCTCGTCGCCGAAGTACACGACGTCGAGATACCCGTCGTCGTTGTAATCGGCCACCGCCGGCGTCGCGGGCGACGGCGCCATCTCGACCAGCGGGCCGATGCCGCTGTCCTTGCCCTGGCTCGCCTTGTAGATCACTTTTCCGGTCTCGACGTCCACGACGTAAATCGCGCGCCCCTTGACCGTGCTCGCGGCGGCGATCGGATCCCCGGCTTTGAAGAGGGTGTCGAACCCGCCGCCGAAGATCGCCACGTAGCGGTCCTCATAGGCCGCCCCATTGATCACCTTGATTCGACCCATGATCGGCTTCGACCAGGTCTGGCCCATGGCCGGGACTCCCAGACAGGTCCCCGGACTCAGCACGCAGTCATCGGTCGTCTCCCAGAGGATGCTCGGATACTTCGTCGCGCAGGACCCGCCGCCGTCCAGGCAGTCCGGCGAGGTTTCCGGCAGGCTGGCGTTCTTCACGCCGGTGGTCGCGTCGACGCGGTCGGGCTGCGTGACGTCGAGGCCGTAGACGTAGCGGCCGCCCTGCCGGAGAGTTCCGGCGAGAACGGTTCTCCAGACACGGTTGCCGGCGTTCGGCGTCCCGTTGTGGCTCGGATCCATGAAGACGTCCGCAAAGGACACGCTGCCGTCCACGAAATAGAAGGGCCGGGGCGGGAAGCGCAGGAGCTGCGGCTCGGTCTTCATCACGGGCTTCGGCCCGTACGCGAAGATCTCCTGTCCCGTTCCGAGGTCAAACGAGTTCACGAAAGCCGCATCGCGCGGCGTCGCCCCGGCGCTGTCGGACCAGACGCCGGAGTCAAAGGCATGGAGGAACCCGTCGTTCGAGCCGACGAAGGAAACCCGCCGCCTCTTGGAATGCAGATTGGCGAACGCGCTGTAGGACTGGCCCGCGCGGGGCGTCAGATTCGCCGAAAGGTACTGGAAGTACTTGGGAGGATCGAGGACCACCGGCTCGGAGTGGAAGATGTCGCCGAGCTTGTGCCCGTAACCGACCGGCGCGCTGGCGTCCGTCCGGACCTGGGGCGCACCCGGGAGCGGCTGGTCGTCCTGGTATACGTAGGAGTAGCGCTGCTGCTGTCCGGCGCCCGGACCGATGACGGGGCCCGGCGGTTTGATGCCCGCCAGGTTCAGGATCTCGTCGCGGTTTCCCGTGGCGGTCAGCCCTCCTCGCAGGAAGTTCACCGTGCGCTGAGCAAGCGTTCGGTCGGTACCCGACGCCGGGTTCAACCCCATGTTGGTCATGAGCGTGTCGAAACAGGCGCCGGCGCACGCGCCGTTGTGAAACTCGGACCGGGTGAGGGGGACCGTCGCGCCGGTCGTGCTCGCCCACACCATCTTGCGGCCCGGCCAGACCCGGACATTCGGGGCATTGGTGGCCGAGGCGGCCGAGGACGCCGCTCCTGCCGTCAGGACGGCCGTGGGATTGGTATATCCGAGGGCGCGACCCGCGTTCCAGACCGGCTTGCGCGTGGTCTGCGACGGGTCGTCGGGAAGCGTCTCGTCCGGATAGCTCAAGACGGGGGTTCCGCCGGTCACGACGGGAATCTTGCCGTTCAGATCCAGGCGGAACGCCTTCAGCGACCCGTTCCAGATGGACCACTGGGAGGCCGTTCCGTCGATGTTGCTGTGACTCGGGATGACCGCGCCGAGCTGCGCGGTGTCGGCGAGCCCGCCGGCAAACGCCGGCAAGGCCGGGGCGGCGATGAAGTTCGCCGTCCTCTTGAACTCGAGGATGCTCTGGAGCGCCGTCACGAGGCTGGCGCGGTCGCTCGCGGCGAAGACCTGCCCGCCGCTGTTGTTCGCGATGCACGTCAACCGGGGATCGTTCGGGTTGGTGTTCATGGCGACGACGAACACCGGGACGCCCGTCACCCGGACGCTCGGGTCCGCCGCGCGCGCGAGAGCTCTCGCGCCGACGGGGTTCTCCGGCAGAGTGACGACGCCGAGGTCCTTGGAGGGGCCGAGCCCAGTCGGGCCGCCCGCGCAGGGGTTCGAGTAGCACTCGTCGGCCCCGTCCGTCACGAGCACGACGATGTAGTTGCGGCAATTGATGGCCGGATCGTCGGCCTGCGGAAAGACGCTGTTGACGAAGTAGTTGTAGGCGTCCTTCAGCGCTCCGGCGAGGGGCGTGCCGGGGGCCGTCACGACGACGTTGCGGGCGTCTTCCTCGAGCGTGTACTCCTGCATGTGGGTCTGCGAAGAGTCGTAGCTCACGATCGAGGTCGTGAACCGGAGCAGGCGTTTGATCGCCGACGTGCTGTCCGCGTCGCTCGCCTTGTACGGGTTCCAGTCGCGCGGGAACGGAATGACGGGCCAGCTGACCTGGCTCGGGGGGTCGCCGAAACCGCCCGGGTACGGGTCGTAGAGCGGGTTCGTCGGCTTGGCCGCGTTGTAGAGCGCGATGCCGCCGCAGTCGGTCGAGTAGACGTCGCACGGGTTGGCGAGGGGCGGGAACGGGCAGGACACTTCCGCCATGGCGTCGTTCGGGAACTCCTGGTCGCGCTGCGGCCCATCGGTATTCGGACCCGCGGCATACGCGCCCTGGTTGTGGCGATCCGCGATCGGCAAGATGTCGTCCACCGAGTCGGAGTCTCCGTCGGTCGGAGACGATCCCCACGGGGGATTGCCGAACAGGACGTCGTCGACCGTCGTGTTGTAGACCGGGGGCAGGTCATACAGGTCCCCCCGGATGTAGCGGACGTACGTGGTGCGGGTCAGGACCAGGCCGGCGCCCGGGTCGGCCTGGGGGTCGTCGAAGCCGCGGTACTGCAGGGGCAGAGGATCGCCGTCCGGCAACCCGTCCCCGTCCTGGTCCACGAAGGAGCAGGTCTTCGTTGCGTCATACAGGCACGGACCGCACAGGAGGGGCGCGGCGGGCGGGCTGGCAAAGAGAGACTGCGGAACACCAGGGCAGGGCACGCCGGGCGCCGCGGCCTGCGGCGGAGGCGCCATCGCGAGGAGGCCGCGCAGCGCGCTCGTGACCCAGTTTCCGACCGCCGGCATTGCGCTTCCCACGGGCATCTGGCCGAAGGGCAGCGGGGCGGGCGTCGGCGTGATGGTCCGCGTGGTCGTCGGGGTGCCGGTCGGCGTGCTGGTCCGGGTCGGCGTCGGGGTCCGGGTAACCGTCGGCGTGACGGTCGGCGAAGGCGTGCTCGTGGCCGTCGGCGTAATGGTCGGCGTTTGAGTCGGCGTGCTGGTCGCCGTGAACGTCGGGGTCGAGGTGAAAGTCGGCGTTCTGGTCGGCGTCTGAGTCTGGGTGAAGGTCGGCGTCACCGTCGGAGTCGGCGTGAAGCTCGCCGTCGGGGTGACGGTCGGCGTCTGGGTGTTCGTCGGGGTCCGGGTATCCGTCGGCGTGATCGTCGACGTTGCGGTTCTCGTCGGTGTCGCAGTCTTCGTGTCCGTGCGCGTGTTCGTGGGCGTCCGCGTGACCGTCGGCGTCTGGGTGCCGGTGGGGGTGTTCGTGAACGTCGGCGTTTGAGTGAAGGTCGGCGTGATCGTCGGCGTGTTCGTTTTGGTGAACGTCGGCGTGATCGTCGGCGTGGACGTCGCCGTCGCGGTGTTGGTGAAAGTCGGTGTCCGGGTGAAGGTCGGCGTGATCGTCGGCGTGTTCGTCGGCGTCCGCGTGCTCGTCTTGGTGAACGTCTGCGTGGCGGTCGGGGTCTGCGTCGCGGTCGGGGTCGAGGTCGCCGTCATGGTCTGAGTCGGCGTATTCGTCCGCGTCGGCGTGTTCGTCGAGGTGAAAGTGGGCGTCGAAGTCGGCGTGGACGTGCTGGTGGGCGTCGCCGTCGCCGTCGGAGTCGCCGTGTTGGTCGGCGTGTTCGTCGGCGTGAACGTCGGCGTGTCCGTCGGGGTCGCCGTGGGGGTCGGGGCCGGCGCGTACTCGTCGATCTGGACGATCAGGCTCGTGTCGCTGTAGTTCCCGGACACGACGTGCATCCGCAGCTCGGATCCGGGGCGCGCCGGGCTCCGGTAGATGACCGTGCCCTGGTTCAGGCCCTTCGGACCGAATGCGCCGCGGAACTTCCCGGGGGAAGGCTCGCCGGGCGAGGGAAGCCCGACCGCCGTGTCGTAGGGCAGCCGGGTGTCGAAGTTCTCGTTGGTCGTGAACTTCGCGTAGGGGTGCATGACCTTGTGCCCGAACTGCAGGAACCGGCCCTGGGAGATGTCCGGGTAGTTCCACACGCCGGCCGGGTTGAAGACGTTGTCGACCGTGTCGATGGTCGTCCCGCCGGCGTCGGTCACGGCGTCGGCAAAGTAGAGCCACTCGACGCCGCCGTTCTCGAGCTTGTCGTTCTTGTTGTGCGCTCCGCCGACCGCCTGTCCGACGGGGCCGGTCTGCGCGGCGCCGAACGTCTGATTGGGGTTGCGGTAGTACGCGAAGGCCCAGTTCACGTTCAGAGTGGTCGAGAGCACCTGGCGGAGCACGCTCTTGGCCACGCCGATCTTCGAGCCATTGGTCCCGAGCGCGGTGCCCTGCGGATACAGGAAGTCGTCCATGTACGCGGGCAGCTCGAACGTGTCGGTGAATTCCCGGTTCATCGAGCCGGAGGAGTCGAGAATAACGAGCACGTCCGTCGCGGAGCCCGAGTTGGCCTGGAGAAGCTGCCGGTCGTCCGGAAGCGCCGGAGACGCGGTCACGAAGAGCAGCAGCATCGCCACGCCGACCCGGTGGCGCCGCGCCAGCGCCGACAGCCTCACCAGGGAGAAGAGCCGCCGTTCCGGATGGCTCATTGCGCCCTCGCGGGCCGCGGACCGACCTCTATGTCGGCCACCAGCGCCTTCGAGTACTGCAGAAACGCGTCGTTCTCGCCGCCTGTCGTCCGCACTTCGTATGCCCACATGAACTGCGCTTTCTCCGCTCCCTCGTTCAGTTTTCCCCCGCGGTAGGGGCGCCGGCCCACGAGGCTCGGCGTCTGCACCCGGACCTGGATGTCGGACTCGGTTGGATCTCCGGAAAAGAAGGCAGACCCGATGCCGCCGTTCCTGTGGCTCGGCATCTGAAACAGAACGCTGCCGAAAGCGGATGCCGTGAATTCGGGCCGCACGAGGAAAAGACGCGGGTTGGTCATCTCCGCCGAAGCCCAGCGGATGCCGGCATCGGAGGCATAAAACGCCCGGTTCACCGACCACTCATTCGCCGCGATCCGCGACTCCGTGCTCGTCACGAGCATCAGCGCGATGCCGACGACCGTCAGGATCGCCAGCACCAGGATCGCGATCACGAGCGCGGCGCCGCGCTCGCCGGGCCGTCCTGTCGAGACGGAAGCGCCGGAGCCCGGGCAGAGGGATCGCGTCCGGACGTGAACGGAGGTTTTCGTCGCCATGGAGCGCCTCATCCCGGGAACGCGTAGTTGCGGAGGTTGATCTTCAGAGTCTGGACCCGGCGCCGGAAATGGGGCTCGCCGGGGAGGGTCGGATAGGTCGCGGCCGTGAGCGGCGTGCCGGGAGAATTCATCGTGCGGAACCCCAGCGCGGACGGAGAAACGAATCGAGGGTCGGGGTCCTTCGACTTCGCGACGAGCGAGATCATGACGCCGTGCAGGCGCGGACAGTGCGCCACCAGGATTCCCGCATGGGTGTAGGCCGGGGGCACTCCTCCCGGAATCGGGGGGCGGATGAAGCCGGTGGCGACCAGGTTTGCCTCCCCCGCGACGTTCGGCGACCACTCGTCGCCATTCAACTGCGTCGAGACGTTCAGGTCGGTGTCGGTCACCGCGACGACGGCCGTCGTGCGCCGGACCGCGTCGTCGTCGTTGCTATCGACGCCGTAGGCGATCTGCATGTCCTCCACGTCGTCGGCCAGGCGCTCGACCTCGAACTGCGCTCCGCGCCGTGTGCCCTGCGCCAGAGCCGGATGGGCAGGGTCCGAGTTGTCGATGAAAAAGATGAGGTCGTCGAGTATCCCGGCGCGGCGGACGGCGGTGTTGATGGCCGTTGGGGCCAATCCGGCCTCTGCGGGAGTCTCCATGTCGAACTCTCTGGCGGTCGCATTGGTGAAGTCGACGTTTCCGAAGGAACCCGTCGCGACGAGCGTCGTCGGACCCGTGATGAGCCCCACGTTGTAGGTCGTCTGCGGATACCGCTGCGGGCCGAATGCCACCGAGCAGCCCTCGTGGATGTCGTCGCTGCCGGTCACGAGCACGAACCGCGGACTCACCGCGCTCGCCCCCAGGGTGTACGCGTCGATGGCCGCGAACTGGGGGCGCTGCGCGACGTCGTTGTTGACGTGGGTCCCGATCAGCGGATCCCCCGTGATGGCTTTGGCCGTGAGGGCGTTGACTCCGTTGCAGCTGCCGCACCCCGACGCCGCCTTGTCGAGGTCAAACCCGAGAAGCGGCGAGTTGATGACCCCGCGCACTTCGATCATGTCCGTTCCGTCGCGGACGGGCAGAAGGTTTCCGTTGAGGTCCGTGACCGTGGCGTTTAAGACGTTGTCGTACCCGCGGCCCGCCGTTCCTTCGACGACGCCGCCCAACTGGGGGTCCGCGGCGTTCAACACCGCCTGCGTCACGAAGAGTCCGCCGGATCCCGCCATCCGCACGGCGCGGGTCATCTGGTAGATCCCGTACCGAACGGCGCCCTGGGCGTCGGCCACTTCCTGCTCGCTCTTGTTGATCCGCGCGCTCGCATCGAACACGGCGAGGATCCCGAGCATCGCGATCGCGAGCAAAAAGACCACGATGATCATCTCGATCAGCGTGAAGCCGTGCTGCCGCGCCCCGATGCCGCGAAAACTCATGGGCAGGGCGCCGCCGCGCCGACCGCGCACGTGTCCGCCACGGAGACAAACGCCGCGCCGGTCGGCGCCGGACTCGCGAGGAATCCGCTCACCCGGGCGCTCCGCGCCCCGATCCCGAGAGGACCGGTCCCCGCCGTGACCGTGACGTCGACGCGCTTGTACTGGTAGGCCTGTCCGGCCACAGTGACCCGGATGGGCACGAACGCGGCGCCGTTCGGCACGGTGGCGACGTCCGCCGCCGGGATCCGGTACTGGATGACCTGGTAGGTGATCTGAAAGGGGTTCCGGACGCCGCCGGAGGCAGGGGGAAGACCCGTATACGGATCCGGCAGCGCGGGTGGAAGGTCGTTGACCTTGGTGCCGGGCGTCAACTCCGGGTCCAGAAACGGCAGGTTCATCAACTGCTCGAGCCGGTCCCGGGCGATCACGTTGATGCTGGTGTATTCGCTCGCGGAGTAGTTGGACTTCACGCTCGCCACGAAGAGCGGCGCGATGCCGAGCAGGATGAATCCCAGGATGGCGATCGCGATGATCATTTCGACCAGGGTCAGGCCGCTTTCGCCGCGGTCAAAGCCGCCGCCAAAAGAGGCCTCGCCGTTGCCTGGAAACCTGCGGAGACGGATCATTCGTACGATTTATGAGCGATTCCCGTGCCCGGGGGCCGTCGCAGGGTTAAACCCTTACAGTTCAGTTTTTTGGGTTAACCTGGCCTCAGGGGCCTCTCCCCCGCCGTGGTGAAAATCGTCACGATTGGTAGCGGTCCATCGGCTCCTCCGGGATGGGAATCCGGCCGACCGACGCCTCCCGGTTTCCCGCCGGAGGCTCTCGGGGATGCTCGTGGAACGCGGCGAGCCCTGCTCCGGGTCATCCTCCGCCGGGATCGGAAGACCGCCTGGCGGCTCGTCGCGAGACGTTCCGGTTTCCTTCGCTTCCAGAATCCGGCTGAGTCAAAAAGCCAACGCATCCGGCCGCGGCGATCGTGCTCGAGAAACACGTTTCCCGAAACGGGAAGCGTTCCGCAAATTCCACCATCGGTCCTATGATCCCGGCGTGACCGGGCGCCATCCGCCCCTGGAGTGCTCGTGAAAAACGCCGTTCAGACCGAAGGCACGTGGCAGGAATCGCTGGACGCCCTGCGGGCGAAGGATTGGGAGGCGCTTCGGAGCCAGTTGCTGAGGCTCCACCCCTCCGACGTCGCCGAGATGATCATCGAGCTTCCAGGCGAGGAAGAGGGAATCGTCTTCCGGCTGCTTCCCCGCGACCGTTCGGCACGGGTCTTCGCCTATCTTCCCTACGAGCACCAGGAGGCGCTCCTGCACTCCCTCTCGCGGGACGAATTGAAACTCCTCCTCGATGAAATCCCGCCGGACGATCGCACGCGACTTTTCGAAGAAGTCCCGCCGGAAGTGACGAGGAGGCTTCTCGAGTCGCTCTCCCCCGACGAGTTGATCAAGGCCCGTCAGCTTCTCGGATATCCGGAGAACACGGCCGGCCGCTTCATGACGCCGAAGTACGTCACGGTGCAGCCGGACATGACCGCGGCGGGGGCTCTCGCGCACATCCGCTCGACCGGGAAAGGCAAAGAGACTCTCAACGTCATCTACATCGTGGACGCGACGGGAAAGCTCCTCGAGGACGTCCGCCTGGGCTCCCTCGTGCTCGCCGATCCCGATACGAAGGTCACCGAAATCGACGATCCTTCGCTGGTCGCCATCTCGGCGACGGACTCCGTCGAAGACGTGCTTCGCGCATTCGAGAAGTACGACCGCGTGGCCCTTCCGGTCGTCGACCGTGACCAGAAAATGCTCGGGATCATCACCGTAGATGACGTCCTCGACCTGGCGGAACGCAAGACGACCCAGGACATGCAGAAGGCGGGGGGCTCCGAGGCGCTCGACGCGGCTTATTTGAAGACGGGTTTCTGGTCCCTTTTGCGCAAGCGCGGGGGATGGCTTTCGGCTCTTTTTCTGGGAGAGATGTTGACGGCCACCGCGATGTCGCACTTCGAGGTGGAAATACAGCACGCCGTCGTCCTCGCGCTGTTCGTGCCTCTCATCATCAGCAGCGGAGGAAACTCCGGCTCGCAGGCCACGTCGCTGATGATCCGCTCGCTGGCTCTTCGCGAGTTACGGCTGCGCGACTGGACTCTGGTCTTCCGGCGGGAGCTTTTGACGGGCATTCTCCTCGGCGGCTTTCTCGGCTTCATCGGTTTCCTCCGGATCATCCTGTGGCAGCGCCTCCATTTCACGGACTACGGAGTTCATTACCTCCTCGTGGGTATCACCGTCTGGGCAAGCCTCGTGGGCGTCGTGATGTTCGGCTCGCTTTCCGGAAGCATGCTGCCCTTCCTCCTGCGCCGGCTGGGGTTCGATCCCGCGACGAGCTCCGCGCCGTTCGTCGCGACCCTGGTGGACGTGACGGGCCTCGTGATCTATTTCTCGATCGCGCTCCTGATTCTGCGGGGGACCCTGCTGTAGGGGCGGTTTCGCATACGGTGCGCTCCGCCCGACGCCGGGATGCCGACGCAGGGTCCCGCGCCCGGATCGCGGGGCACCGAGGACGGCGCGGGACCGGTTACACTTTCCCTTTCCATGTGGGCAAAAAAGCTGCGATCGGTGCCGCCGGAGGCGCGCGCCCTGCTCACCCGGGTGCGCGCCCACGGCTGGAAGACCGACGGCGAGCGGGACGACCTCCTTCGCAAGGTCGCGGCGCTGCCTGGGCTGGAGGCGGAGGACGTGGCCTGGATGGCGGCCGAGAACGACGGTCCCGTCCGCAGGTCCGCGATTGCCATCCTGCAGAGATTCCCGTTTCAAGAGGCGTCCGCGGCGCTCTTCCCTTTCTTGACCGCACACGGGGACGCGGCCCGGAAGAACATCGGCGCGTCGGTGGAAGAGATGGCGGGCTCGAGTTTTCCGAAACACGTTCCGGCTTTTCTGGCCAGCGCTGATCCGGGAGTCGTGCTGATCGCCCTCGACTTCTTAAAACGCAACCCGTCAGAGGCGGCGCTCGACAGCATCGTGCCGGCGCTCGCCTCGACCTCCCCGGTCGTCCGGCGCAAAGCCTTCGGGATCGTCGAGGCCGCCACTTCGAAGAAAGCCGTGCTGATCGCCCGGAAGGCCCTCACTCATGACGACGAGGAAATCCGCTACCGGGCGATCCAGCACCTGGCGAAGTCGCCGGAGGAAGCCAACATCGCGCCCCTGCTCCTCCGGTGCAACGCGGACTCGGCGCGGGTGCAGGAAGCCGCCCTGTCCGCGCTCGGTCCCCTCTTGAGCGCCGCTCTCTCCGGCCAGGAGTCGGATCCGCGTTTCAACGCGTACATCCTTCCGCTGATGACGGACGCGAATCCCAAAGTCCGCCATCTCGCGGTCAAGATCCTGGAATCGCAGAACCCCGCCCGGGTCGCGGACGCGTTTCTCAAGGGATTTCGCGACAATTACGGGCCGGCGCGCGACCGCGCGATCGAGGGATTGAGGGAGCTCGGGCCCGAGTTCATCCAGGCCTTCCTCGACAGGGACGACGACCCCGACCGGGGGATTGCGGCTCTCGCCGCCTCGATCGCGATCAACCTGAGGACCGCCGAAGTGGTCCCGCACTGCATTTTGTTCCTGCAGGGGTCGGACTGGTGGCTGCGCGATCGCGCGGCTCAGGCGCTCGCCGAAATGCGCGATCCCCGCGGGATGGCGCCGCTCTTGAAGATGCTGACAGACCCGGAGTCGGACCTCTCCGCCGCCTCGGCCCTGGGTTCCTGGGGAGCCCCGCAGGCGCTGCCCGGCCTTCTCGAGGCTTTCAAGCGCGGCGCGACCGACCTGCGCCTGGAGATCCTCGAAGCCTTCTCGAAGATCGCCGACTCGCGCGTCAGTCCGCTCTTAGAGCAGATCGCGCGCATGGTGACGGATCCCCTCGTACAGGAAAAAGCGGAGCGCATCATCGCGGCGCGCGCCGGCAACGTCCCGTACTACGAGGCGCAGATCCCCAGTCGAAAAAGTTTCAAGGAAATCAACTTTCGCGAAAATTCGCATCCGAGCCTGGGGGACCTTCTCGCGCACGCGCGCGCCGTGGGCGCGTCGGACCTGCACCTCGCCTCGGGAACCCGTCCGCACTTACGTTCGATCGGCCGGCTCCAGCCGCTGCCGCTGCCGGAAACGACAGACGAGCAGATGGCGGACTGGATTCCGCCGATCGTCGGAGCGTCGTGGGCCGAGCTTCTGTCCGCCCGCCAGCTGGACTTCTGCTACAAGGACGCGGAGCTCGGGCGCTTCCGAACGAACGTCTTCTACCAGCGCAAGGGAATGAACGCCGTCTTCCGGCTCGTCCCGCTCGAGATCCCGTCCCTTTCCGACATCGGATTTCCCGAGAGCCTGGCGGAGATCACGACGTACAGCCAGGGTCTCGTGCTGGTGACCGGTCCCGCGGGGTGCGGCAAGACCACGACTCTCGCCGCCCTGGTGGATCGGATCAACGAGACCGAGAGGTCGCACATCCTGACGATCGAGGACCCGATCGAATACGTCCACACGAACAAGGAATCCCTCGTGAACCAGCGGGAGATTCCGGCGCATTCAAAGTCTTTCGCCCGAGCGCTTCGCCAGTCGCTGCGGGAAGATCCGGACGTCATCCTGGTCGGCGAAATGCGGGACCTGGAGACGATCTCGCTCGCCATCACCGCGTCGGAAACCGGCCATCTGGTGCTCGGAACCCTGCACACGACGACGGCCGCATCGACCGTGGACCGGATCATCAACGCCTTTCCGCCGGAGCAGCAGGCGCAGATCCGCATGATGGTCTCCGATTCCCTCAAGGCGGTCGTCTCGCAGACGCTCCTGCCGCGCCGCGACGGCTCCGGCCGCATCGCCGCGTACGAGGTCCTTCGGAACACGCCGAACGTGGCGGGGCTCATCCGGGAAGGCAAGACGTTCCAGCTGCCCACGGCAATGCAGACCGGCGCCGCGGCAGGTATGGCCCTCCTCGACACCTCGCTGCTCGCGATGGTCCACGAGGGATTGATCGAGCCTCGCGCCGCTTACAACCGCGCAATCCGCAAGGAACCGTTCGAAGCCCTGGTGCAGGCGGAAGAGGGCACCGCGTCGTGACCGACCAGGAAGACCCGTTCCCGGACGATCCGGAGCCAGGCGAGCCCGAAGCGCTCCTCCCGCCCGCGTACGCCGCGGTGGCCGCTCCGACAGACCCCGCTCCCATCGGCGCGATGGCCCCGGGCGAGCCGCTCCGTCGAGACGACCCGCCAGCGGGCGTCCCCGAGGCGCGGCCTCCCGAGCCGGCCTCGGCCGCGCCTGCCCGCGACGCTCCGAATGCAGGGCCGGCACCCGGCGCGGCGGCGCCCCCGCCGGCCGAGCCCGAGCCGCGGGAGAAGGTCCGCCGCGTCAGCGAGTTCGAGGTGGAGTCCTCCGGCGGAAATCGCATCGACCGGTTCCTCTCGATTCTGCCCAAGCGGAACGGATCAGATCTGCACCTGGCGGTCGGGTCCCCTCCCCTGCTGCGCATCGACGGCGCCCTCGAGCGCGTCCGCTACCGGGCGCTGACCGAAGGCGATTTCTACAACCTCGTCGGCCCGATCACCCCGCCGAGACTCTGGGAATCGTTCTCGCAGGACGGGGATATCGATTTCGCTTACCAGATGGGAGGCGTTGCGCGGTTTCGCGTCAACCTCCTCCGGCAGGAGCGCGGGTCGGCCGCGGTGTTCCGCCTCATCCCCTCCCGGGTCCCCACCGCCGACGAGCTGCGGCTGCCCAAGTCGATCGCGGCGCTGTACGGCGCGTCGAACGGTCTGGTGCTCATCACCGGTCCCACGGGGAGCGGCAAGTCGACGACACTGGCCGCGCTCCTGGACCGGATCAACGAGCGCCTGTCGTACCACGTGATCACGATCGAGGACCCGATCGAATTCGTGCACACGAACTCCCGGTCCGTGTACACCCAGCGGGAGATCGGAAGCGACGTCGGCACCTTTGCGGAGGGAGTCAAGGCGGCCATCCGCGAAGATCCCGACTGCCTGCTCGTCGGCGAAATGCGCGATCTCGAAACGATCCGGATGGCGCTGACGGCGGCGGAGACGGGGCTGCTGGTTTTCGCGACCCTTCACACGAATTCCGCCGCGAAGGCGATCGACCGGATCATCGACGCGTTCCCCGCCAACGAGCAGGAACAGATTCGGATCGTCCTCGCCGAGAATTTGCGGGCCGTCGTGGCTCAGCAGCTGCTCCGCAAGAAGGGCTCGGGCCGCGTGGCGGCGTTCGAGATCCTGATCGGCTCGACCGCTCTCTCGAATGCGATCCGGGAAGGCAAGACGTCCCTCATCAACAACCAGATCCAGACTGGAAAGTCGAAGGGGATGATCTCGATGGATCAGTCGCTCGCGGAGCTCGTCCGCGGCGGAATCGTCGAACCGGAAGAGGCGCTCGAGCGATCCCTCGACCGGGAAACCTTCAAGACGATGATCGCGAACCTGACGGCAGACCTGCAGGCGCCTCCGCTCGCGCGCCCGGCTCCCGCGCGGCCGCCAGCCGCAAAGTGAAGACGGCGCCTCCCCCGGGGCGCCCGCTCACTTCGACCGTCCCGCCGTGGATCTGCGCGATCCGCGCGACGATCGCGAGCCCGAACCCGGATCCATCGGGCTTGCTCGAGTAGAACGGCAGGAAGATCTTCTCGCGGGCCGCGGGATCGACTCCGGGCCCGCGGTCCGCCACGGCCAGAGAGACTTCGTCTCCGCTCGTCCGGCCGGAAATGAGGATGGCGGATGGCTCGGACCGCCGCGCGGGCGGCGTCGCCTCGACGGCATTGCGGACCAGGTTGGCGATCGCCCGGCGGAGAAGCACCGCCGAGCCCCCGACCTCCGGGAAATCTCCCGCGCGGTCGACGACGACGTCCGGAAACACCCGCTGCACTTCCGCGGCGGCGCCCTCCGCGACCGCGTCGAGCGGCACGGGAGCGGGAACGAACTCGTCGGGACGGGCGAAAAGGAGAAAGTCGCTCGTCACGCGGCTCATCTCCTGGGCCTCGCGCCGGATCGACCTCAAGTGGTCCGCGGCGCGCTCCGGGTTCCGCAGAGCCAGGTCCGCGAAGCCGTCGATCGCGGCCGCGGCGTTTCGAAACTCGTGCGCGGCCCCGGCGGACACCTCTCCCAGGTCGGCGAGGTGCCGCGCCAGCGCGACGCGCGCCTCGAGCCGCCGGACCTCCGTCAGGTCGGAGAAGAGCGCGAGCACGCCGAGGAACCTCCCGTCCGCTCCGGCCGCCGGCGTGGCGGTGACGCCAAGCACCCGGTCCGGGCCCCATTGCGTCTCGCGCCGGCCGACGGCCTCGCGCCGCTCCAGGACCGCTGTGATCACGTCCCTGAATTCCGGGACATTCGCGAGCACGCTCGCAAAGGGCTCTCCCCGCGCGTCGGCGGCAAAACCCAGAATGTCCCGGCCGGCCTCATTCAGCTCCACCACGGCGCCGGTGCGGTCGACCGAGAGGAGCCCGGTGGGGAGATTTCTCGCGAGAGTCCGCGCCGCGATCTCCATGTCGTCCGCGCGCTCCTTCTCGGCGCGCGCCAGGCGCTCGAGCTCCCGTTCCTTCTCCGAGAGCGCCGAGATCGTGGCTTCGAAGCGGGCGATCAGAAAATCGCGTTCGTCCGACGGCTCAACCCCTGAGAGACCGGGCGCGGGGGGCGCTCCTCCGGCCGTCTGGAGAAGCCGGTCGTAGGGCTCGAGTAAGGAGCGCAGGTAGAGCCAGGCGAGCACCACGAGGAGCGCGCCGGCCGCCGGAATCACGAGCGAGAGCGAGCGCGAGTAAGAGCGGAGGGCTCCGCCCGGACCCGGATCCACGGCGACGACGGAGAAGCCGGTGCGGGTGGCCGCGGTCGCGAGCAGGAGCCGGGGCGATTTCGTCCACTCGGCCACGATCTCGCCTCCCACGGGGCGGGCCGTCGGAAGAATCGGAGGCGCCTCGAGCCCGTGGGAAGAACCGCGCACGCGCCGGCCTCTCGCGTCATAGGAGGCCACGAACAGAACGTCGGAGCCGAGCGCGGCGCGGTCGAGGGCGTCTGCCGGGTCCGCATACGGCAGCGCCATCCGGTTCAGAATCTCCGAGGCGCGCCTCTCCGTCTGGCGGCTTCCCCAGTCCGTGGCGTTGCGGAAAAAGAGCAGCGTCACGAAATTGAGAAAGAGAATCAGGAGCAGCGCGACGGACAGAAAGAGTCTCGAATCGCGGCGAAAGGTGCGCGGGACTTCGTCCGTCATGCGAGAGTTCGATGGGGGCGCCGTGCTACCATCATTGCAGGAAAACCCCCAGAATGCTCACGCGCATCGCGTCGCTGGCGATCCTCCTCGCCGCGTCCGCCCCCGTCCCGTCCGACGCCCCGATCGGCCAGACCGAGGCAGCGGTCGTCTCCAGCCTCAAAGCGAGCGGCATCGCGTTTTCAAGGCAGCGAGGCGAAGGCGGCTCCGTACAGCTTTCCTACCGCCGGGGATCGGACGCCGTCACGATCGATTTGAAGCCGTGGCCGGCGGCGGACGCCCCGGCGGCGGCCTACGAGAAGCCCGCCGCGGCCTCTGAACCTCTCGTCGTCACGCACGTCCGAGTCGCCGGTCCGAGCTCCGACGTAAAACGCGCGTGGGTCCGGTCGTTCGAGAGGGGAGACGGCAGGATCTGGGTCCTCATGCCGGAGCGTGGCGCGGGCTACCGCAGCCCCGATCCCCGCTACGGGATGGCCGCCTGCCTGCAATGGTGGCGCGCGAGCCCGAGCCCGGGTTCGCGCGATTCCGTGCCGCGCGCGACGTTCGTTTTTCAGGCCCGCCGGGCCGCGAAAACGCCGCCGGGAACGGAGCCCACGCTGTTCGACGCCTACCTCGAAAACCCCTGGCACCCGCACCGCTTTTGACGGCGGGCCGCCGGTTTTTCCCCGCCCGTCTGCTGGCGTCGTTTCTCGCCGGCCTTCTCGCGCCGATTGCGCCGGGGTCGCCGAATCCGACTCCCGCGTCGACCGTTGCGGGGCCGACCTATGCGGTGGCTCTCGCAGGAGACACGATCCTGATGCGGCCTCTCGCGCGCGAGAAGGCCGGCGCGTTCGAGCCCCTCCGGCGCCTCTTGAGCGGCGCCGACGCGGCAATTACGAACCTCGAAACTCTTTTCCACGATTACGAGTCGTTCAATGTTCCTCCCGGGGTGATGCGGTCGGATCCGGCTCTGGCGCGCGACCTCGCCCGGGCGGGATTCGACATGGTGGCCCGCGCCAACAATCACGCCGGCGACTACGGCGCCTCCGGAATGGCGCAGACGAACCGCGCGCTCGCCGCCGCCGGGATCCTCTCCGCCGGGATCGGAAGGGACCTCGCCGAGGCGCGCGCGCCCGCGTTCTTCGAAGGCC
Organism: Acidobacteriota bacterium; assembly: GCA_040004225.1. Lineage (GTDB taxonomy): Bacteria > Acidobacteriota > Thermoanaerobaculia > UBA5066 > Gp7-AA6 > JALYUA01. The sequence goes on from JBDUBI010000036.1 coordinate 19,758, forward strand.
GGAACGTTTCGGTGGGTCTCGTGTCCGCGGCCTCGACGTTCGACCCGCCGGCGTCCGCATCGGAGAGGCGCGGCCCGATTCCCGCCCGCCCGGGCATCGCGCCGCTTCGCCACACGACCACCTACGTGCTTTCGGCCGAACGCCTGCGCGCCTTGAGGTCCGCCGCGCGCGAAGTCGGCATCCCGGTCTCCGGCCGCGAAGACGCGCTGGATGCCTTCGACCGCTCGTTCATCGTCGGCCTGACACCGGGAGTGTCCACCGCGCCGGTCCCCGGAGATCTCGATGCCTTGACCGCCTCCCTTCGTTCCGCGCGCTCGCGCGCGAGATGCCTGATCTTTTCCCTTCATGCCCATGAGGGGCTCGTGCCGGACCGCTTCGCGCCCGCCGAATTCGTCGTAGCGGCGGCGCGCGCGGCAATCGACGCTGGCGCCGACGCGGTTTTCGGACACGGGCCCCACGTCCTGCGGGGCATCGAAATCTGGAAGGGCCGCCCGATTTTTTACAGTCTCGGTAATTTCGTTTTCGAATACGACCAGATACGCGAGCTTCCGTCCGACGAGTACGACCGCCTCGGCCTCCCCCCGGGGGCGCGGGTCTCTGACTTCTACGACCGGCAGGAGAACTTCGGAAAGTACTCGTACCCGGCAGAGCGCGAGAGCTGGGAATCCGTCATCGCGATCCTGCACGG
>JBDUBI010000059.1:0-20303 GCA_040004225.1 Acidobacteriota bacterium
AGCCTCCCGCTGCGGGAGCCGTAGCGAACGAAGGGAGCAGGCGAGCGGTCGAGCCAACAGGCGAGCCGCTCGCCGGTGCCTTCGCCGCGCACGGCGAAGGCAGCTCCCGCAGTGAGCGAAGGCGACGGTTGGCGACGGTCTAGGCGCTCCTCGCCCTCACCTCTTCTGAGGTCAGGCCGTAGATCGGAGGTGTCGCGACGTCGAGCATGGAGAGATAGAGATAGATCTGGCCGCGGTGATGAATCTCGTGCTCGACCATCGCGCGAAGCCACTTCCGGGTCGTGACCGGCGCGCCCGCCGGCGTGACGCTCTTCTCTCCGAATGCGACGTCGGTCAGCGCCCCGAAAATCGCCACGGACTCAGAGTGGGTGCGGTCGAAGAACGCCCGGACTGACGGGAGTCCGTCGGCGAGCTCCCGTCCGTGCCCCGGGTAGCGGCTCGGCTTTCCCTGCACGTTCTCGGCATACATGAAGCGCTCGATCGCCGCGATGTGGCGGACCAGGTCGCCGAGCGTGAATTTGCCCTCGCGCCAGGTCCACTCGAGGTGATTTTCCGGAATGCAAGCCACGACTCGCGAAGTCCGGTGCCGCACCTTCTCGTAGTACTCCAGAAAAGCCGCGGCCTCCGTGGCGGCGGATTCCAGCCGCCCGCTCACCGCGCCAGGGCCGGAGCGGGCGCGCCCGCCGCCGCGCTCGCGTAAACGGGCCAGCACCACCGCCGATAGCGGGCGACTTCCCCGCGGACGACAGCGGCGTTCAACTTCCGCAGGCTCGACGTGACGGGGCCCATCCGACCGCTCCCGACCGGCCGGTGATCGATGCGCGTGACGGACACGATCTGCACCCCCGTCCCGGCCAGGAAGACTTCGTCCGCGAGGGAGAGCTCGGTACGGTCGATCGAGCGCTCGACCGCGGGAATGTCGAGCTCGTCGCGAAGCATCTCGAGGATCGACCGGCGGGTAATGCCTTCGAGGATGTTGTCGGTGACCGGCGGCGTGGCGACGGCTCCGTTGCGGACGACAAACAGGTTGGCGGCCGACGCCTCCGAAACATGCCCGTTCTGGTCGAGGAAGATGGCATCGTCGAAGCCGCCGCGCTGAGCGTCTGTCTTGGCGAGGGCGGTGTTGACGTAGGCGCCGGAAACCTTTCCTCGCGCCGGAATCATGTTGTCGTCGATACGGCGCCACGCCGAAATCTTGACGTGCGCCCCCCCGTCGTTCTCGATGTACTTTCCGAAGGGAATCGCGACGATCGAAACCGCCGAGCGCATGCCGTCGAGACCGAGCGCGCCGATGCGCTCTTCGGCCGCGAAGGCGAGAGGCCGGATGTAGCAGTCCGCCCGGAGCCCCTCCTGCCGGAGAAGAGTTCCGAGAGCGGCCACCAGGTCGTCGACGGAATACGGCAGCTCGAGCGAGAGAAGCTTCGCGGATTCGAGGAAGCGATGGAAGTGGTCGTGGGGACGAAAAACGAAGAGCTCTTCCTCGGATTCGTTCCAGAACCCTCTCAGGCCTCCGAAACAACCCGTTCCATATTGGAGCCCGTGGGTCATGACGCCCACGCGGGCCTCCCTGTAAGGGATGATCCGGCCATCGAAGAACGCATACTCCGGCAGGGGCGTCGGGGTCGTCATCACCGGTCCTCCTCGAATTTGATCAGAGTCCACTCTCGATACCACTTTGACGTTGAATCCAGTCCGGTTTACTCTTGCGCTGAACTGGTATGAATACAAGATCCACTTACCCCGTCGAGTGGACTGGCCGGAACGGCTCGGTCGAGACCGCGGCGCTCGCCAGTCTCCTCGGGGAATGGGCACTGGGAGCGGGGACCCTGTCGGTTCGCCTCTCTTCGGCCGTCGCGAGGTTGCTCGACCGGGACGAAATTCCGGCAGGGGCCCGACTTCCCTCCGAACGCGCCCTCGCCTCCGCGCTCGCCGTCAGCCGCACCACGATCGTGTCCTGCTACGAAGAGCTGCGACAGGAGGGCCGGGTCGAGAGCCGCCAGGGAAGCGGAACACGCGTGCTGCCGCGAAATGGCGACGGTCCGCCGTTTCCCCGGAGAAGGGACCCGGCGCCCGGAGAGAGCGATGCCGGACACGGCATGCTCAATCCCGTTCTTCGCGCGCTGACCGAGGAGCACTCTCCCGGCGCGATTTCCTTCGTCGCGGCGCACCTCCCCGGCGCCGAGGAGTTCCTGACCCGCGCCTACGCGAAAAGCGGGCGGCAGCTCGGGGCCCTGGCCCGGCACCACGGATACATGCCGCTCGGGTTGCCGGCCTTGCGTTCCGCACTCGCCCGTCACCTTTCCGAGCGGGGACTGGCGACCCGCGAAGAAGAGATCCTCGTCACGAACGGCGCTCAGCAGGCCATCGCCCTCGTGATCTCGCTTCTGCTCTCGCCTGGCGACGAAGTCATCGTCGAAGATCCGACGTATCCGGGAGCCATCGATCTGTTCGGGTCGGCCCGGCTCCGCATGACGGCGGTCCCGCCCGCCGGAGAACCTGGCGCCATGGAGCGCATCGCCGCGGCGCTGCGTCGGCCGCGCGCGAGGCTCCTCTACCTGCAGCCCACGTTTCACAATCCGACCGGGGCCGTCCTCCCGGAGCGCCAGCGGCGCGAGATCGCAAGGCTGGCGGAGCAGAGCGGGGTCGCAATCCTCGAAGACCATACGCTCGCCGATCTTTCACTCGGCGCCGCTCCCCCGCTGCCGATCGCCGCCTTCGCGAAGCGCGGGACGGTCCTGACGGTCGCCTCTCTCTCCAAACTGTACTGGGGCGGCCTGCGGATCGGGTGGGTCCGGGCGCCCGAGGGTCTCCTGCACCGGCTCGGAAGGCGCAAGGCGATGGAGGACCTCGGAAGCTCCCTTCCCGGACAGATGATGGCGGTCCTGCTGCTCGAGAAGAGGGCGGAGGTGGCGGACCTGCGCCGGCGGCAGATCGGGAAGCGTCTCGACGCGCTCGCGGGCAGTCTCAGCCGACAGCTCCCCGACTGGACCTGGAAACGCCCGGCCGGAGGACTCACGCTGTGGGTCCGTCTGCCCCGCGGACAGGGGTCCGAATTCGCGCAGATCGCCTCCCGGCACGGCGTCTCCGTGCTTCCGGGTCCGGTCTGCTCGCCCACGAATGCCTTCGCCGATCACCTGCGCCTCGCGTTCGTTCCCGAGCCCGAGGAGATCCTGGAAGGAGTCGACCGCCTCTCGCGCGCCTGGGAACGATACGCCGCCGGACGAGACGCTCCCCGGGGACGGGTCAAAGTCATCGTTTAGGGTCTCGTCCCGTCGCCGTTCCACTCCGGTGTGCCCTCGAGGACCGCACCTGCGCGTGGAAGGGGCTCCGGCGCGGCGCCCGGGAGCCGGATCCGCCGGCGGACTTCGGACGGACGCCGCGCCCTGTTGCGCCGCGGGATGTCGCGGTGCGTCACTGCGTCCGACAGGTTGCGTCCCGGCGAATCCCCGGATCGCGACGGTGACGGTCAAGTCGAGCCCGGGAACAGGAAAGTGCCGTGAAGCAGACAGTTTGCAGCCGGGCGGCGCAGACGCGGAAGGGCTTTCGAAACAGGTCGCGGAGGCTCGCAAGAGTGCGGCCCGCGGCGTCATCAATCCTTCGCTCTGGAGATCGGGAGCTGGCTCGTCGTGTAAACGCCCATCGTCGTAAATCGAACCGAGCCTGAGAGCTCGCAGGAGAAAAGATGAAACCGACTGAAGAGGCCGAGCACTATTTTTGTCAGGCCCAGAGCGCGTTCACGCGAGAAATGCTTTCCGAACGAAACGATTCGATCACGCTGGAGCGGGGACTGACCTCTTCGAGCAGCAGATGGGTGAAAAGAACGAGCGCTCGGGACCGGAGCTCCCCGAAGCTTCGCGCCCCACCCACTTCGGAGATCTCCCGGCGGACGGGCGGCTTTCTCGCGTCGTCCGTTTCCCGGGCAGGCCGGCGGAGTTTCTTTACACGACTCGAGAACCGCCGCGCGGACGCAATCTGCCCATGACCCGGCCGAGCCAGATGTTCCATCGGTTGTCGCGGGCGAGAAAAGGTATGGGAGGCGGACGGCGCACGCCGAGGTCCTGCTGCACCGCCAGAAGGCCGGGATGACGGGGCGAGAGCGCGAGCCCGCGATCGATCGCGTCGACCGCTTTCCTCCGGGATCCCGACATCCCGTGGATGCGTGCCAGCGCCGCGTAGACGTCCGGGTTCTTCCGCTCGTGCGCGAGCGCCGACAGGCAGATCTCCGAGGCCTCCTTGAGGTCGCCGGTATGCGCCACGGCGAGCGCAAAATCGGCGAGGAGCGGTCCCGGGATCCGCTGGTCGTCGCGGAGCTGGCGGTCGCAATACTCCGAGAGGCACGCGTTGGCCACGTCGTATTGACCCGAACGCAGGCCGATGCGGCCCCTCCGGACCAGTTCTTCGAGACTCAGATCCTTGGGGTCGAGCATGGGGTGCGTCCTCCGCGTGCGAGCTCAAAAGGATAACCGGACGCGTCGCCCGGAGCGCCACGAGGATTTGCGACTTCCGGCCACGAACGCGCTTTCCGAAGCCCTGTCATGAGTTTACGAGTCAGCGCGATTCGAAACGCTTTCGACCCCAGATTGTCGCGAGGGCCTGCCCGGGCCTCGCGACTCCGGTTCTCACTCTTCGATCCAGCCCCGGGAACGCTCCACCGCGCGTTTCCAGCCCCTGTACGCCTCTTCTCTCCTCCCGGAGGTCCATTCGGGCTCGAACACCCGATCTCGCCGCCAGAGCCGCGACAGCTCCGCCAGCGAGCCGTACGCGCCGATCGCGAGCCCCGCCGCCTGGGCCGCCCCGAGAGCGGTGGTCTCTAGAACGGCGGGCCGGACGACCGGGAGGCCGAGCACGTCCGCCTGAAGCTGCATCAGAAAATTGTTGCTCGTCGCGCCGCCGTCCACCTTGAGCTCCACGGGCGAATGCCCCGTGTCCGCGAGCATGGACTCCAGGACCTCGCGGCTCTGAAACGCGATCGCCTCCAGCGTGGCACGCACGAGGTGCGCGCGCGTCGCGAAACGGGTCAGGCCGACGATCGCCCCGCGCGCGCTCATATCCCAGTGCGGCGCGAACAGACCCGAAAACGCGGGAACGAAATACACGCCACCGGTGTCGGGCACGGACCGCGCGAGCGGCTCCGTTTCCGCGGCGCTTCCGATGATGCCGAGGCCGTCCCGCAACCACTGCACCGCCGAGCCGGTGACGGCGACGGAGCCTTCCAGCGCATACGCGCGCATCCCGGTCGGAGCGCCGGCCGCGGTCGACAGAAGGCCGAAATGGCTGGCGACGGGGGAATCGCCGGCATGCTGGAGCAGGAAGGATCCGGTCCCGTAGGTGTTCTTGGCTTCGCCCGCCGCGAAACACGCCTGCCCGAACAGCGCGGCCTGCTGGTCGCCCAGATCGCCGCAGACGGGCACGCGCGCGCCAAACGCGCCCGAAGGAGAAGTCCAACCGTAGGGCTCCGTGGGAATCGAGGGGCGGATGCGCGGCAGCGCGCCCGCCGGAATGGCGAACCGGTCTATGAGCTCCGGGTCCCAGGAGAGCGTCTCGAGGGCGCAGAGAAGGGTTCGCGACGCGTTCGTCGGGTCCGTGACATGCGCGCCCCCCGCGGGACCGCCGGTCAGGTTCCAGATGACCCACGCGTCGATCGTCCCCAGGCAGAGGCGGCCGAGGCCGGCGAGCCTCCCCGCTTCCGGAACCTCGGCGAGGATCCAACGCATCTTGGGGGCCGAGAAGTACGTTCGGATCGGCAGCCCGGTCCGCGCGCGGACGCGCTCCTCGATCCCGCTTTCAATCAGGCCGCGACAGTCTCCGTCCGTTCGCGTGTCCTGCCAGACGATCGCGTTGTGAATCGGGTCGCCCGTGGCGCTATCCCACGCGACGACCGTCTCGCGCTGGTTGGTGATTCCCACGGCGAGGACCCGCGAGGATGCGGGCGCGCCGGCGAGCGTCTCGGCGACGACCCGATCGACGTTGTCCCGGATCTCGACCGCATCGTGCTCGACCCATCCCGGCGCGGGAAAGATCTGCCGATGCTCGCGGTAGGCGAACGAGACGACACGGCCCGAGAGGTCGAAGAGGAAGCAGCGCGTTCCTGTCGTCCCCTGGTCGATCGCGGCGAGCACGTCGGGCACGGACAAACGGTATCAGCGCGGCGCCGGGCGCGCGTCTCCTCCTCCTCGGAGCCCCGGCGACCCGCGATCCCGCTCGTTATACTCGACCTCCATGCTCGCCCGCCGAGGCTTCTGGCTCCTCCTGTCGGCGCTTCTTGCCGTACCCGACGCCTCCTCCGCTCGACGGCGACCCCAGCACGGCAACCCGCACGAGGAGATCACCGCCACCGCCCGGGTCGAGAGCTCCCCGCGCCGGACGCGCCATCGAAACGGCCGCTCTTTCGAGGAGCTCGACGTCCTGCTCCTCTCCGTCCGAGCGGCGGACCCGCGCGGCGAATCCGGCATCGAGTTCGACACGCGAAGCCCCGTGCACGTCATTCACGATCTGACCTGCGGCGGCACGTGGGTCGACCTGGCTCCGGGAGACCGCGTTTCCCTCAAGGGCGAGTATGTCCACCCGCCTTCCGGCGGCGACCTCGTGCACTTTACGCATCCCGCCGATCCTTCCTGCGGGCGCGGCATTCACCCGGGCGGATTCCTGCGGCGCGAGGCCGGGGCGCGCGCGGAAGTTCCCTCGCGGGAAGCGACCCCGGGAGTGAACCCTTCCGCCGGAGCGGACGGGCCGGCGATCGACTCGAGTTCCCTGTCGGCCTTTCGAACCAGTGTCCGTCCCATCCTGGCGGCGCGTTGCGCGCCGTGTCACGAGCCGGGCGGCCGGATGTACGAGCGGATGCCATTTGACAACGCGTCCGTCGTGGCGACGCATGCGCCCCGAATGGGGGGACGCCTCAAAGGGGCCGACCGGCGCGCCCTCGAAGATTGGGCGGCCGGGATCCCCTCGACTTCCGGCCGCTGATTTCGCCGACCTTTCGCCTCCGGCCGGCGCAGAGCGCCCCGGGGCGCTTACGAATCGAGTTCGGAAAGGTCGATGTTCGTGAGGTCGAGAAGGCGGATGCCGGAGCGGCGGTCGAAGAGCCGGCGCCGCTGCGCCAGCCCGCGTCTCTCGTTCGCTTGACGCAGCTCTTCCGCATCCCGATCGGCGAGAGTCTCCGGATTGCGACGCTCGTTCAACCGGCGCCCGATCGAGAGCCGCCGCTGCGACCGGCGCCGCTCGCCGGGTTTCTCTCCGACCGGCGCGCGTTCCGCCGTCGAAATGATTGTCAAACGTCTGGCCACGGCGAAATCATATCCTCCTTCACGGCCCTGCCGGCAAGTCGTTGTACCGTTGCCGCATGAGACTCGCAAAACACATCCGAGGCTTCTCGAGAGCCGTTTTTTGGGGCGGTTTCACCGTCGCGCAAGCCGCGAGCGGGCAGACGGCCGCTCCCGGTCCCACGCTTTCGATCGAGGAATACGAGCCCAAATCGACGCTGGTCGTCCCGGAGCACAGAGTCCCGCGCGCGCGATTCCCGTTCATCGACGTCCACAACCACCAGGAAACCGGAGCGCGGGCCGACCAGGTCGACCGCATCGTGCGCGACATGGACGCGCTCGGCATGCGGGTGATGGTGAACCTGAGTGGCGGCTCGGGAGACGCCCTCGCGGCGGGGGTCGCGAACTGGAGCGGCCGGCATCCCGGCCGCTTCGTGACGTTTGCGAATCTCGACTTCTCCGGTGTCGAGGACGCGGGCTGGGGAGACCGCGCGGCGGCCCGACTCGAGCGGGACGTCCGGCAGGGCGGCGCCCGCGGCCTCAAGATTTTCAAGAACTTCGGTCTGACGGTGAAGGACCGCGCGGGGCAACGGGTCGCGGTGGATGACCCCCGGCTCGATGCGGTTTTCGAGAAATGCGCGGACTTGAAGATCCCGGTTCTGATCCATACCGGCGAGCCGCGGTCCTTTTTCGAGCCCCAGGATGCTCACAACGAGCGCTGGCTGGAGTTGAAGCAGTTTCCGCAGAGGGCGCGGCCTCCCGAGCGATTCCCGACCTTCGAGCAGGTCATGGGCGAGCAGCACCGCCTCTTCGCCCGGCACCCGCGGACGACATTCATCGACGCGCATCTCGGCTGGATGGGCGGAGACCTGGCCGCGCTCGGGCAGCTTCTCGACCGGCTGCCCAACGTCACGACGGAAATCGGGGCCGTCCTGGCGGAGCTCGGACGGCAGCCGCGATTCGCCCGCGAGTGGTTCCTCCGTTACCAGGACCGCGTCATGATGGGCAAAGACACGTGGGCCCCGGACGAGTACCCCGTCTATTTTCGAGTCCTGGAGACAGCGGACGAGTACTTCGATTACTACCGCAAGCGTCACGCGTTCTGGAAGATGTACGGGCTCGACCTTCCGGACGACGTCTTGAAAAAGTTGTACTACAAGAACGCGCTCCGGGTGATCCCGGGGATTGACCCCTCCGCTTTTCCGAAGTGAACGGGCGGGACGCTACGACTCCAGTTTCTTCTTGAGAGAGGCGATCGTCCGGTCGGACCGCTGGCCTTCCGGCAGCGCCTCGGCCGCGCGAAGCGCTTCCTCGAGATAACGGCGGGAGGCGGCCGCGTCGCCCCGGGCGGCTTCGATCTGGGAGCGCGCCTGCAGGATGCCGATCCGACGAGGGCCGTACGCCTTCGCCAGCGCGCGGTCGGACGCGGCCGCGGCTTCCTGCGGCTTCTTCATCGCGTTCAAGATCACCGCAAGGCGCGCCGGGGGGTTGTAGTCGCCCGGAAAATCTTTCTCCGACTGCTCGAGCATCGCGACGGCGCGCTCCGGCTGGCGGAGGTCCATGTACGCGCCCATTCGATGCGAGTCGAAGACGGCGCGTTCCTGCGGCGTCTTCGCCTGCGACGCTCGCGTCTCCAGAAAAGAAGCGTGCTGCTCGAGGAGCTTCCGCCGTCCCTCGACGTCCCTGGCGTCCTCGCGGTCCTCCTCGAGAGCCTGGTAAACCGAGGAGACGTCGTCCGCGGCGATGTCTCGTCGGTTGGATCTCACGACAAAGAGCGCGTCGGCGCGAAGAGCGTCCACGAGCTCGCGGCGCGCCGGAATTTCCGGGGTCATCGCGAGGGCGCAGCCCAACCCGCTCGCCGCCACGTTGGCCGCCGACGGAGTGGATTTCAGCCGGGAAAATGCGTCTCGCGCGGCGGTCGCGCAGCCCTCCCTGTCCTTCGTCGCGTCGAGCGCGTACAGCAGGGACTCGAGAGCGCGGCCGTATCGCGGCCATCCGGGCGGAGCCGCCGCCAGGACCTCGCGGTAGGCCTTCGCGGCTTCGGCGTTCTTACCCTCTCCGAACAGCCGGTCCGCCCGGGCCAGCGTCTCCTCCAGCCCGCGTCTCGGCGCGGCGACGGTTCGCAGCCCGTCGTCGAGCAGCTTCTGCACCTGAGGAACCGTCGCGCCGCCGAGCCATCTCAGGGTCGCGGTCTCCGTCGCCGGGTCGACGATGAAAAACGTCGGGAGCCCTTCCACGGGAAACTTCCGGGTGAAGGGCGCATTGGCCGCCTTCTCCGTGTCGACTGAAAGCCAGACGAACTGTCCGGCGCGCCGCGCGAGGGCCCTGTCGGTGAAGACGAAGGCCTGCATCGAGCGGCACGTGTGTCACCACGGAGCCCAGGCCTCGACGAAGATCGGCAGATGCCGCGCCTTCGCGACCGCGACGGCGCGCGGGTAGTCGTCCTCGATGAAAGGGAGACCTCCCGTCTTGAGGTCGGCGGCGGGAGACGCGGGAAGGGCGAGGAGCGCGCCCGACATCAGGAACGCCGCAGGGGCCGCTTTGAGGAATTTCATCTCGAAATCGTAACAGGTTGATGCCCCGGGGGGACGGCCCCGGGAACGCGACTTGCACCGTCGGAGGTCAGAATGAAAGGGGACCTCAAACCGAAAACAGCGCCCGTCCCACCCGACAAACGGGGGCCGGAGTATCTGGCGAACGAGCGCACGTTTCTCGCCTGGATCCGGACGAGCGTCTCGATGATCAGCCTCGGGTTCGTCGTCGATCGCTTCGGGCTGTTTCTGCGGCAGATGGGCGAAGGGGTCGGGGCCGGCCGCCGCTTTCCGCCCGGGTCTGCGTCTTTCGTCATCGGCGACGTGATGATGGCGTTCGGAGGCGTGCTCGCCATTCTGGCGGCGTGGCGGTACCACGTCGTCAACCAGGGGATCGAGCAGGGAAAGGCAACCGCCGACCGGGGACTGGTCATACTCGTCACGTTGCTCGTCGCGCTTCTCGCGGGCGCCATGATCGTCGTCGCGCGGCCGTAGTCGCCCCGCCGCGCGAAACGTTCCCGGCGGACCGGCCACTTCGGGGATGTCCGAATCGGCCGACTCCGTCCCCTTTTGCCCTTCACCCTTCGCCTTCGCCCGTGATCACTCCATCCGCCTCCGGCGCCGGAGGGCGGCGACCCGGCGGTTGTAGCCCTCCGGGCTCATCCAGCCCGCCGGGGGATCGATTCGCCGCAGCTCCGCCGCCGCGAAGGTCAGGATCTCGTCGGTCGTCTTTCCCTGCCGCCGCACCCGCACCGAAAACTTCCCCGCGCGGTGCGCGCGCACGCGTCCGGGCCGGCCGTCGGGAACGCGCACACATTCCCCGGTTTTCAACGCGCCCATCATTCCTCCCCGGCCCGAAGAAAAAAACCGGGCCGCGACTCTTGATTGTCGCGACCCGGTGAGGGAGGACCGAAACGAAAGTTAACGCGAGGCGACGCTCGGGGAAGCGCAGCGGTATGCGGATCCCGTCCGCGCGCCGTCGGCGAGCAATATGGTGTCTGCGCCCTTTTCGCGTGCCTGGTTCGCGAGCTCTCCAACGATTTCGTTTTCTGCCATGCGGGTGCCGGCGTCGACTTCGCTGACCTTGTGGCAGGAAGAGACATCGGCGGAGCTTCGGAGGATGCTCACCGGTTTGCTTTCATGGAACTGCGAGCAGCCGACCGCGGCCGTCATAACGAGGGAAGCGGAGAGAGCGAGAGCTTTCGTACGGATCATGAATGTGCCTCCTGAATTTCGGGTCCTTCTCGTCACCGTCTGCGAGACCGGAGCACGTGATCTGGTACGACCCGCTTCGCGAAAAGTTCGGCCTTGCGGGCGATCCGCCCTGGCAGGCGCCGCATTTTGGAAGACGCCTGCGCCGAAAGACCTCAGTGTGGGACAGAAGGAATCAGGACCGGCGAGAGCGGGCGTCCCGGGAAGGCGCGAGCGACTCGACGCTACTCGGAGGAGACGCCGGCCGCGGCGAGCACGAACGGCGGCGTGGCGGGCTCCCCGGGCAGAGGGCGCCGTCCGGACGACAGGGCCCAACGGTGGAGCCAGGTGATTCCGTTGTTGCCGACGAACGTGTCGAGGCTCTCGTAGGCGGGATCTTCGAGAGCGCGGTCCAGGCTCACGAACGAATACCCGCGGCGCGCCACCGCGTCCAGGAGCTCCCCGAAATGGTCGGCGTTCAACGAATTCGAGTGCACGAGCAGGACCTGCCGGATTTCCCGGTGGAAGAGCGCCTCGGACTGCCGCTCGAAATAGTCGAACTTCGCGTCCATGTACGGCACGTAAGCGGCGGCCACGCGGTCCGCGAGATCTCGGCGGCCGGCGTCCCGCGCGTCCGAGTAGGCCCGCGCGAAGATCCATTCGGAATTGTCGATGGTGACGGGCGCGACGCGGTACCCGCGCCGGGAGAGAAACGCCTCGAGAGCGCGCTTGTCGCCGAGGCTCGTCCCCGTGTGAAGGAACGGATGACGGAACCAGCGGAGGCTTGCGGCGCTTCCCGCGAAAAGCGCGCGCAGGTCCGGTTCGCCGAGCTCGACGTCGCGTTCGAAGGCCTCGAGTCCCACGCGGTGCAGGTCGGGATGCCCGAACGTGTGATTGCCGAGCTCGAGCCCGGCGGCGCGCCAGGATCGGAGAACGGCGAGCCGCTCCGGCGCGGGCGAGCCGGGAGGACCGAGCTTGCCCGCATTCACGAATCCGACAGCCGGCACGCTCCGGTCGGTCAGCGCCCGCAGGAGCTTCGCGGTCATGGCTGCCAGCGCCCGGGTGTCCGCGGCGGAGCCCGCGATCGAAACCCCCGGAAGGTCGTCGATGGTCACCGCGACTTCGCGGGCCGGCAAGCCGTGCGGCCGCGCCGCCGGGGGACCCGGCGCCGCCGCGCAGGCGAGAAACCACAGGACCAACCCGATGGCGGAGCGCACGATCCCAGTATAGGTTTCGAGAACGAACGGAGGAACATCATGCCGAAGATCGAACGCCATGAACCGGGGACCTTCTGCTGGCCCGAGCTTTCCACGGGCAACGGCCCCGACGCCAAAAGCTTCTACACGGGGCTTTTCGGCTGGGAGAGCGAAGACAACTCGATGGGCGGCCAGGGGATCTACACGATGCTGCGGCTGCACGGGGCGGACGTCGGCGCACTCACGACGATGCGGCCGGAAGAAGCGGCGGGCGGTGTCCCGCCGCATTGGAGCTGCTACGTCTCGGTCGAAAGCGCGGACGAGACCGTCACCCGAGCCAGGGAGCACGGAGGCGTCGTTCACGCCGGACCGTTCGACGTGATGGACGCGGGGCGGATGGCGGTGCTGCAGGACCCCGCGGGCGCGGCGTTCTGCGTCTGGCAGCCGAACATAAGTATCGGCACGGCGGTGGCCGGCGAGGAGGGTGCGCCCTGCTGGTACGAGAACCTGAGCCGCGACCCGGCCGCGGCGGCCGCCTTCTACCGGAAGGTTTTCGGCTGGTCGACGAAGCAGGACCCGGCGACGAGCGACTACACGGAGTTGTATCTCGAGAAACAGCCGGTCGGCGGTCTCATGCCGATCGCGGCGGAGTGGGGCCCGATGCCCTCGAGCTGGGTCGTCTACTTCCAGGTGGACGATTGCGACGCCTCGGCGAAGAAGGCCCGGTCGCTCGGCGGGAAGATCGCAAAACCTCCCGCGGACATCGAAGAGATCGGCCGATTCGCCGTGCTGACGGACCCTCAGGGAGCGGCTTTCTCCATCATCGCTCTGAAGCCCGGCGCCCGGTGACGATGACGCCCGCACCGGTGAAGCCGACGGTCGGCCTGGAAGAGCTCGGGCGCCTGGACGTTCGCGTGGGCAGCATCCGCGCCGCGGAAGTCGTCGCGGGCTCGAAAAAGCTCGTCCGCCTGACCGTCGACTTCGGCGATCACACGCGCCGGATCCTTTCCGGCATGCGCTTCGAGCGGCCGGACCTCTCGAGGCTGGTCGGCAAGCAGGCGCTTTTCGTGGTGAATCTCCCGCCGAGAGAAATGGCCGGCGAGATCTCCGAAGGGATGCTCTTCGACATCGGAGCGTCGGACGGGATTCTGCCTGCTCTGGCGATGCCCGAGAGGCCGGTGCCGGAAGGCGCGCGCGCCGGCTGAAACGTTCCGTCACGTCGCAGTCCCGCCTCCCACCCCTTCACGGAACGGAGGGCCCTGGCGGGATCCAAGCGATCCGCGCCTCGGATTCTGCTACGCCATTTTCCCCGCGGCGACGTCCCGGAAGAAAGCGAGCAGATGGCGGAAGTAGGTTTGCTGGTCGTCGTACATGCCGAGATGGCTTCCGTTCTCGCAGACGGCGACTCGAGAGCGCGGGATCGCACGGCCCATCCTCTGAATGTCGGCAACGCTCATGGTGTCATGCCGGCCGACTAAGAGAAGCGTCGGAACGTGGATTTTCGGCAGATCGTTCCAGCGATCCCATTCCTTGAAGGTGCCATTCACGATAAATTCGTTCGGGCCCTGCATCGTGTTGTAAACGGGCGTCGCCAGGTGCTTGAAAGTCCGGACGACGGGATCGGGCCAGGGATCCAGCCGGCACAGGTGCTCGGCGTAGACACGCTTCAGCATCACGTCCTGGTACTCCGGCGCCTCGTACTCCCCTTTTCCCTCGTATTTTTCGAGGACGGCGATCACGTCGGGCGGCAATTTCTTTCGGAGCTCGTTGATGTACTCGACGTAGGACGCGATGCTCGCGGTCATGTCCGAAATGACGAGCGCCTTCAGATGTTTCTGGTATTTGAGCGCGTACTCGATCCCGAGCATCCCTCCCCAGGAGTGCCCGAAGAGGTAGAAGTTCTCGAGCCCGAGCGCGGACCGGACCTGCTCGACCTCTTCCCGGAAGCGCTCGACGGTCCAGAGGCTCTTGTCGTCCGGCTGGTCCGAGTACGCGGAGCCGAGCTGATCGTAATAGTAAAACTCGATGCCCTGTTGCGGCAGGAAGTCCTCGAAGCACTCGAGGTATTCATGCGTCACTCCGGGACCGCCGTGCAGTGTCAGCACCTTGATCTTCCCGTGCCCCACTTTTTTCGTCCACACGTTGTACTTGCCGTCTACCTGGATCATCCGGATGCCGCCCGTCTTGATCTCCGCCGACGAGGTGGACGGCGGTTTCGATGGGTGGGCGAAGACCTTCGCCGCACCCCCGGCGGAGAGGAGCGCACCCGCTCCCAGCTTGAACAGCTCGCGGCGGTGGACGGTCATCGGCATGCCTCCCTGCTTTCTCAAAACGATACTTCAGGAAACCGCGAGGATTGCGCCGGTCCACCGGTCAGCGAAGCGGAGGTCGAGTCTCCCGGTCGCCCGGCGCTTCGTCGAGCGACACGATCTAGGACGGAGTTCCGACCAGAGGAGACGAGGGCTCAGACGATCCACCCCCGGCTCTGGTATTCCATGTACTGCGCCGTGCGTTCCGCCGCCGGGCGCCCGAAATACCGCTCGACGACGCGCAGAGCGAGGTCGATCCCGGAAGTGAGGCCGCCGGCCGTCGAGATCTTCGGTCCCTCGACGTAGCGCACTCCCTTTCTCACGCGCACGTCGGGGTACTGTATGGCCAGGCGGTCCGCAAAGTCGTGGTGCGTCGTCGCCTCGAGGCCGGAGAGAAGACCCGCTCTGGCAAGCTGGAACGCCCCCGTGCAGACCGACATCGTCACGTCCGCGGTCCGGCTCATCTTCCGCAGCCACTCGTGAAGCGCCGGACCGCCGGATTGCGCCGGGACGACCACGACGCGGGGCGGCGGCGCGTTTTCGAAGGTGTAGTCCGGAACGAGCTGCAATCCTGCAGACCCGCGCAGCGGAGCGGTCGAATCGGAGACCGTGTACAGGCGAAACGGCGGCTGGCCCTCGCGATCGGATCCCCGCTCTGAGACCACGGCGTCCTGAAACACCTCCCAGGGGCCGGAGAAGTCGATGACTGTCACGCCTCTCGAGACGGCGACCCCGACGGAGATCGAGCCCCGGGCCGGGGGCTCGAGCCTGTTTCCCGGTGAAACAGCCTGCGTCTGTCCCCCGAGCGCCCGGATCATGGGTGTGGACGCGAGCCACGCGGCGCCGACGAGGGACGAAGTCAGAAAACCACGACGTTCCATGGACGCTCCCCTCTCTTCTCTAGACAATCGACAGGAGCTTATTGGCTCTTTTGTCGAACGTCAACAAGAAGCGGTATGGATCGCGCAGGCTTCGCCGCCAGCCCATTTTTCGGCACCGGGCCGCGGGAAAAGGGGAAGGGAGACGTCTCCTTCACTCCGTGACGAACCCTGTCAGGCTTGATGCTCCTCCCCTCACCCCAGCCCTCTCCTTCGGCGCGCGGGGAGAGGGAGCATTCGACGGCGCCGCATCGCGCACATCCGGAAATTCCGACGCGAGGCTCGAGGTTTTCGCAGAAGGTGCTGGCGAAACCCCTTTTCCGCTTTTTTCTCCTGATGGTCCTGCTCGGAGCAAGGACAACGTCGGCGCAGACGGCTCTTCCGTCTTCGCCGCCTCCGGCTCAGACGCTCTCCCCGGTCGAACGGCCGCTGCCGGAGCTCGCGCCGTTTCTCAAGGAGGTCCGCTCGCGGCTTCACAGCGACGAAGCCCTGCTCGACCAGTACACGTTTACGGAGAAGCACACCGAACGCGACCTGGACGCTCGCGGAGGGGTCCGCAAGGTGAAGTCGGAGACGTACGAGGTCTATCCCTCCCTGGAGCCCGGGCACACTTACCGCCGCCTCGTCGAGAAGGATGGCCGGGCGCTCGACGCCCGTGAGCTCGCGGCGGAAGATCGGAAGCACGAGAAGAAAGTCGCGGACGACGGGACCTCCGAGGAAGTCGAGCGCAGGCGGGCGGCGCGGCTGGCCCAGTCGAGAAACCGGGAGGAGTCGGGTGTCCAGCAGGTATTCCGGATTTATGACATCGCGGTCTCGGGCCGGGAAATCCTCGACGGCCGGCCGGCGATCGTGCTCTCGTTCCGGCCGCGGCAAAAGGTCGAGGCGAGCGGCCGCACGGGCCGCGTTTTAAAGGCGCTGGCGGGACGTGCCTGGATCGACGAAGAGGACCGTCAGCTCGTCCGCGTCGACGCGGAGCTGGTCGACAATCTGTCGTTCGGACTCGGCGTGCTGGCGCGCCTCCACAAGGGAAGCCGGGCGTCCCTCCTGCGGCGGAAAGTGAATGGCGAGATCTGGCTCCCTGCGCAGGCGCGATTCTCGGGCAGCGCGCGGCTGCTTCTGTTCAAGGGCCTCCGCCTCGACGCTCTCTCCGAGTACTCGGACTACCGAAAGTTTCAGGTAGCGACGTCGACCGACATCGCCCCGCCGCAGACTCCTTAGAGCGCGCCGGACCGGGCGGACCCGTCCGTCAGTCGCTCGGTCGAGGAGACACCAGCGCCTCCTGATTCGAGATTGAGCGGCCGAGCCCCGCGACGATCCCGGGAATCGCCTGCACGTCCGACAGCGTCGTCCGGAAGTTCACGATGCAGGCGCGCAGGGCGAAGCGGCCCGACACGCGCGCATTACTGACGAAGAGTTCCCCGCCCTTCTTGCATTTCTCGAGAAGCGCTTCGTTCCAGCGGTCGAGTACGGCCTCGTCCTCCGGACTCCCCGTCCTCGAAGGCTTCGGGGCGTAGCGGAATGTGACGATCGACAGCGAGCAGGTCAGAAGCTCGAGGTCCGGCTCTCCTCCGATCGCCTCGGCCAGGGCGCGGGCGAGCCGGCAGTCGTCTCCGATCATCCGGACGTAACCCTCCCGCCCGGCCTGCTTCAGACCCATCCAGACCTTGAGCGCGCGAAAACCGCGAGAGTTCTGGAACCCGAGAGCGTAGAAGTTGGGTGGCGGGTTCTCGTCGCCCTGGTCGAAGGCGTAATAGGTCGGCGTGTAGGCGAACGCGTCGGGAAGGGCCGACCTGTCCCTGACGAGCACACACCCGGCCTCGAGCGGCGCGTAAAGCCATTTGTGCGGATCGACCGCGAGCGAGTCGGCCAGGGAAATGGCGCGCAGATCCTCCGAAGCGTCCGGCAGGGCCGCCGCGGGCGCCCCGTAGGCCCCGTCCGCATGGAACCAGAGGCCCTCCTCCCGCGCGATCGCGGCGATTTCGCGCAGAGGGTCGATGGCGCCGGTGCTCACCGATCCGGCCGTGCCCACGATGAGAAACGGCCTCGCGCCCGCCGCCCGATCCGCCGCGATCATTTTCCGGAGGGCCGCTATGTCCATCCTCTGCTCTCCATCCGCGGGCACCCACCGGATCGCGTCCGTGCCCTGGCCGAAGAGGTCTGCGGCCTTGTGGATCCACGTGTGGGTCTCGCTCGAGGCGTAGACGGTGAGCGGCCCTTCCCCCGAGCTGAGACCGGCGGCGCGAACTTCGACCCCGGCACGGGCCCGGCGCGCGGCCAGAAAGCAGACGAAGTTCGCGACGTTGCCGCCGCTGACGAGAAGGCCGCCGCAATCGGAAGGAAAGCCCACGAGCTCGGCGATCCATCGGACCGTCTGCTCTTCGATGGCATTCGCCATGGGCGAGAGTTCCCAGGCGCCGCAGTTCGGATTCACGGCGGCTGCGAGAAGATCCGCGAGCACTCCGATGGGGGCGGCGGACGCCGTGATGTAACCGAAAAAGCGGGGATGCCCGTTGAAGAGCGAATGTTCGAAGAGCAGCCCTGCGGCGTCATCGACGATTTCGCCCGCCGGCAAACCGCGCGAGGGAAGGGCGTCGTCCCCGAGAATCTCCCGCAGAGCGGCGGCGGGCTCGCCCGTCGTCACTTTCCTCGCCCGGAGAGAGCCGAGGAGGTCGGCGACCCGGTCGACCAAGGCGCGTCCTGCGGCGCGAAACTCCTCGGGCTCCATCTCGAGCGGCGCGACACGCCGCGCCAGGTCTCTCTCGTCTGACGGCATCGGTCCCTCCCCGGAGGGAGGATCCTATGCGCTCAGAAGCCGGCCCGGCCCGCGAGAGTCGTGCGCCGCGGCCGGTTCGCGTCGAGGCTCCACGCGCCCGCGCCGCGCGCCGCGACGAACAGGAAGATGAAACAGGAGAGGACGGCGGCTTTTCCCTTGTTCACGACCGGCCAGAAGCCATGCGGGGTGTGGGCCATGAAATACGCCGCCGCCATCTCCGGCCGGCCACGAGGCGAAGCAGGTCAATGGCGGCATCTCCCGGGCGCTCCAGCCGTTCCGGCATCAATCCCGTCCTCACCGAGCCCCGGTGAAGCAGGCTTCGCGCCCGCCGAAACCTTTCTGCTGCGGCGCCGTCTCCGGGTGAGACGGGGGCCGGGAAGGGCTCCTGACAAACGAAGAACGGGAGGCTCCCTTGAACAGCTTTTCGAAAATCGCGGCCGCCGCGCTCCTTGCGGCGCTCCCGCTCCCGACGGCGGCTCGCGCCGGCGACGATGCGCCCTCCCGCGTCCGGGTGCGAGACGACGGAGACACCGTGGAAGTCGAGGCCGTGCGCCCCAGGGTCGGGCTGCGGCGCCTCGAAAGCCGAGCGGCGATCGGGATCGCGTTGATCGACATCACTCCCGAGCTGCGCAGCCATTTCGGCGCGCCCCGGGACGCCGGAGCGATGATCGGCGAGGTCGGGAAAGACAGCCCCGCGGCGCGCGCGGGTCTCGAAGTCGGCGACGTCGTGACTTCCGTCGACGGCGAGCGGGTCGCCTCCGGCTCGGATCTCGCGCGCGCCGTCCGGCGCAGGGAGATCGGAGGGACGGTGAAGCTCGAAGTCGTCCGGAACAAAGCGGCTCGGACCGTGAGCGTCCCGGTCGAAGCGAGTCCTCGCCGCGACACCGATCTCGCGATGCCCGAGCTCGGTGACTTCGGCCGCGACATGGGCCGCATGGGACGAGACCTCGGGCGCGAGATCCGACGCGAAATGCGTTCGCGGCCCTTCCACTTCGATTTCGACACCCAGGCACTGGCTGTGCCGCCGCGAGACGACGTCCGCAGGTTGAGGGAGCGCGTCGAGGACCTCGAGAAGCGGCTGAAAGACCTCGAAGGCCGCCGCGGCCGCTGAGGCTCCTTTTTCGTCCTCGGGTTCAGTAATTTTCTGGAGCGGCCGCGTGAGGCGTCCGGGCCGGAAACCGCTCTCGATGAGTTCCGCGCGCAGGAAGTCGCGCAGGCTTTCGGACTGAATACAATCCGACGCGTGGCCGCCCATCTCGGGATCGTCGCCTGCAGTGCCGAGGGCGCGGCGCTCTGCTATCGCACGATCTGCCTCGAAGCGATTCCCCGCATGGGGGAGCACGACCATCCGCGCATCACGCTTTCCGCAATCCCGATGGCCCGACACATGGAACACATACGCCGTGGGAACTGGGCCGGCGTGGCAGAGCTCCTTTTAGACGGCGCGGTCGAGGTCGCGGCCGCCGGGGCGGCTTTCGCGATCTGTCCCGACAACACCGTCCACCAGGCCTTTCCAGCGATGCTTTCGAGATCCCCGATCCCCTGGCTCCACATCGCGGACGTCGTGGCCTCGGAGGCGCAGCGCCGCGGCTACCGGCGTTTGGGCGTGCTCGGAACGCGTTATCTGATGGAGGGCCCGGTGTATCGCGATGCTCTGGCCCGCTGCGGCATCGAGATGCGCGTCCCCCCCGCCGCGGAGCGGGAGACGATCAACCGCGCGATCTTCGAAGAGCTCGTCAACGCCGTCTTCGAGGATCGCACGCGAGCGATGTTCCACGACGAGATCCGCAAGCTCCGAGACGAAGGATGCGACGCCGCCGTCCTGGGGTGCACGGAGATTCCCCTGATCGTGCGGCCAGACGAGGCGTCCCTCCCGACGCTCGACTCGACGCGGCTTCTCGCGCGCGCCGCGCTGGACCGAGCGCTGGCGCCGGCCTGAAGCGGCCGCGCCCTGGAAGCCGCGACGGCGGCGACGAACCCCACGGGAAGCGCGGTCATCGCGAGGGATGTGCGCGGCCGACGCTGGCCCTCACCCCAACCGCTTCCCCCCGAGGATTGATCGCGACAACGGCGGAATTCGCAATGCTTGCCTGCGGGCCCCCTCACCCCAGCCCTCTCCCCGAGCCCGGGGCGAGGGGGCAGAGCTGCGCCTCAGCCTCGATGGTG
>JBDUBI010000012.1:0-20101 GCA_040004225.1 Acidobacteriota bacterium
CAGCGGGAGGAGTCTCCTGACCGAAGGGAAGGAGGAGCCTCCCGCTGCGGGAGCGGGAGCGAACGCAGTGAGCGGAAGCGACGGTTTACGGCGTCGGCGAAGGCATCACCGCGGCGGCGGGACCCGCCCCCGGCCTGGCCGCCGCGGGGGGCGGGCTGATCCTGATCGTCGTCGCGATGTGGCGGGTGTCCTTGTCAAGATACCGAAGCGTGACGGACTCGCCGATTTTGAGCTCTCCGCCGCTGATCTTCGTCGCTCCCGTCCACACGAGAGAGGTCTCGCGGCCAGCGCCGTCGCGAACCGAAAGTGTCTTCTTCACGGGATCGAGACCCGAGACGCGGCCCGAAAGGGAAATGCCGTGCGCTCTCGCGCGCACCGCCGGAGTCCTGGCGGGAGCGGAGGAAACCGCCATCGCCGGTGGCCGGTTCGAGGCGCGCGTCGGAGTGAAATGCGCCGCCTGTCCGCCCGGAAAGGAGAGGGTGATCAGGCTCGCCAGAAGGGCCGATGCGAAACCGCCTGTGATCATCGTCCCTCCTCCGGTGCAGCCTAAGCGAGATTGAGTGAACGGAAGGTGAACCTCCCGCTCGAGATCTTCCACCGGGCCTCAGAACGGATCAATCGGGCGGGGTCAGAAATTCCCGTCCCTCCCGCAAGAGCCCGTCCACGAGCTCGCGATACAGCCGGGCCGCCTGTTCGACGGCCGCGAATTCGACCTGTTCGTCCGCGCCGTGCGCGTGCGTGATCTGTCCGGGCCCGACGAGAAGGGGAACCCCCCATCGGTCGAGCAGGGGCAGGTCGCACGCAAAGGAGACGATCTCGCCGCCGGGCGCGCCGCGTGGCCGTCCGAACATGATTTTCTCGGAGCGATACGGGACGGTGATCTCACCCTTTTCCCGAGCCGCATGTTTGACCATAGAGAGGATGGCCGCGGTCGCCCCCCCGGTGCGCACGAGAATTTCGGCCCGAGCGCTCTCGGCGATCACGTTGGCGGCGGTCCCCGCTTCTACGATTCCGATGTTCACGGTCGTGTCTCCGAAGACCGGATCGGGCGGGACCTCCATTCTTCGGATCTCGGCGAGGAAGTCGAGGAGCGGATCGATCGCCGAGCGCGCCCCGCCAGAGGCCGTGAGCGACGAGTGCGCGGCGACGCCCCGCGTTTCGATCGCGATCCGCACGCATCCCTTGGATCCGCCGACGAACCGGTTGTCGGTCGGCTCTCCGCCGACGAGAAACTCGACCGGCCGGGGATCCGCATTGGCGGCGCGAGCGCCGTCGGAGCCCCGCTCCTCGCCGACCAGCAGGAGGAGTCCCGCTCCCGTCGTCGCGGGCGGGAGATCTTCCAGGGCAACGACCATGGCGGCGAGGCTACCCTTTGCGTCGCAGGCGCCCCGCGCGAACAGGACCCCGCCCTCTGTGCGCGGCGGCAGGTGCGGGGGCACGGTGTCCGCGTGCGTCGACAGAACGATTCGGGGAACGGGGCCTCGGGAGGCAAACAGATTCCTTCGGCCGGGAGAGACCGGAATCGACTCGCACCGCCAGCCTCCGGCCGTCAGGCGGCGCTCGACGAACGCGACGACCTCCTCTTCGGAGCCCGTGACGGATGGAATCGTGACGAGCGCCTCGAGAAGTTCGCGGGTTCGGACCGCCTGATCCGTCACGGCCGGAGAACGCTCCGCTGATGCTCCGCCATTTCCGGGATCGTCGTCACCGGCGCCCGAAAGCGCTCACCGGATGTCGAAAGCACTCCCGCTGCGGCCCGCACCGGAGAATCATAGACTCGCGCCATGCGAAAACTTCTGTTCGTCGTGGTGGTTCTGGCCTCTGCGTCCCTTGCGGCCTCCCGCCCGTCCGCCGCGGCCTCCGAGGCGGCGGGTTTCGATCTCGTCTTCGAGGGTGGCCGCGTCGCCGACGGAACGGGCGCGCCGCTGTTTTCGGCGGACGTCGGAATCCGAGCGGGCCGGATCGCGGCCGTCGGTAGGCTCGCCGGAAGGCCCGCCCGGCGGCGCATCGACGCGCGGGGGTTCGTGATCGCGCCCGGCTTCATCGACCTTCTCGGGCAGTCCGAGTACAACGTGCTCGTCGACCCCCGCGCCGCCTCAAAGATCACGCAGGGCATCACCACGGAAGTCACCGGTGAGGGCGAGTCGATCGCGCCTCTCGACGCGGCCGCGCTCGCCGAGGGTCGCGACACCTGGGAGAAGTACGGAGTCCGGCCGGACTGGAAAACGCTCGACGGGTATTTCACGTCTCTCGAGCGGCGCGGCACCGCGATCAACCTGGGCACGTTCATCGGCTCAGGCAGTGTGCGCTCGATGGTGGTCGGGAAGGAAAACCGGCCCGCCACCGCGGAAGAGCTCGCCCGGATGGAACGCCTCGTCGACCAGGCCATGCGGGAAGGGGCCCTTGGCGTCTCCTCCTCCCTTCAATACATCCCGAACATCTACTCGTCTACGGAGGAGCTGATCGCGCTCGCCCGCGTCGCTGCGAAATATGGCGGCGCGTATTTCACGCACCAGCGCTCGGAGTCGGGGCGCATCGACGCCTCCTTGGACGAGGTCTTCCGGATCGCGAAGGAAGCGGGCATCCGAACGCAAATCTGGCACTTGAAGACCGCGTACCGGCCGAACTTCGGACGAATGCCGGCCGTCCTGAAACGCATCGAGGAGGCGCGCGCCCAGGGGCTCGACGTCGCCGCGAACCAGTACCCGTACGCCCGAGCCTCGAACGGGCTCGACGCCTGTCTCCCTCCGTGGGTCCGCGAGGGCGGGCGCGACGCGCTTTTGAAGCGCCTGGCGGATCCGGCCTCTCGCGACCGCGTCAAGTCCGACATGGACCGGGCCAGCACGGACTGGGAAAACCAGTACGCCGGGTCGGGCGGCCCGGAAGGCATTCTGGTCGCCTCGGTTCTCGCCCCGGCGTTGAAGCCGCTCGAGGGCAAGACCGTCGCCGAGATCGCCAGGCAGCAGGGTAAGGATCCGCGCGACGCGGTCATCGACCTCGTCATCGCGGATCGCGCCAATACGTCCTGCATCATCTCGATCATGGACGAGGCCGACGTGCGAACCGCGCTCGCGCATCCTCTGGTTTCTTTCGGCACCGACTCCGGCGCGCACGCGACCGATGGAATCCTTTCGAAGGAGGGCTCGCATCCTCGGGGGTGGGGCTCGACCGCCCGGATCCTGGGGCACTACGTCCGGGACGAGAAAGTCCTGAGGCTCGAGGAAGCGATCCGCAAGATGACCTCGTTCGCCGCGGAGGCCGCGGGGCTGCCGGACCGGGGTCTCGTGAAGGTCGGGTTCGCCGCCGACCTCGCCGTTTTTGACCCGGAGAAGGTGCGCGATCTTTCGACGTTCCTCGAGCCGAACCACTACAGCGAGGGGTTCCCCTACGTTGCCGTCAACGGCGTTCTCGTGGTCGACAAGGGCGTGATGACTGGAAAGAGGCCGGGACGCGCCTTGCGCGGCCCCGGCTACCGGGTGCCGCGCGGCTAGTCGGCAGCCGGTTCGCAAATTCGAAGAACCAGGGGAGCTAAGAGGAGACCGGGTTCTCGTCCGTTGTTCGCCGCCTGCGCATGGCGTGCTCGCCTAAGAGCGGCGAGATTCGCGGATATTTACGTCGGACCAGGCCGAACTGCTCGATGGCGTGCTTCTCGATGTGCGCCATCCCTTCGTCCATCGAATCCGTGAAGAGAAGAAGGTCGAGGTCCACCGGGCTGATGGTGCCCGCGACGACCATCTCTTTCATCAGGGTCCTGAGGGGTTGCCAGTACTCGGTGCCGAAGATCACCACCGGGAAACTGTCGATCTTTTTCGTCTGGATGAGCGTGAGCGCTTCAAAAAGCTCGTCCATCGTGCCGACGCCGCCCGGCATCACGACGAACGCGTAGGAGTACTTGACGAGCATGACCTTCCGGACGAAGAAGTACTTAAACGTCACGCGGCGGTCCAGGTACGCGTTTAGCTTCTGCTCCTGGGGGAGCACGATGTTGCAGCCGATGGAGTACCCGCCGGCCTCGCGAGCGCCGCGGTTTGCCGCCTCCATGATCCCCGGTCCGCCGCCCGTCATGACCGTGAATCCCAGGTTGGCCAGGCGCTGGCCGGCGACCCTCGCGAGCTGGTAGTACGGGTGGTCGTCTGAAAAGCGGGCGGAGCCGAAGACGGTCACGCAGGGGCCGACGAAGTGGAGCGCCCGGAACCCTTTGACGATTTCCCAGAGGATCGTCAGAACCGAATAGAGTTCCCGCCGGCGCGAGCGCGGCCCTTCGAGAAAGTACCGCTCCTCCGGTTGAGGGTGGGGCGGCTGGATTTTGTCAGAGCCGGTTTCGGGTGTCGTCGCGCTCACGGCGCGTAGGGTATCGCGGGGGAGCTCCTATCGTTTCGCGACCTCGAGCCGCGCCTGCGCGAACTCCAGGCGAGTGCGGATCTCGTCGACCGTGTCCATTCCCGCCGTGGTCATCGCCTCGGCGGCGCTCGCCCGGTCCCGTTCCGCCGCCGCCGCATCGACGTCCCCCGGCTCCTCGGCGAGATCGGCGAGCACGGACACAACGTCACTCGACACCTCCGCGAAGCCGGAAGACACGGCGAGGGAACGGGCGGTTCCGGCGTTTTTGTACGTCACGACCCCCGCTTTCAGGAGGGTGATGAGAGGTGTGTGCCCCGGAAGAATGCCGAGGTAACCGAGCTCGCCAGGAAGCTGGACCTCGTCCGCCTCCGCCTCGGTGACCTGCTTCTGCGGCGTGACCACGATCAACTTGAGCCTGGATGCCATCGTTCCTCCGTTGCGGTTAGCGGCCCGGGATTCGCGTCAAAAGGTGCTCTGGATCAGTCCGCCGTCCACCTGCAGAGTGGCTCCGCTCAGGTAGCTCGCGGCCTCGCTGCACAGGAAGGTGACGGTATCTCCGATTTCCTGCGGACGCCCGTAGCGGCCGATCGGAATCGATCGCTCGACCCGCGCGGCATAAACCTCGATGGCCACGCCCTCCTCCTTCGAACGGATCTCGTTCAAATGCACCTGCCGATCCGTCAGAACGTGGCCCGGCAGGACGGCGTTGACGAGCACGTTGTCGCGCGCGAACTCGTTCGACATGGTTCGGGTGAGGGCGGAGATCCCGGCGCGCAGAGTGCTCGAGATCGTCAGCAGGTCGTTTGGCTGTTTCGCGACGAAAGACGTGAGGTGCACGATGCGGCCCCAGCCGCGCTCGCGCATCGCCGGCAGGACGAGGCGCGACAGTCGCAGGACGTTGAAGAGGGTCGAGTCGAGGCCCGCGTTCCACTGCTCTTCCGTCAGCGAGAGAAAACGCGCGGCGGGCGGGCCGCCCGTGTTCGTCACGAGGATGTCGACGGGGCCGAAGGTCTCCACCGTCGAACGGTGCCAGTCGGAGAGGTCTTCCGCGCGCGTGACGTCGCAGGTTGAGGCGAGCAGCCCCTGCACCGGCACGGCGGCGGCGATCTCCTCCCGCGCCCGGCGCAGCCTCTCGGGATCGCGGCCGCAGATCGAGACGCGGCAACCCTCCCGCGCGAGGGACAGGGCGATCGCCTTGCCGATTCCGTTAGAGGAGGCGGCGACCATGGCGACGCGGTTGGCGAGATGGAGGTCCATAGGTCGAGTTGTCGGGTTTGGGGCGCTGGTGAAAAAGAGCTTGTTTACCGCCGGTCGCTGACCGGAAAACGAGTGTGTTTACCGCTTTTTCCAGAGGCGCTTTCTTCGAGAGTCCCGGGCCGCGCTTGAGACGCGCGCGGCCCGCGACGGATCGCGCGGGACGGCGCGCCCCTAGGCAGCGGTCTGGCTCATCTTTTCGGCGCGTTCGCGAGCCTCTTCGATAGTTCCGACCATGTAGAACGCCTGTTCGGGCATGTCGTCGCACTTGCCGTCGACGATCTCCTTGAAGCCGCGGATCGTGTCGGCAATCTTCACGTACCGCCCCTCGAGACCCGTGAACTGCGCGGCGACGAAAAAGGGCTGCGAGAGAAAGCGCTGGATCTTGCGGGCCCGCGACACGGTCAGTTTGTCGTCCTCGGAGAGCTCGTCGATTCCGAGGATCGCGATGATGTCCTGCAGGTCTTTGTACTTCTGCAGAACCGCCTGGACGGCGCGCGCCACCGCGTAATGCTCCTCGCCGACGATCCGGGGCGACAGGATCTTGGACGTCGAGTCGAGCGGATCGACCGCCGGGTAAATGCCGAGCTCGGAAATCGCGCGCGAGAGCACCGTCGTCGCGTCCAGATGCGCGAAAGCCGCCGCGGGCGCGGGATCCGTGAGGTCGTCCGCGGGAACATAGATCGCCTGGACGGACGTGATCGAGCCCGTCTTCGTCGAGGTGATGCGCTCCTGAAGCTCGCCCATTTCCGTGGCGAGGTTCGGCTGGTATCCGACGGCGGACGGCATCCGGCCCAGAAGCGCCGAGACCTCTGAACCCGCCTGCGTGAAGCGGAAGATGTTGTCGATGAAGAGGAGCACGTCCTGCTTCTCCTCGTCGCGGAAATACTCCGCGACCGTCAGCCCCGTCAGGCCGACCCGCAGCCGGGCTCCCGGTGGCTCCGTCATCTGCCCGTAGATCAGCGTGGCCTTCGACTTCGAGGGGTCCCCGGGGGTGACGACGCCCGATTCGCTCATCTCGAGGTAGAGGTCGTTTCCCTCTCGGGTGCGCTCGCCGACGCCGGCGAGCACCGAGTAGCCGCCGTGCTGCTGCGCGACGTTGTTGATCAGCTCCATGATGAGAACGGTCTTCCCGACGCCGGCGCCTCCGAAGAGGCCCGTCTTGCCACCCTTCGAATAGGGCTCCAGGAGGTCGATGACCTTGATGCCCGTCTCGAACATCTCAACCGCCGTCGACTGGTCCTCGTAGCGGGGCGCAGGGCGGTGGATGGACCAGCGTTCGGTGGTCTCAATGGGACCTCGCTCGTCGATGGGCTCGCCGATCACGTTCATGATCCGGCCGAGCGTCTGCTTCCCGACGGGGATCGTGATCGGCGCGCCCGTGTCGATCGCGGTCATGCCGCGGACCATTCCGTCCGTCGGTTTCATCGCGATACAGCGCACGCGGTTCTCCCCGAGGTGCTGGGCAACCTCGGTGACGACTTCGATTGGGTGCCCCGTGGCTTTGCCGTCATCCCGGATGATGACCGCGTTGTAGATGGCCGGCAGATGCCCGGTCGAGAATTCCACGTCCAGCACCGGTCCGATCACCTGGACCACGCGCCCGATCCTGTCTTTGTTCTCTGCGCCTTCAGCCATTGGGGGTTCTCCTCGAACGCCGATCTATTCGAGCGCGGAGGCGCCCGAGACGATTTCGATCAGCTCTTTGGTAATCCGCGCCTGCCGGACACGGTTATAGGTGAGTGTCAGCGAATCGATCATGTCTCCCGCGTTCTTGGACGCGGAATCCATTGCCGTCATG
This sequence comes from Acidobacteriota bacterium, assembly GCA_040004225.1. Taxonomy (GTDB): domain Bacteria; phylum Acidobacteriota; class Thermoanaerobaculia; order UBA5066; family Gp7-AA6; genus JALYUA01. The sequence continues at coordinate 7,397 of JBDUBI010000012.1, forward strand.
CGCGCAGCGTGCTCCGCGGCGCCGGACTCGAGCAGGATCCGAAAGATGGCGAACTCGAGATACCGCGGAAGCAGGCGCGCCAGGATCGTGGCGGGGTCGGGCTCGAAGATCGGCTCGACTCCGGAGACCGGCGCCTCCGCGAGAGCGGCCTGCGCCCGCGAGATCGGGAGGAGGCGCTCGACGCGAACGGTCTGTGCGATGACCGACTTGAACTCGTTGAAGACCACGTACGCGGCATCGATCCGCCCTTCGGCGAACTCGACCGAGAGGCCCGCGGCGATCTCCTGGGCGGTCGAGTACTCGACTTTGGAAAAGATGCCGGGGTAGGACTTCTCCGCGAGCTTCGCGCGCCGGCGCCGGGAGAACTCGACCGCCTTCTTGCCGATGGGAAGAAGCGTGACGGACTCCCAGCCTTTTTCGGAGAGGAGCTGGAGGACGGCGCGATTGATGTTGGAGTTGAACCCGCCCGCGAGCCCCCGGTCCCCCGAGACGACGAGGACCGCGACGCGTTTCTCCTCGCGCTCGGCGAGAAGGGGATGCGGCATGTCCTTGACGCGCGCGGACACGGAGGCGAGGACCTCCCGCAAAATCCGCGCATAGGGGCGGGCGGACACGGCCCTCTCCTGGGCCCGGCGCAGGCGTGCCGCCGAGATCATCTTCATGGCCTTGGTGATCTGCTGCGTGTTCTTGACGGAACGCAGCCGGCGGCGGATGTCGATTAGGGAAGCCAGATCGGTTCTCGGTTTTCAGTTCTCGGTGATTAATGATCGGTTCGTCAGACCGGATTCTTACGCGGCCTGCGCTCCCGCGTTTTCCTTCACGTAGCGATCCTTGAATTCCTTGATCGCGGTGGCGAGCGCCTCTTCGGTGTCCTTCTCGAGCTTGCCGGTCGCCAGGATCGCGGAGAGCACCTCGGCACGCTCGCCGCGCATGAACTGGTGCAGCCCCGCTTCGAAATCCAGGATCGAATCGACGCGCAGAGAGTCGAGGTGGCCGCGCGTTCCGGCATAGATCGAGACGACCTGCAGATCGACGTCCATCGGAGAAAACTGCGGCTGCTTGAGCAGTTCGACCAGGCGTCGGCCTCTATTCAACTGGGCCTGCGAGGCCTTGTCGAGATCGGAGCCGAACTGCGCAAACGCGGCGAGGTTGCGGTACTGCGCGAGATCGAGCCGCAGGGTGCCGGCGACCTGCTTCATTGCCTTGATCTGGGCATTTCCCCCCACGCGGGACACCGAGATGCCGACGTTGACCGCCGGGCGCACGCCCGAATAGAAGAGGTCCGTTTCGAGGTAGATCTGCCCGTCGGTGATCGAGATCACGTTGGTCGGAATGTAGGCGGAGACGTCGCCGGCCTGCGTCTCGATGATCGGCAGCGAAGTCAACGAGCCGCCGCCATTCTTGTCGGACAATTTCGACGCGCGCTCCAAAAGCCGCGAGTGGAGGTAGAAGACGTCGCCGGGATAGGCCTCGCGGCCGGGAGGCCGGCGCAGCAGCAGAGAGATCTCACGATACGCCGCGGCGTGCTTGGAAAGATCGTCGTAAATCGTCAGCGCATGCTGCTTGTTGAACATGAAGTACTCGCCCATCGCGCACCCGGTGTACGGCGCGACGAACTGCATGGGGGCGGGGTCCGAAGCCGTTGCCGAAACGACGATCGTGTGCTCCATCGCACCGTATTCCTCGAGCGTCTTGACGACCTGCGCGACCGTCGACTTCTTCTGCCCGATCACGACGTAGATGCAGATGACGCCCTTGCCCTTCTGGTTGATGACGGTGTCGAGGGCGACGGCCGTCTTGCCCGTCTGGCGGTCGCCGATGATGAGCTCGCGCTGGCCGCGGCCGATCGGGATCATCGCGTCAATTGCCTTCAGCCCGGTCTGCACGGGCTCGCGCACCGGCTGGCGGTCGATGACGCCCGGCGCGACGCGCTCGAGCGGATAGAACTCCTTCGTGGCGATCGGCCCCTTCCCGTCGATGGGGCGGCCGATCCCGTCGACCACACGGCCGATCAGGGCGGGCCCGACGGGGACTTCCATGATGCGGCCCGTCCGGCGGACTTCCTGCCCTTCATGCACGTCCGCGGTCTCGCCGAGCAGCACGACGCCGACGTTGTCTTCTTCGAGGTTCAACGCGAGACCCAGGAGGTCGTGCCCGAAGTCGACGAGCTCCCCCGCCATGACCTTGTCCAGGCCGTGGAGGCGGGCGATGCCGTCCCCGACGGAAAGAACCGTTCCCACCTCGGCTACGTCGATCGACTTCTCATAGCCGGACAGCTGCTGCTTCAGGATCTCGGTGATTTCGTCTGCTTTGATATCCATGGTTACGCTCTCGCGCTCTCCTTCCCTCTCTCCTGGAAACGCCCGATCGCGCTCGCGACCGAAGCGTCGATGACCCGGCTGCCCACCCGGGCGACAAATCCGCCCAGGATGCTTTCGTCGACGGACAGATGGAGCCTTACCGTCCCGCCGAGGGAGCGGCCAAGCGCCTCCGCGATCTTCTTCTCTTCTTCGGGGGTGATCGGGGCCGCCACCGTCACGTCTGCCTCGTGGACCCCGCGCGCCCGATCGAACGCCACGGACATCGCCGTCAGGATCTCCGACAGTTTCGTGAGCCGGCCGTGATCGAGAATGACCCGCAGGAACCTCCGGCCGAAATCGTCCACACCCGCCTTGACGGCCAGAGCTTCGAGCGCGCGTTCCTTCGGAGGCTTCGGGATCGAGGGCGCCGCGAAAAACTCCTTCAATCGCGGATCCGAGTCGAGCGCCCGCCTGACCGCGCCCGCGTTTCCGAGAAGACGTTCGAAGTCGTATCCGGCGGGAGCGCTCTCCATAGCGGCTCGCGCGTAGCTGCGGGCAAAGGCGCTCAACGGCGTTGCTCCGCGGCGATCTGCGCGATGCTCTCGTCGAGCAGGCGCCGCCGGTCTTCCGGCGTGATGCGCCCCGACACGAGTTCGCGCGCCGCCGCGGCCGTCAGGTCCGCCGCGGTGCGCCGCAGCTCGTCCCTGGCTTCGGCCAGGCGCCGTTCGATTTCGCGCTCGGCTTCGCGGCGCACTCGCTCGGCGTCCTGCTCCGCCCGGGCCATCAGCTCCGCCCGGGCGGCCTCCCCCTCGGAAGCGCCCCGCGCGCGCACGTCTTCGAGATCGCGATCGAGCCGTGCCATGCGTTCGTGAATCTCGGTCTCGAGCCGAGCGGCCGTCGCGCGGCGCTCCCGAGCTTCCCGGGCGCGCTCCTCGACCTCGACCTGCTTCTTCCGGAACATCCCGGTGATCGGGCGCGCCACGAAATAGAGGAGCAGGCCGAAGAATCCGACTAAATTGGCGAGCTGCCAGACCCACACGGGAAGCCCGAGCGGGCCGCGGGCGGCATGTTCGGCGGCGGCCGCGAATGAGAGCGTGTGGATGGTCGACGCAAGGACGATCACGCCGCGAGGTTCCGGCCGAGGATTTTCTCGGCGAGCGCACGGGCGAGTTCCCGCGCGGCGTCGGGCAGGTCCGCGGCCGACTTCTTTGCGGCGGCCCCGATCTCTTCCGATCCCCGCTTCACGGCGCCTTCCGCCACCGTCCGCGCCTCTTCCATCTTCCGCTCCCAGTGCGCGCGACCCTCGCCCCGGAGCTTTTCGCGGACGGCCAGGGCCTCGCCGCGGGCGCGCGCGAGGTCCGCCTCGGCCCGCGTGATCGTCTTATCGAGCTCCGCCAGACTTTCCGCGTGCACCTTCTCCGCGCTCCGTGCCTCTCTCTCGCGCTGATCCAGGATTTCCAGAAGCGGGACGAAGAGGGACCTCTTCAGAATCGCGTAGGACGCGATGAAGGCGAGGACGACGTAGAGAAATGTGACGTCGGGCGCTTTGATCATGCTTCCACGGAGTTGCCGATCGGCAGACCGGCGAAAAAATACTTCGGACGAGGCCGCGGATGAATAACACATTGCAGGGGTACAGTCGAGCGGACCCGACCCAGGCGGCGGCCTGATCCGTCGTCTGGCTCGCGGAGGTTCCCATGCCCCGCACACGCTGGATTCCCCGGCTCGCGTTCGTTCGAATCGAGGTGTCGGCGGCGGCGCCCGAAAACCCCGCGACGAGGGGCCGCGCCACGTCTCCCCTCGGATGGTCGCGTCTCGCCTTCAGCTTCCCACGATCAGCGCCAGCCAAAGCGTTAACTACTGAAAATAAACGAGTTAATCCTTTGCGGCCCGAAACCCGACCACGGCGGGCGCGCCCTCTGACATCTGACAGGTTCCCTGGAAGAAGGCCCCTTCCTCGATTTTCAGCAGAGGCGCCGAAAGCGACGCCGAAACGCGCGAGCGCGCGAGGAGTTCGATGCGTTCGGATGCCCGAACGCTCCCCGACAGTTTTCCGTTGACCGAGAGGCGACCCACCTCGATGTCGGCGTTGACGTCGGCGGAGTCCCCCAGGATGAGCTCGCTGCCGGACCGGATCTTTCCCTCGAACCGCCCGTCGATGCGAAACGTGTCGTCAAATTTGAGCTCGCCCTGAAAATGGCTCCCCCGGTCCAGAAACCCGTTCAACGTCGTCCCGTCGCTCCTCGACTTCATGGGCTATTCCTTTCCGGAAAGGCGCTCGAACAGGCCGATCAGCTCCTCTTCGGAGGCGAAAAGGATCTCGACGCGTCCCCCGCGGCGGCGGCGCACGATCTTCACCCTCGCGGCGAGTCGGCGAGAAAGCTTTTCTTCCGCGTCCCGGGTGAAGGGGTCTTTCCGGACTTCCTTTCGGAGTCGTCCTCCCGCGGAGAGCGACGCCACGCGCTTTTCGGTCTGCCGCACCGAGAGCGCCCTCCTTACGACCTCGAGAGCGACAGCCTCCTGGTCGTCCGGGGTCGCCAGCGCCAGAAGGGCCCGCGCGTGGCCGGCGGAGATCTCGCCCGTCCGCACCCGTTCGCGTACCGAGGCAGGCAACCTCAACAGCCTCAGAGAATTAGCGATCGTCGCGCGGTCTTTTCCGACTCGCCGGGCCACGTCCTCCTGGGTGAGCTGGAATTCCTCTTTCAAGCGCGCGTACGCGGTGGCCGCCTCCATGGGGTTCAGGTCTTCGCGCTGCAGGTTCTCGACGAGCGCCATCTCGAGGAGGTCGCGGTCGCTGGCGGCCGGGCGGACGACGACCGGCACCTGTTCCAGCCCGGCCTGTCGAGCCGCTCGCCATCGGCGCTCCCCCGCCACGATTTCAAACCCGTCTCCCCGCGCGACGACCACGATCGGCTGCACGATGCCCTGCTCGCGGATCGAAGCGGCCAGCTCCGTCAGGCTTTCCGGGTGAAAGTCTCGCCGCGGCTGGAAACGGCCAGGCTCCAATCGGTCGATCGCGACCTCGCGGGTCGTTGTTCCACGTGGAACACTCTCTTCCCGGCTGCCCGGCAGGAGCGCGGAAAGACCGCGACCCAGGGCCTGTTTTCCCTTCACGCCGCGCTCCGGCGCTTCAGGAACTCCCGGGCAAGAGCCAGGTAGGCCTCGGCGCCCCGCGACTTGATGTCGTACGCGAGCACCGGCTTTCCGAAAGAGGGCGCTTCGCCGAGGCGCACATTGCGGGGAATGATCGTGTCGTACACCTTGGCCCCCAGATGTGTCCGAATATCGTCGGTGACCTGCCGCCCGAGGTTAGTGCGCTCGTCGTACATCGTCAAGACGATCCCTTCGACGGTCAATACCGGATTGAAAGACGCCCGGACCCTTTCCACCGTCTCCAGAAGCTCGCTGACCCCCTCGAGCGCGAAATATTCGGTTTGCATGGGAATGAGGACGGAATCGGAGGCGGAAAGGGCGTTGACGGTCAGGAGAGAAAGCGACGGGGGACAGTCGACCAGTACGAAATCGAACCGATTCCGAACCGGCTCCAGGGCCACTCTCAGCTTGTGCTCCCGGTCCGGCTCGTTGACCAGCTCGATTTCAGCGCCGACTAAATCCCTGCCGGACGGAAGGAGCCAGAAGTTTGGAAAAGCCGTTTCTCGGATGGCGTCGGACGCGGGTGTTCCCGACAACACGTCGTAAGCGTCCGGTCCTTCGCGGGAGCGCGCAAACCCCATTCCAGACGTCGCGTTTGACTGAGGGTCCAGGTCGAGAAGCAGGACTCGGCGGTCGAGCGCGGCCAGAGACGCGGCGAGGTTGATGGCGGTGGTCGTCTTGCCCACGCCACCTTTCTGGTTTGAGATCGAGATTGTGCGCGGCATCAGCGCGGGACCATCGTCGTATCCTCCTTCGAGGCGGGCTCGCGAAACTTAGCATCCCGGCGAATGTTCCACGTGGAACACCGTTCTGATCACCTTACTCGGGGCGCCGCCTGAAGACGGCAATCTGCTTCTTCTCCGAGGCGGGCACGTCTCGAACCCGCTCGAGCCGAAAACGGTGGTCGAGGCTTCGGGCCAGAGACTCCGGATCCGTCGTCCAGGCGAGAAATTGACCTTCGGGCCTCAAAAAGGGGGCGGCGTCCAGGATCCCGGAGATCGAACCGACGGCCCTCGCCAGCGCGGCATCGCACGATCCCACGGGCAAGGTGGCAATCGACGCCACGGCCGGAGACAGTCGAGGAAGGGCCTCCGGCAGGCCCAAAGACAGGGTGTCCCGGACGCGATCCAGGAACTCTCGCCTCCTGCGCCGCGGCTCGACCGGCACGAGCGTGATGTCCATCCGGAGAATCGCAATCGGGATTCCGGGCAATCCCGCCCCCGACCCGATGTCCGCCACCTGCGCCCGCGCGGGCAGGAACTCAGCGCCCAGGCAGGACTCCATCGCGTGCTCCACGAGCGTTTCCGCCGGAAACGGGCCGGTCAGGTTCGTCTGGCGTCGCCAGAAATCGAGAAGGGCGAGGTACCGGCCCAGAGTCCGCATCTCGAGAACCGACAGCGAGAGCCCGAAGGCGAAGGCCCGAGCGGCGAGCAGCTCCTCAAAGACCTCCGGCGGAGCCTCTTTTCCGGCGGGCAACATGGACCGAGATTATCGCGACCGCCGCCGGCGTCACACCCGGAATCCGGGCCGCCTCGCCGAGCGTCCGGGGACGACGGCGCATGCACTTCTCGACCACCTCTTTGGACAGTCCCGGCAGGTCGGAGTAATCGAGAGCCTCCGGGATTTTCCGGCCTTCGAGCGGCGCGGCCCGTCGCACCCGATCCTCCTCGCGGCGGATATAGCCTTCATACCGGACTCGGCTTTCCAGGATGGAACGTTCTGCGGTCGACAGGCCTTCAAATGCAGCGGGATCGAATCGCGCCAACAATTCGGCTGATAAGTCTTGTCTTTTCAGTAAGTTGCGGAGCGTCGTCGGAGAATCGAAGTGGGCTCCGGTGGTTTGAGCGAGCCTCGCTAAGGTCTCCCGGTTGGGGTGCACGGGGCGTTTTTCCAGGTCGCGGTCCGCCCGCGCCACGCGCTCCTCCGACCGCATCCCGCCCGCGTAATCGGCCTCGTCGACCAGGCCGAGGCGCCGCCCGTGAGGCAGCAGCCTCCGGAGGACGGTGTCGACCCCCAGAAGGAGTCGATGCTCCGCCCGGGAGGTGAAGAGGCGGTAGGGCTCATCGAGCCCCCGGGAGGTCAGGTCATCCACCATCACGCCCGCATAGGCCTCGGAGCGCGCGAGAACGAACGGCTCTTCGCCGCGAGACGCCAGCGCCGCGTTGACCCCCGCCCACAGCCCCTGCGCGGCCGCTTCCTCGTACCCGGACGTCCCGTTGATCTGTCCGGCCAGAAAGAGCCCGGGCGCGCCGCGGACCTCCAGAGACAGCGAGAGCTGCTCCGGAAAGACGAAGTCGTACTCGACGGCGTAGCCGGGCCGCAGCATCCGCGCTCTCGACAATCCCGGGATTTCCGCGAGCATTGCCCGCTGAACCTCCTCGGGAAGGGACGTCGAGAATCCGTTGACGTAGATCTCCTCCGCGTCGACGCCCTCGGGTTCGAGATAGAGCGCGTGCGACGGCTTACCCGAAAACCGCACGACCTTGTCTTCGACGGAGGGACAGTAGCGAGGCCCGATCCCCCGGATCGCTCCCGAGTACATCGGGCTCGCGTCCAGGTTCTCCCGGATGATTCGGTGCACGGCCTCGTTCGTCGCCGTCGTCCAGCACAGCACCCGGTTCTTCGGGCGCGTCCTCGTCCGGAAAGAAAAGGGAGTCGGGGGTTCGTCTCCGGTCTGCGGCACGCACGCCGAGTAATCGACGCTGTCGCGGTGGATGCGGGGCGGAGTCCCCGTCTTGAAACGACCGAGGGTGATCCCCGCCCGGGAGAGAGCCCCGGAGAGGCCTGAGGCCGCGGGCTCTCCCACCCGCCCGCCGGGTGTCTGAACGCGGCCCGTGTGCATCACCCCGCGCAGAAACGTTCCTCCGGTAACCACGACGACGTCGGCGTCGATGCGCACGGGGGACGCGCCCGGGTGTGCGACCGTGACCGCGCCGCGCACCCGGCCTTCCTCTTCCACCAGATCGTCCGCCACGCCCTCGATCAGGGTCAGTCCGGGCGCGCGCGCAAGCGTCTGGCGGGCGAGCCGCGCATAGAGGGCCTTGTCGCACTGGGCCCGCGGACCCCAGACCGCCGGCCCGCGCGAACGGTTCAGTATCTTGAACTGGATGCCCGCTTCGTCCGCGATCAACCCCATCAATCCGCCGAGCGCGTCGATCTCACGCACCAGCTGCCCCTTGGCGAGGCCGCCGATCGCGGGGTTGCACGACATCCGCCCGATCGCATCAATCGAGGCCGTCAACAGGGCGACCCGGTGCCCCATTTTCGCGGCCGCGTGGGCCGCCTCGATCCCGGCATGTCCGCCGCCGATCACGAGGACCTCGAAGCGCTCTCGTTTTCCGTTGCCCGTTTGCATTTTTCAGTTCACCGAAAGGCGCGGCGATCTTTCAGACGATGAGGTCGGGATGACGAGAACCCGGGAAGGGCTCGTCTGACAACTCTTTCATTTTCCGATGCAGAAGGTTTCGAAAATCTCGCGCAGGACGTCTTCAGAAGTGGTCTCTCCGACGAGCTCCGCGAGCGCATCGAGCGCTTCGTGCACGTGCGAGGCCGCGTACTCGGGCGATTCGCCGCGGGAGAGCGCGGCAAGCGCCTGCTCCGTCGCGGAACGGGCGAGCTCGGCCGCGTTCTGCTGTCGGAGCGACCCGAGCATCCCGGAGGCGGAGTCGGGAGGCGGGCCGACCTCGAGGAGGCGGCCGATCGCGTCCCGCAAGACGCTCCCCGCGTCGGCGGCGAGACCCGAGAGGGCCAGAGCAGGACCGGGACAGGACCCCGGCAGAACGCGGTCGAGCGCCCGCTCTCCTTCGCGAACCGCGTCGATCTTGTTGGCCACGATGAGCCGGCGATCGGCTTCGAGCGCTCCGATCGCCCTCGCGTCGGCCACGTCCCACCCGGCCTCCGCGTCGACCACGTACACGACGGCGTCGGCCGACGCGCCGGCGGCGCGCGCGCGATCGACACCGAGGCGCTCGACGGTGTCATCTGTTTCGCGCAGGCCCGCCGTGTCGACGAGCTGCACAGGGATTCCCGCAATGTCCAACGTTGCGTCGAGGGTGTCCCGCGTCGTCCCCGGGACGGGCGTCACGATCGCCCTCTCGCTGCCAAGAAGGGCGTTGAACAGGGTCGACTTGCCGGCGTTCGGACGCCCGAGGAGAACGACCCGCGCGCCGTCTGTGAGAAGCCGCCCTCGGCGCGCGCCGTCGCACAGGCGCTCCAGGTCGCGCAACGTCTCCGACAGGCGGACGGCCGTCGCGGCCGGGAGCTCGTCGCCCACATCTTCTGAGAAATCGAGCGCGGCGCCGATCTCCGCGGCAGAGGTCGCCAGCGCGGAGCGGATCTCTGCGAGCCGGCGAGAAAGGCTTCCGTCGAGCCGGCGGGCGGACGCCGCGACCGCGGCCGGAGTCCGCGCCTCGATCAAATCCCGGACCGCCTCCGCCTCCACGAGGTCGACCTTCCCCAGGAGAAAAGAGCGTTGCGTGAACTCGCCGGGGCGCGCGGGGCGGGCGCCGGAGTCGATCAGGGCGGAGAGCAGGGCCCGCACGACAGCGGGTCCCCCGTGTATGGAAATCTCCGCGACGTCCTCTCCGGTCGAGGAATGCGGCGCAGGGAAAAACGTCACGAGGCCTCGATCGATCGGGTTGTTCGGCCCGGCGGAGAATCGCGCAAGCACGGGGCGACGCGTCGGAAGCGGGTCCGGCAGTTCGGGGGCGACCTTCCGCAGGATCCCGGCGGCGAAACGACCCGAGAGCCGCACCAGGGCGAGAGCGGATCGGCCGGGCGGCGTCGCGGGCGCGACGATTGTGTCCTCGAGAAAAAAGGGGTCCGGACGCATCGTGTGTTCCGGAGTCTGTCGGGCGCTCCCGCGGCTTACGGCGGGTCTGCGGACGGGCGCCCGGTCAGCTCGCCCTGGGGCGCACGGCGACCCGCTTTAAAAAGCCGTCGCCTTCGCTCTCCGTTTCAATTTCCGGGTCCGCCGCCAGCGCGAGATGGATCAGGCGCCGCTCGCCGGGCGAGAGGGGCGGCAACAGCTGGGGACTCCGGGTGCGCTTGGCCTCGTTGGCAGAGCGCAGGGCAAGCTCTTCCAGGGACTCTCGCTGGTGGGCGCGAAACCCCTCGGCATCGAGGCGCGGGTACACGGGCCGGCCCAACCGCTTGGAGGCGATCCGGCCCGTCAGGACTTCGAGACCGTTCAAGCCTTCCCCGCGATTGGCCAGGAGCGGCTCGGTGTCGTCTCCGATCAGCTCGAACAGCATTTCCTCGCCCGCGCGGCGCCGCGTCTCGACCAAGAATCCTGCGGCCGACAGAAGCTCCGTCAACGTCGCTTCGACTGTCGTGAAGGCTTCGTCATCCATGGCGCCCGGTCCCGCCGACCCGGATCGCGGCCGTTCGTCGAAGTCGGCGGAACGCGTCGGGCCGGAGGGGGCCCCGGCGCGCGCAGGCTCGGGCGAAGAAACGTCCACCGGCCGGGCGGGCGTCTGGCGGACGGGAGGGCGCGGGGCGTCCTCCGGAGCCGGCCTCGCGGCCGCCGACTCCGGCGTGCTCGCCGCCGCCGCCGGTTTCGCGGCCGCGTCCTCGCCGATCTCGACTTCGATCTCGACGACCCGTCCGCCCCAGAAGGACTTCTCGTCTCGAACGATCGAGTACCGCAAAGAGGACGCGGGACGCTTTAACTCGCGAAGCGCCGTTTCGATCGCTTCCTGCTCCGACTTTCCTTCAAATCGCATGGGAACTCCCGCGCTTGCGCTACGCGCGCGCCTGCCGCAGTTTTTTGGGTTCGGGCGCCGGCTCACCGCCGCTCGCCATTTTATTGATGATCATCTGCTGAAGAATCGTCAGCAGGTTGGAAAACAGCCAGTACAGGACGAGTCCCGAAGGCATGTCCTTCAGGAAGAATCCCCAGAGCAGCGGCATGGCCATGAAGATCTTCTTCTGCGCGGGGTCCGCCGTCGTCGGAGTCATCGCCTGCTGCACGTACATCGAAACGATCATAAGGATCAGCAGGACGTACGTGTGGTCCACGGCCGAGAGGTCCCGGATCCAGAGCACGAACGGGGCGTGCCGGAGCTCGATCGAGCGGGAGAGCACGTTGTAGAACGCGACTAAGATCGGGAGCTGCAGAAGGACCGGGAAGCACCCGCTCATCGGGTTGTAACCCTCCGTCTGGTAGAGCTTCATGATCTCTTCGTTCATCTTCGCGCGCTGCGCCGCATCGGTCTTCGCCTTCTTGTACTTGTCCTTGATCGCGTTCATCTTCGGCGCGAGCTTCTGCATCTTCTTCATCGACGAGTAGCTCTTGTGCATCAGCGGAAAAAGCAGAATCCGGATCAGCAGCGTAACGAGCAGGATCGCGAGCCCGAAGTTCCCGACGAGTCCGTACGTGCGTTTCAGGAGCCACAGCAGGGGTCTCGCGAGAATTCCGTACCACCCGAAGTCCACGGTGCGCTCGAGCCCGAGGTGCGCGCTCTCGAGGACCTCGACGTCCTTGGGCCCGAAATAGGCGCGCGCGTCGAACGCCCCGTTCGCGGTCACGCCTGCCGTGATCCCCGACCCCGGCTTTGCCGCCGCGTCCTTGCCTGTCATGGGCCCGACGCCGAGAACGGGAAGAGCGACCGCCGTCGCCGCCTGGCGCGGCAGGATGACCGCGAGGAAGTAGTTGTCCTCGAGCCCGGCGTACCCGTGATCCGCGAGCGGCCAGCTCTGGGGCTTTTCGAGCTTTTCGGCGCGCGCTCGTTCGAACCCGTTGCCGCTCGTCGCGATCGCCGCCGCGGGGGGCGAGTACCGCGACACCTGCTCCTCCGCGTCGTTGCGAAGGCCGGTGCCCGCGAGGACCGTGTAGGGGGCGGCGCCGGCGACCTCGGTGTGCACATCGAAGAGGTACCCGGTTCCGAGCCGGATTTCCTTCGTGACCGAAATCGCTCCGTCTGAGAACCGCAGGCGAACGCCGCGGTCCGCCAGGGGCTCGACGGAAAAGAGCGCCTGGGCGACCCGTGCGGTCAATTCCGGCTTTCCCGGAAAATCGATCGCCAGCGGGCGGGGCGCCGGCGCGGGCACCTGCTTGACGAGTTCGAGCGGATGCTTCTGCTCGTCGGTGTGCCGAAGCAGAACGTACGAGGACAGGACCCCGCCACGATTGGAGACCGCCGCCCGAACCAGGTCGTTTTGAAGCGTCGTCGTCTGTTCGGCGCCCGCAGACACCGGCTCCAGGGCCGCCGCGGGCGCCACGGCCGAAGAGACCGCCGTCTCGACTCGAGCC
>JBDUBI010000093.1:0-5929 GCA_040004225.1 Acidobacteriota bacterium
CACAGGGATTTTCAGTCCCTTGCTCTACCAACTGAGCTACCTGGGCGTTCTCACCCTCACCGGGGCCGCGAGTGTAGCCGGATTCCCGGCACCTGACAACGGCTTTCGGCGCAGGCCGCGGCGCCGATCTGCCGCGGCAAAAGCCGCCTCGCCCTCCGGGTCGTCAGCGCTGTGGGACGCCGCTTCGCCCGAGTCGGTCGGCCGGATTTGCGCCCGCGCTTGCCCCGCGGGCAGGCGCAAGACATCATCCGCTCATGAGCCGCAGAGCGCTCCCCCTCAAACAGCGGACGCGCGCCGCCCGGGAATGCCCGGAGGGGAACGCTCGTTCCTTGGCCGCAGACTGGAGGTCCGTTTGAGAACCCTGATCGCGCTGTGTCTCGCGGGCCTCGCCCTGCCCTCCCTGGCGCAGGATGCGATCCCGACACCCTCCGCGGGCGCATCGCCCAACCCCTCCGCCGGGTCCGCCGTGACGAGCCCGGGCAACGCCCGCTGGGCCGCGAGCCCCGACGAGGCGAAGGCGCGGGCCGCTTCCGAAGGCAAATCCGTGTACATCGAGTTTGACGATGCGGAGTGCGGCCAGTGCCGGCGCATGGACGCGCTCCTCTACCCCGCTTTTCAGTTCGAGGCCGTGCTCCTGCCGATGGTCCCGGTCAAAGTCTCGCTGGCGTCCGCGGAAGGCCGCGAGCTGGCCCGCCGCTACGGCGTCCGCGAGACGCCTGCCGTGCTCGTGACGACACCCGAAGGGCGGATCGTCTTCCTGATGCAGGGATTCACGAGCGCTCCGGAGTTCTATCAGCACATTTCCAAGGACACGGCGTCCTATCGGGCCTTCGCGAAGCGGGTCGACTCCCAGGACATCGCGAAGCTTCCCGCGAAGGAGGCTCTCGAAACCGGGCGCGAGCTGTACCAGCGTTCCGATTCCGCCTCCGCTCTCCCGCGCCTCCAGCGTGCGGCCTCGGCTCCGAAGGCGCCTTCCGGGGTCCGGGACGAGGCCCGGGAGATCTTGGCGGCGGTGGAGCTCGACCTCGGCCAGATCGCCAGTTCGCGGCGGACGATCGACCGTCTTCTCGCAAGCTCTCGCGACCCGCTCCGGCGGGAACGCGCGGAGCTCTTCAAAGCGCAGCTGCCGCTGGCCGAGAACAAGCCGGCGGAAGCGCTGGCCCTCTTCCGGAAATTCCAGAGGGATCATCCGAAGTCTCCGTACATCGAGCAGGTCAACGCGATGCTCTCGCGGCTGACGGCGCCCCCGTCGAACCCATGAGGGGCCGGCGCGCGCTGTCGGCGCTGTCGGCAGGGATTCTCTTCGCGACAAGCTCCGCCGCGCTCGCCGCCCCGGCCACGCCCTCGGAGATCGTCTCCCTCTCCGCCGCGTTCCAGGGCGGCGACAAAGCCGCGGGAACGGTGCGAATCACGGCCCGCCTCCTGGCGGGATATCACGTCAACAGCCACACGCCGACGGAGGACTACCTGATCCCGACCTCCGTGAAGCTGAACCCTTCGCCGGGATCTACCGCTGGGACTCCCGTCTATCCGCCCGGGCAGATGAAGAAGTTCTCCTTTGCCGAGAAGCCGCTCTCAGTCTACGAGGGCGAGTTCGCGGTGACGGTGCCCGTCTCGTGGACCGGCGATGTGCCCGTGTCTCTCGCGGGAACGGTCGACTTTCAGGCGTGTAACGACACGCAGTGCTTCGCGCCGGCGTCTCTCCCCTTCCGCGCGGAGACGCGGGAGCAGGGCTCGCCGGCGGCGCTCTCGGGCGGCGCCGTCCCCCTGTCGGCGGCTCCGGCGCAGGGCGTGCGGGACGGACGCGCCGCGGGAGCTTCCTCCGATTTCGAGGAGCAATTGAACCGCCGCGGCCTTCCCTTCGTACTCCTTCTCCTGTTTGCGGGCGGCCTCGCCTTGAATCTGACGCCCTGCGTGTACCCCGTGATCCCCCTGACACTCTCCTTTTTCGCGGGGCAGGCGCCCGGAGATGGCCGCCGCACGTTTCGTCTGGCGGCAATTTACGTGCTCGGGATGTGCACCATGTACTCCGCGCTCGGCGTGGCCGCGGCTCTGTCTGGAAGGCTCTTCGGCTCCGCGCTTCAATCCCCCTGGGTCCTCGGGGGGGTCGCCGGGGTCCTGATCGCGCTGGCGCTCTCCATGTTCGGCCTCTACGACCTCCGCATGCCGAGCGCCCTGATGCAGAAGGCGGGCGCGCGGTCCGGGGCGGCCGGGGCTTACGGCATGGGACTCCTGGTGGGGGTGGTCGCGGCGCCGTGCGTCGGCCCTTTCGTCCTCGGACTCCTCGCGTTCGTCGCGGCGCGACAGCAGGCGGGTCTCGGATTCCTCCTCTTCTTCGTCCTCTCGCTCGGTCTCGGCCTCCCCTACCTCTTTCTCGGAGCCTTCTCGGGGAGCCTCTCGCGGCTGCCGCGCGCGGGCTTGTGGATGGAGTCGGTCAAGAAGGTTTTCGGCTGGGTGCTGCTCGCGATGGCCGCGTATTTCCTCCGTCCCGTCCTGCCGAGAACCCTCGGGGACTGGCTCCTGCCCGCCGTGCTTCTGATCGCGGCCGCCTTTCTGGCTTTCCGTAGCACGGCGTGGAAGCCGGCTCTCCGCGCCTTCGCCGCCCTCCTGTTTGTGGCGGCCGCCCTGTTTTTCCGGCCCCGCGGGCCCGCGCAGGATGCGGGCGGGCTCGCGTGGCGCCCCTACTCCGCGGAGACGATTGCGGCCGGCGGAAGAGCCGCCGTGATCGACTTCGCCGCCGACTGGTGCCTCCCCTGCCGCGAGCTGGAGGAAAAGACATTCACCGATCCTCGGGTGCGTGCGGAGCTGGCGCGCCGCGGTCTGTACAAGGCGGATCTGACACGGTCCGGTTCTCCGGAAGTGGCTGCGCTTTCGGACAAGTACGCGATCCTCGGGGTTCCCACGCTGGTTTTTCTGGATGCGGCGGGTCGGGAGCGCCGGGATCTCAGGCTCGTCGGGTTCGAGAAGCCGGACGACTTCCTCGCGCGTCTCGCGAAGGCTCCCTGAGCGGACGTTAAGCCGGCAGCCGCCCCAGTTTCTTCAAGGCCTCCTTGGCCGCTTTTCTCTGAGCCTCTCTCTTCGAGTTGCCGGTCCCGAGGGCGAAGGTCTCGCCGTCCCAGAACACCTCCACGACGAACACCTTTTCGTGGTCGGGGCCGTACTCGTCGACGATCCGGTAATCGGGGAGGGGTAGCCCGAGCGCCTGTGCGGATTCCTGCAGGGCCGTCTTGTAGTCATGGAAAGAGAGGTCGGCGAGGTCGATTCCCGCGATGTCGGGTGCAAAGACCCTTTGAATGAACTGTCCCGCCGCCGGCAGTCCGCCGTCGAGGTAAATCGCCGCCACGATGGCCTCGAAACCGTCCGCCAGCAGGGAGAGCTTCTCGCCGCCCCCCGATCTCGCCTCGCCCGTCCCCATGCGGAGGAATCGGCCGATCTTGAGCTCCCGGGACTTCAAGGACAGGGTGGCCGCGGAGACGAGGTGCGCCTTGATCTTGGAAAGGGCGCCCTCCTGGAGATTCGGGAAGTTCCGGTAGATGAGATCTCCCACGACGAATCCGAGAACCGTGTCTCCCAGGAATTCGAGTCGCTCGTTGTTCGGAGACGGGAGATCGCGCCGTTCATTGCTGTAGGACTTGTGCGTCACCGCCCGGACCAGGAGGTCCCTGTCCCGGAACGCGTAGCCAACGCTCTCTTCGAGCTCGTGGAGGCCGTTCGCCACGGCGTCGATCGCGGGACCGTCGCTCACGAGAATCTCGCGCGCCCTGGTACCGGAGGCCGGGGTCGAACCGGCACGGGCCTTTCGGCCCTCGGGATTTTAAGTCCCGTGCGTCTACCCATTTCGCCACTCCGGCATTCTCCGCGAATGGTAGCAGAGGGCGCGACGATCGGTTGGCGGCGCGCCGGCCCGGTGGTGCATCGAAACGCTCGTCGGCGGACGCGGGGAATCGCGATTCCGCGCGATTCCGTCAGACCGCTTGCGAACTCGTCGGGGAGCGATTCAGCGCGAGGCGTCTTCCCAGATCGCGAGCGCGCGAAGCGCTTGTTCTTCCGCGCTCGCGTCGTCGCCGAGCCGCGAAATCGACGGGAGGCACCTCTCCAGGGCGCGCGCGAGCTCTGTGGCCGCGTCCAGTTTGCGGAGGAGCCTGATCACGCCCTCCGATCGAAAAGCGAAGACCGTCTCGCCGTTCTTCAACATGATCGTCACCTCCCTCGGCCGGGTGGGACGCACATCGCGGCGTCCTTTCACGGGGCCGGATTTCCGGTGCGTCATGCCAACCTCGCAGAGACAGGGGAGCAAAGTCTGTGCCCTTCGCCTGAAACGCGGGACCCGAACAGGGGCGGACTCTGCGAATCAACCGTTTCCCCCTTCGTCCGGTTCGGGGACGAGAAATCCGGAGATGGTCGGTCGGCGGAGCCCCGAATTTTGCGGCGTTTCCTCCGTCTCCCCTTCATTGCGGGACTCGTCGACGTGAGGGCAGGTGTGGAGGCGACGGGCGGATTCGAACCGCCGAATAAAGGTTTTGCAGACCTCTCCCTTAACCACTTGGGTACGTCGCCCCGGGGGCGCGATTCTAACCGATGGGATGGGGCCGGCAACGGCAATGGGAGCGGTGGGAGCACGGGTCGCGCGCTCCGTTTTTCTCTTCTCCCCGGCGAAAGGCGTGTTATGCGCTGGCGTAATCCCGGATGAGCCCCGTCACCACCCCCTGAACCGTGACGTCACGCGCGTCGGCGAGAATCGCCTTCATCGAGGCGTTCGCGGGCTGGAGCCGAATGCGCGCTCCTTCCGAGTAGTAACGCTTCAACGTGGCCTCGCCACGCACGAGCGCGACGACGGTCTGACCGTTCTGCGCGCTCGCGCGCCGGGCCACGACGACATAATCCCCGTCACGGATTCCGTCTTCCACCATCGAATCGCCGCGGACGCGCAGCACGAAGTGCTCGCCTTTTCCGAGCAGCGATGCCGGGACTTCGATCGTCTCGTCGTCGGGAAACGGCTCGATCGGCCGGCCGGCCGCCACCGTCCCGAGGAGCGCGATTTCGCGGGCGCCCCCCGGTTCCGCGGCCGGTGAAATCCCTCGACTCCGATTCCACTGCCGGGACAGAGCGCCCTTTTCCTCGAGCCGCTTCAGATGCTTCTGAACCGTCCCGAAGGAGGAGAGGTTGAATTTCTCCCGGATCTCGCGCTGGGTCGGCGAAATGCCCTGCTCGTCGCGGTAGGAACGAATGAAGTCAAGAATTTCTTTTTGCCGTTTTGTCAGGTTCAAGTTGGGCTCTCCACCTTACGAATTCTGGCTGATCGGTTCAGATGCCGAATGCTTCCTCAGATCTTTAAGAGGCCGAGGGAACCACCGCGGCCGTCCCCTGGCCACCGGGAACGGCCCATCGGCCCACTTCCGCAGCATGGGCGCAAAAGAGGCGCAAGTCAAGAAAGATCGCGAGCGATTTCGATCTGGCGGCGGCGGAGGGGACATTCGATGGACCATGCGGACCACGCGGAGGTCTCCGGAGCGAACGTCACGAGGTGGGCGGGAACCACCTCGGCTTCGAGCTCCGCCACCACGTTTTCGGAGCCCTCCGGAATTCGAAGTCGGTGGATGAACTCGCGGCTGTCCGTGTCGAGCTCTCCCAGCATCGGCTCCGAAGCGGAATAAAACGGCGCATCGTCGGATCCCCATGTGGCTCGGAAAGGCGTCCCCGTCCCCGCTTCGCATACGGTCGAGCGCGAGAAGCCGCCCGTCCGAAGACCACTCGTCCGGGATGCTTAAATCCTCTCTTCGAGCAGTGGCTCGTCGGAGGCGCTAACCACGTTTCGGGGTAGTGGTCCTTCACCGCCGGGGCTTGCGAGGTCATGGCTGGGACTTCACGACCGACACGGCCGCGGTCCGCGCCGGAGCGTCCTTCACGTACTTGTCGAACCACCGCACCA
>JBDUBI010000157.1:0-1759 GCA_040004225.1 Acidobacteriota bacterium
TGCGGGAGCCGTAGCGAACGAAGGGACGAGGCGAACGGTCGAGGCCGCATCCGGCCGAGCCGTTCGCCGGTGCCTTCGCCGCGCTCGGCGAAGGCACGTCCCGCAGTGAGCGAAGGCGACGGTTGGCGACGTTAGCGAACTCGAATCTGTCGCCGGATCTCGGTCCGGCCCCCGTCTTTGGCGATCAGAGTGATCGTGAGGGTATGCAAGCCCGGATCGACTTTGGGCACCGGAAAGCCGAAGCCCGCGTGGTCCGTGTCGGGAAAATTCGGATAGCTCTGCGCGACTCCCGGAAACGTCTGCTTCAAGGCCACCGGGCTCGTCACGCCCGTTTCCGAGGAGACGGTGATCTGCGAGATTCCGGAGTCATCGAGGGCCCATCCAAACGCCCAACTCCCGGGCACCACGGTCGCTCCTTCCTTCGGGGTATCCAGAAAGCCAAACGGCGGCTTCGAAACGTCGCCCGCCGGGGCCGGAGCGCCGCCCGGCGTCGTCGCGACCGCCGCGACCGGCGTTGAACCGGCGGCGGTGTCCGCAGCGACCGCGTTTTCCGATTTCTGACATCCGGACAGCAGCAGAGCCGCCGTCCCCACACCGGCCACCAACGTCTTCCATTGCGAGATCACGATCGTCTCCTTGTCTTTTCGCTCGAAGTTCTGGGGCATTCTAGTGCCATGGCAATTCCCCCGCGGCGTCCGAAGCCTGTCTCCCGGGATGGCGCCCCCGACTACGGCCTGACGAAGCGAGAGGCCGCCTCCCTGCGAAGGCTGTCGCCTCCGTGGCGGATTCAGCGGTACCTCGATTCGATCGACTACGACGTCGAGGCTTCGGGCTGCCGGTCGCCCCGCCGCGTGCTTCGGGAGCGGAGGGTTCAGTGCATGGACGGCGCCCTGTTTGCCGCCGCCGCGCTCCGGCTTCAGGGAGAACCGCCGCTCCTTCTGGACCTCGAGGCGGACGCCGACGATGACCACGTGCTCGCGCTCTTTCGAGGCCCGTCCGGGTGGGGAGCCATCGCGCGGTCGAACTACTCCGGCCTGCGCTATCGCGAGCCTGTCCATGCGACGATCCGGGCGCTGGCCCTCTCGTATCTCGAAGGCTATTTCAACCTGCGCCGGCAGAAGACTCTGCGGCGCCATTCCGGCCCCGTGCACCTCGGACAATTCGACCGGCTGCGCTGGATGACGACCGAGGAAGATCTCTGGGCCATTCCGGAGGCGCTCGTCGGCGTCCCGCACCGCGTCCTCTTTCGACCGGCAGTCCAGAGGGCGCTCGCCCCCGTCGACTCCCGAACCTTCCTCGCGGGGCTCGTCGGGAGGAAAGAGAAGCCGCGAGTCGACGGGAACGGGCCGCGAACCTCGCGGCGCTGAGAGGACGCGCGCGTGCAACTGACGCACTACTGGCGGCGCCAGCTTCTGGCGAAGGCGCCCGGCCTGTTCGGCGTTACGCCGTGCGACGCGCCCGGAACCCTCGCGATGCTGTCGAACGCGCCGCGCCCGAGGCTCTCCTGGCTCGACCGGCTCCTCTCTTTCGTGACCACTCCGTTCAAGCGCCTCGGTCTCTCCGGGTGGACCGAAACAGGTTGCGAGGGACGGGGCCGCGGTTCTCCCGTCCGGGACGCGCAGCATTCCTCCGACGGTTTCTGGACGATCGACGTGGCGCTCTCCGCGTTTCATATCGGCGCGGGCGGGGCGGATCTTTCGCGGCCTCGCTATCTCCGGCTCGAGGTCGAGCCGGCCACCCGGGCGCACGCGGCGTGCGA
>JBDUBI010000062.1:0-5806 GCA_040004225.1 Acidobacteriota bacterium
CGGTGCGTTCGCCCGCAGGCGAACGCAGGTCCCGCAGTGAGCGCAGGCGACGTTAGAAACTCAGAATCGAGCGGATCTTCTTCTCTACCGCCAGAAACGCCTGCCGCGAGTAGGGATCGACGACCACGCGGACATCCGCCGGAGACGGCACGTCTTCGGCGAGCGATGCCGTGAAGCGGTCCGACTGCCCGTCGAAGAACGTCTCTCCGAGCTCCCGATCCGTCTTTCCTTTGGAGCCCGGGAGCTCGCGTAAGCGCGTCAGATCGGCGGGCTCGAGGCGCATGCGGTAACCCCGGGACTCCCGGAACACGGGTTCCGCCGCCTCGGTGAGGTCGGGACGGGGCCCTCGCGGAACGCGCGGCCGGTCGTCGCGCCGGCGAGGAGGGGCAGGCGCGGGCGCGGGCCCGTCCGCGGCGGGAGAATCGCCAGGGGCCGAGTCCGGGATCCCCGGGGGGGCGGACGGTGCGACATGTGAGGCATCGGGAAGAGCCAAGGGAAACGGTGGTTGAAGCGCCCGCGGCGGAGCAGCCGACGGGGACGCCTCGGCGTCGGGGCCCGCCGAAGGAGCACCGGAACCGGGCCGCGCAGCAGTTTCCGACGCTGCGGGCGCGCCGGCGGCGGGCGGCGGAACGCCGGGCGCCGCAGCCTGCGGGACGGCATCCTCCGTCTTTTCCTCCGGAACAGCGAACGGCGGCAGAACGGTCTCGTCCGTCATGCTTCCGCCAGCACTCGCTTGGAGATCACGATCCGCTGGATCTCGCTCGTCCCCTCGTAGATGGTCGTGACCCGCGCGTCACGGTAAAACCGCTCGACAGGATATTCGCGCGAATAACCGTATCCGCCGAAGATCTGCACCGCGCGGGCCGCGATCGCGTTGGCCGCTTCCGTGGCGAACACTTTGGCCATCGAAGCCTCCTTCGAGAACCGGCCCGGTTTCTCCGAAAGCAGCGCGGCCCGATAGGTGAGAAGTTGCGCGGCGTCGATCTGCACCTTCATGTCGGCGATCTGGAACGCGATGATCTCGTGCTCGGCGAGCTTCCTGCCGAAGGTCTCGCGGGTCCTCGCATATTCCGTCGAGGCGTCGAAGCATGCCCGCGCGATGCCCACGCCCTGCGCCGCGATCCCGATCCTGGAATGGTCGAGGGTCGCCATCGCGATTCCGAACCCGTCCCCCTCGCGGCCCAGGCGCCGGGCCTCGGGGACCCGCAGGTCATCGAGGTAGATCGCCGCCGTCTTCGAGGAGCGAAGCCCCATCTTGTCCTCGGGCGGTCCGATACGGAGCCCCTTGTCTTCCGCAGAAACCAGAAATCCCGTGATGCCCCGGGTGCCCGCGCCGGGATCCGTCATCGCCATCACGAGGTACCAGCCGGCTTCGCCCGCGTTCGTGATCCACGCCTTCGCGCCATTCAACACGTAGTCGTTTCCGTCACGGACGGCGCGCGTCTTCTGGTTCGCGGCGTCCGAGCCGGACTGCGATTCGGTCAACGCGTACGCGCCGAGAGACCTGCCGGACGCCACCTCCGAGAGGATCGTCTTCTTCTGATCGTCTGAGCCGTACTTCCAGACGGGGTAGCAGAAGACCGAGTTCGTCACGGAGACGATCACCGCCACCGACGCGCACACGCGGGAGAGCTCCTCGATAGCGAGGACGTAGGACAGCGCATCCGCGCCCGAGCCGCCGTACTCCTCCGGGACCATCATCCCGAGGATCCCGAGACCGGCGAGGGAGGTCAGAATCGCGCGCGGAAACTCCTCGCGGCGCTCCCGGTCGGCGACACCGGGCGCGATTTCGGACGCGGCAAACTCCGCGACGGCGTCCCGGATGCGCTTCTGGTCTTCGCTGAGGTCGAAGTTCACGGCTTGGGGCCCGCGGGAGCGCCCGCCGGAGGAGACCCCGGACCCGCGCCCGGTCCCGCATTGCCCCCGGCGCCTCCGCGGCCGCGCCGCCGGCGGCGCGAACGTCGCCGCCGCCCGGGAGCGCCCGGCGCGCCTCCGGCCTCTCCCATTTCGAGCGTCGGTCCTTCGGGAGCGGGGCCGCGGGCCGCCACGGGAGCGGGCCCCGGCACCGGAGGTCGCGGCTCGCGCGCACCCGCGGGGGAGCCGCCGCGCTCGCGCTCGGGCCGGTTCGGCGAACGCCCACCGCGGCCGCCGTCGCGCCTGCCCCCGCCTCCTCCCGCCTTCGCGGCGGCGGGCCGATTCTGTCCCGGCTCCGCTCGCGGAGCTGCGGGGCGCCCGGGGCCGCGGTTCTCCCGCCCGGCGCCCGGCGCGTCCCGGCTCCCCCCGCGCCCATCGCGCCCATCGCGCCCTCCACGCCGGCCGCGGCGCTTTTCCTTGCGCGGCTCCGGGGTGTCGACCCAGCCATCCTCGAGATGGCGGAACGTGACGAGAATTTCGGTCCGCGCCGCGCGCGCCTGCAGAAAGGCCAGCACGCGCGACCGCAGGGGAGAGATCGGATTCTCGACTAAGGACGGAAGCCGCTCGGCGTCGTAGAGGACCATCCGCGTCCAGCCGACAGTCTTCTTTCGTCCGTCTGAGGCCTCGAGCGTCATCACGAAGAGATCGCGCTCGTGATCGAGGCCATGCTCCCGATACTCGAAGTCGGGGAAGGCCTCGCGGCAGAGCCCCTTCAAGAAGTCGAGGTTCTTCTCCCCTCCTTCGAGAGTCTGTTCCATCGAGACCACGCGGTCTCGAAACATCCTTGTCTGCGGCATGCCTTATCCGATCGCGAGGCCGGAGTCTTTGAAGATCTCGCGGGCGATGATCAGGCGATGAATCTCGCTCGTGCCTTCGTAGATCTCGGTGATCCGGGCGTCCCGAAAATTTCGTTCGACCGGGTACTCCTTCGTGTAGCCGTACCCCCCGTGGATCTGGAGCGCCTTCGTCGTGACGCGCTGCGCCATCTCCGCGGCGTACAACTTCGCTTCGGCCGCTTCGAGCCCGTAGCGGCCGCCGTTCTTCTTCGTCGCGTCCTTCGCGGCCGCCGCCCGCCGGGTCAGGAGCCGCGCAGCGTCCACGTCGGTCGCCATGTCCGCGAGATAGAAACGGATGACCTGGAACTCGGCAATCGCCTTCCCGAAAGCCTGCCGCGCCTTCGCGTACCGGACCGCGGCCTCCATCGCTTCCGTCGCGATACCCACCGCCTGCGCGGCGATTCCGATGCGTCCGCCGTCCAGGGTCGACATCGCGATCTTGAAACCGTCCCCTTCCTTCCCGAGCATGTTTTCGGAAGGGACCATCACGTCCGTCAGGAAGATCTCGACCGTTCCGGACGCGTTGACTCCAAGCTTCACCTGGTGGCGCGAACGGTCGAATCCCGGCGAGGCCGCGTCGATCAGAAACGCGGAGATTCCCCGCGATTTCTTTTCAGGGCTCGTCATGGCGAACAGAAGACAGAGGTCCGCGTCGGAACCGCAGGTGATGAAGACCTTCTGGCCCGAGATCCTCCACGCGTCGCCCTCCCGCACGGCCCGGGTCTGCTGGTTGGCGGCGTCGGAGCCGGCATTGGGCTCCGTCAGCGCGAAGCACCCGAGCTTCTCCCCTTTCGCCAGCGGCTCCAGAAACCGTTTCTTCTGGTCGTCGTTGCCGAACTTTTCGATCGGGTCGCAGACGAGAGAGTTGTTCACGGACAGGATGACGCCCAGGTTGGCGCACACCCGCGAGATCTCCTCGATCACGATCGAGTAGGACACGACGTCCATGCCCGAGCCCCCGTGCTCCGAGGAAACGGAGACTCCGGCGAGGCCGAGCTGGCCGGCCCGGTGGAAAAGATCTTTCGGGAACTCTCCCGACTGATCGATGACGGCGGCCCGCGGCCGGACGACCTCTTCCGCAAACTCCCGAACGGCAGATTGGAGGAGGCTCTGATCCTCCGAGAGGTCGAAATTCATCGGATCCGGAGTATACCGGCGCGGTCGGCGCCCGCCGAAGGTTGCCCGCGCGGTGGTCGACCGGCGAAGGGCGAAAAAGTCTGGCGCCGGTGATCTCGATTCCCGGTTCCCGCTCCTAACCCGTCCGCACCAGCCACATCCCCTTGAGGTATTCCCCTTCCGGGCAATCGAGCGACACGGGATGGTCTTTTCCCGCTCCCTGACGGGCGAACAGCGAGAAGGCGGCGCCGGACTCGATCTCCGCCGCGAAGACGATCTGCTGAAAGAGCGTCGGATCGATTGCCCCCGAGCACGAGCAGGTGAGGAGGATTCCCCCCGGCGCCACGAGGCGCATCGCGAGGCGGTTGATGTCCTTGTAGCCGCGGGCGGCGCGGTCCACATCTCCTCGTCTTTTGGCGAACGCCGGCGGGTCGCAGACGACCGCGTCCCAGCTCTCCTGGTCCGCGACCCGTCGGCGGAGGTCCTCGAAAACATCCGCGCGCGTGAAGTCGGTCGGCTCCGAATCGAATCCGTTGGTGCGCCGGTGCTCGGCCGCGAGCTCGAGCGCGCCGGCAGACGCGTCGACGTCCGCCGCGCGCGCGGCGCCACCCGCGAGCGCCGCCACCGAAAAGCCTCCGGTGTAGGAGAACAGGTTCAACACGCGCCGGCCGGAAGCGAGGGCCTTCAATAGCGCGCGATTGTCCCGCTGATCGAGGAAGAAGCCGGTCTTCTGGCCCGAGCCGTAATCCGCGAAGAAGCGGAGGCCATTCTCGCGAAAGGCGGCGCGGCCGGTCCCGGTGTCCGCGGGAGGGGGCGATTCCCTCAGTGTCCCCGCATCGTGGAGGCCTCCCGTTCGCAAGATCACGGCCTCCAACTCGAAGGCGCGTCTCGCCTCGCGCTCCAGGTCCCCCGCCCACGCTTTCGTCCCTTCCGCCGAGAGCTCGAGGACCCCGGTCGCACCGTATACGTCGAGTGTCACGCCCGGACAGAGATCTCCCTCGGAGTTGACGCCGCGAAACCCCGTGGTGTCCGGAGGGAGGATCGAGACGCGCCGGACTCGCGCGGCATCGAATCGCTCGCCAAAGATCTCCGGACCGGCGGGCGCGTCTCCGAAGACCCAGAGCCGGGCGACGATCTGCGACCCGGGCGAGTACGATCCCGCCCCGATCCGCTCCCCTTCCGCCGACAGGACTTCCGCCCAGCCGTCCCCTCCGTCGCCTTGACGGCGGGCAACGGCGCCGGAGAAGAGCCACGGATGCCGCCTCCGGACCGAGACGTCCCGGCCCGCTTTCAAGAAAAGTCGGATCACCCGCTTTTCGCCCTCAACGGAACGACGGGGAGGTCCGTATCAACAGGCGAACACACTGATCTCCTCCTCGGCCCCTCCCGCGAGGGGCCTTCTTTTTACCCGACTACGGCTGGTTGAGGGTCCAGTCGTACTCGAGGAATACCGGTTCGGAGGTCCAGCTCGAGAGCCAGGAGGCGGTCGCGGGATCGCTGACGAATCGGGCGACTTCTTTCGCGAGCGATCCGCCGCCGTCGCGATCGAACTCCTTGCGATTCCAGAAGAAGATCTTCGAAAGCGAGACCTTTCCCTTCTGCCGATCGATCGAGTTCCTCGCCGGGTCATTGACGAAAGCCCGCCCCTGGCGGTCGAGCTCGTCGGACACGCCCGCCGCCGTGTACGCCTTTCCGGCCAGAGGCGGACACGATTTCGACGCGCAGACGATCGCAAAATGGATGCGGGCGTCCCTGGCCTCCCGGAGCCTGTTCTCGATCCCGTCCAGCGTGAGCATCTCGCCGCCGACCTTGTGGGTGACCTTTTTGAAGCCGCCGTCGATGTCGAGGATGCTTTTCGTCGGGTAGTGGTCGAGGACCGTCGCGATGGCGCACGCGTTGTAGGCGTTGATGTAAAACGCCTTCTTTTCGTCGGGCGTCAT
>JBDUBI010000102.1:0-5782 GCA_040004225.1 Acidobacteriota bacterium
GCCGCGGGTTGTGCAATCGCCAGGGCGACCAGAAGGGCAGACAAGCAGAGACTCGTCCGAAGGGTGGGTGCCTTCATCTATTCTCCTAAAAAATTTACGTTTTTAACGGAGTGACTCGGGGGCACGCTATACCCGGCGGGTGAGACGGTCAAGAGAAATAGCAATCGTGTGAAGTGACCGGCGGTAGAAGCACGATGGAGCGCGCCGTCCGGAGACACGTTCGTGCGGCGCTGACTCGCAAGATGAAGATCCACCTGAATCACCGAGCCTCTCAGAGCTCGCGGCCCCGCGCCCCTCTTTCGCCCTCGAGCGACTGGGCCCGGGGGTCAGTCCTGATTCGCTGATTTCAAGATGGCGGTTCGCACCGCTTTGCTGTCCATGACGCCCGGGTGTCCTGACGCTCTTGCCGTCCACTCGTCCGGGGCGACGGATCTTCTGGATGCTGATCTGCGCAGAAGGTTTCTCTCGTCACTGGTCACCGCAATTCTTGTCAGGTTCGGCGCGCTCTCGACCTGGAGAAAGCTGTCGCTCGGAGGGAAGGCAATAAGGAGCAACCTCGGCGGCGTGCCTCCCTACCGTGCCGCCAAAAGTCCCCCCCCCGTTCATCCTGGTTTCCCGACTGAGGTGCCCCCGCGCAAGCCCGCGACCGCGCCACGGCGGGCGACGTGTGCGAAGACTCGGGGTCTTCGGGCTGCTCATCGGCGCTGAGGGTGCTGAAGCGTCAGCCGGAGTTGTTCTCGCTTGAGCCATTCGACACGGCGAATCTGAACGCCCGGCGCGTCACGGCGTAGAGACAAATCGTATCGCGCAGAAGACAAAACGTTGGCCGATGGGTCGATGGGTGTCAATCGCGAGGTGAGGTTTTGGCGTGTTGTGGTTTTGCGAGGATTTGTGTGGTCGGGACGCCGGGATTCGAACCCGGGACCCCCTGAACCCCATTCAGGTACGCTACCAGACTGCGCCACGTCCCGACCGGAGGGGGCATTTGAGCAGGGTTGCCCCCGCGAGTCAAACGCCGGACGAAAACAGGCGGGTCAGTGCGAGCGCCGCGGGTTGTCCAGGAGCTTTGCGATCTCCTTGAGTTCCTTTAAGACGCGCTTGCGGTCCGGAAACTCCGAGCCTGGCGCCGTCTTCCTCGCCGTGGCGGCCGTGCGTCTCTCCGGACGCGCGGATCCCTCCGAGAGGAAGGCGGCCTCGGGCGACTCCATCACCGGAGGAGGCGGCGCGGCAGACTTCTTCTGTTCGGAGGGCGTGGGCGCGGATTTCAGGCCCTCGTCGAACCGCCCCTCGGAGATTTCGGCCTCGAGACGCTTCTTCGCGCCCGCGACGGTGAATCCCTCGTCGTACAGGAGCTCGCGGATGCGGCCGATGATCCGGACGTCGCGCCCGGTGTAGAGCCGCGCCGCGCCCTTGTCCTTGCCTTCCGAGAGCGCCGGGAATTCCGTCTCCCAGTATCGAAGGACGTACGGCGCCACCTCGGCGATCCGGCAGGCCTCCGCAGGCTTGTAGACGTCCGGCTCGCTCTTCATCCGGGGGACATCTTAACGAGTTCTCAGTCGACCGTCGTGAGTTATCCGGCGCCTGCCCGGAATTCGAATCGAGGGACGGCCCGGCTCCCGCGTTCCCCCTCGCCCCAACCCTCTCCCCTCGCCCGGGGCGAAGGAGAAAGGCCTCCTACTTCTCTTCTCTGGACCGGCCTCGGACCGAGATCCGGATCGGAGAGCCGGTGAAGTCCCCCATTTCGCGCACGAGATTCTCGACGCGGCGGGACTCCGAGAAATGCAGAGCCTCGGCGCGGCTGGCGACGAGTGTGAACGTGGGGGGCGCGACTCCCGTCTGCGCGACGTAGTAGATCTTGATCCGTTTCCCCGAGGCCGTGCGCGGGGACTTGTCGCGCAGTGCCCGCCCCAGGATGCGGTTCAACTCGCCCGTCGGGATCCGGCGGTAGCGGTTTTCCGCGACGAGAGCCGCCGCGTCGAGAAGCTTTGCAATCCCACGCCCGGTCTTCGCCGAGGTCAAGACCAGCGGCGCCCACCGGACGAACGGAATCTCGTCCTCGAGCGCGGCGGCGAACTTCTTCGCCTCGCCTTCGTCTCCCCCCGCGATGTCCCATTTGTTTCCGACGAGGACGAGGCCGCGGCCCGCGTCGTTGACGTAGGAGGCGACCTTCGCGTCCTGGGAAGCGGCTCCGGAGGCGGCATCGACAATCAGCGCGGCGACGTCGCATTCTTCGATGCGCTTGCGCGCCTGAACCACCGACAGGACCTCGGGCCCGCGCTCCGTCTTTCCCTTGCGGCGGATGCCCGCCGTGTCCACGAGGCGGAACCTCGCTTCTCCCCGCACCAGCCGCGCGTCGACCGAGTCGCGCGTGGTGCCCGCGACCTCGGACACGATCAGGCGCTCTTCGCCCAGAAGCGCATTGACGAGCGAAGATTTTCCGACGTTTGGCCGACCGATCATCGCGAGCGCGATCTCGCGCGGCTTCGCGGGCTCGGGCGGCTGCTCCCCTTCCGGGAGAGGCGGCAAGCGGAGACCGATCGCGTCGAGGATCTCTTCGACGCCAATGCCGTGCTCGGCCGAGACGCCGAAAACCTCGTTGAACCCGAGCTCCCACGCCTCGACCTCGCCCTCGCTGCCTTCGCGGCGGTCGATCTTGTTTGCGGCGACCACCGTTTCGACGCCCGCCTGCCGCGCGATGCGGGCCGCCGCGCGGTCGCCCGGAAGGATTCCCGCGGACGCGTCGATCGTCAGCAGAACGAGGTCGGCGTTCCGGATCGCCGCCGCCGCGCGGTCCCGGACCTCTCTCGGAATGTGTTCCTTTCCCTCGGGATCGTAGCCGCCGGTGTCGACCAGCCGGAACTTCCGGCCGTCAGGGAGTTCCGCCTCCTCCTCGAGGACGTCGCGGGTCATTCCGGGCAGGTCGTGGACGATCGAGCGCCGCCGCCGGATCAAGCGATTGAAGAGAGCCGATTTCCCGACGTTCGGCCGCCCGGCGACGACGACCGTGAAGGCCTTGCCGGCGCTCACGATGTCCGCCGGACGCCTCCCTCGAGGCGCAGCGAGATCCGGGGGTGCTCGAACGGGTGCACGTCGGGGAAGCGCGTGAAGATCCAACCCGCGAAGAGCTCCTTGCCGCCCTCGCCGACCGCGATCCGCGCGGCCGGGTTTTCCGGCTCGATCCCCGTCGAGGTGATCGCGTCGCTGGTCATCGTGAACGCTGGCAGAAACACGTCGGCCCGGATCTCGAGGGTGGATCCGGGCACCGGCGCCGCGGCGCCCAGGGGGACTTCCAGGGTGCCTTCCTTCCCGCTTCCCGAATCCTTCCAGTGCAGCCGGATTCCGGAGTACGCCGACGTGACCGATTCGGGGACCAGCAGTTTCGTCGGGACGCGCGGCGTCCCGGGAGTCCCCGGCGCCGCCCCCGTTCCCCCCGGCGAAGCGTCGCCCGCGGCGTCCGCGCGCTCGTGTGAGACGGCCATCCGGATGGCGGGATCGGGACGTCCGCGTTCGCGGCATCCCGCGACGCCCGCAACGAGCAGAAGAGAGATCAGCGTGGCGCGGTTCATCGCGAGCTCTTCCGCGGCTTGCGTCCGTACCGGCGAGGCGGAGGCGCGGCGGCGGCGGCCGGCGCGGCCAGCGGCTTCGCCCGGCGGGCGGCCGGGGGCGACGCCGCCTTGCGCTCCGCCAGCCGGAAGTTCAGCCGCCGCCTCACCTCGTCGATCTCCTTCAAGTGAACGGTGAGCGAATCACCCAGCCGGTAGGTCACGTCCGTCGCGCGGCCCCGCAGCCGGTGCTGCTTCTCCTCGTATACGAAAAAGTCTTCGCCGAGCGCCGAGACGGGCACGAGCCCCTCGACGAAGAAATCCTTGAGCATGACGAACAGGCCAAACGACGCGACGCCGGTGACGAACGCGTCGAAATCGCGGCCGACTTTGTCCTTCATGAACACGATCTTTTTCCACAGCAGGCTTTCGCGTTCCGCCTGGTCGGCGCGGCGCTCCCGCTCGGAGGAGAGCTTTGCCACGCCGGCGAGGCCCTGGTTGATCGCCTCGAAGTCGGCCGGGGACACCGCCCGCCGGAAATGGAGGAGCCGCGAAAGCTGCCTGTGCACGATCAGGTCCGGATAACGGCGGATCGGAGAGGTGAAGTGACAGTAATAAGGGGCGGCCAGCGCGTAGTGCCCGCGGCATTCCTCGCTGTAGATCGCCTTGCGCTGCGCCCGCAGGAGAAGGTCGGTTAAGAGCCGCTCCTCGGGCTTGCCCTGCACCTCCTTCAACAGTTTCTGGAAGGCGGCGGGCGGCAGCTCCTCGAGACTCCCCTTCAACTCGTATCCGAAGCTCTGGAGCACTTCGCGCAGATCGGTCAGCTTGTCGGGATCCGGGCGATCGTGAACGCGGTAAATCGCCGGCTGCTTGTCGAACACGAGCTTCTTCGCCACCGCCTCATTGGCAGCCAGCATGAACTCCTCGATCAGGCGGTGAGCGACGTTGCGGGACTCCGGGACGATGCCGACCACCAGGCCCTCGTCGTCGAGGACGATGTCCGCGTCCGGCAGGTCGAAGTCGATCGCGCCTCGCCCCTCGCGCCGGGCGCGGAGGGCCGCCGCGAGCTCTCCCATGGTGCGGAAGTCGTCTAAGAAAGGGCCGTAGCGCCGCTGATCGTCGGACGACGGCCGCGTCTCGAGAAGCCGCGCCACTTCGGTATAGGTCATGCGGTGCGCGCTGCGAATCACCCCCTTGCAGAACTGCGCGCCGAGCACACGCCCCTTGCGGTCGAAGTCGAGGATGGCGGTGAGCACGAGGCGATCGACCCGCGGATTGAGCGAGCACAATCCGTTCGAGATCCGCTCGGGAAGCATGGGAAGCACGCGGCCGGGAAAGTAAACGCTCGTCCCCCGCGACGCCGCCTCGATGTCGAGGAGGCTCCCCTCCGTGACGTAATTCGAGACATCCGCGATGTGGACACCCAGGCGGTAGCCGTTTTCCGTGCGCTCCACCTCGACGGCGTCGTCGAAGTCCTTGGCCGTCTCTCCGTCGATCGTGACGATGCGGTGGTCGCGAAAGTCCCGGCGGCCCAGGAGATCCTCGGTCGCCACCTCTTCCGGAAACTTTTCCGACGCCGCGATGACCGGCTCCGGAAAACGCGGCGGCAAACCGTGCGAGCGGAGGACGATCTCGATGTCGACGCCCGGCTCCCCCAGGAACCCGAGCCGTTCCTCGACGACGCCGTGCGCCACGCGGCGCGCGTCCGGGAAGGCGGTCAGCCGGACCTCGACGATCTCTCCCTCGCGCGCTCCGCGGGATTTCCCTTCGTCGATCCGGACGGTCGCGTCCACCTTCGGGTCATAGGGAAGGACGACCTTCCGGCCATCCTGCGTTTCGAAACGTCCGACGACGCGCTCGCGCGCCCGATCGAGAACCTTCACGACGGTTCCCGAGATCCGCTCGGGGTCTCGTCCCCGCCCGTGGCTCTTCGTGCGCTCCTCTCGCGCCAGCACGGTGTCGCCGTCCATGGCTCCGTGCATACCGGCGCGCGGGACGTAGAGGTCCGGCCCGCCCTGGACGAGCACGAATCCAAAGCCCTCCGCCCGAACGGTGAGGCGTCCGGCGGTCAGGTTCGAGAACTCGATCGCGGAATATTTTTCCGCCCGGACGCGGACGAGCTCTCCCCGACGCTCGAGCGCGTCGAGACGTTCGCGGAAAGCGTCCTCCTCTTCCTCGGGGACGTGGAGGCTGCGGACGAGCTCCTGGAAGGAGAGCGTCCTCGAGCCTTTTTCACGGAG
>JBDUBI010000029.1:0-5718 GCA_040004225.1 Acidobacteriota bacterium
GCGCAGCTCTGCCCCCTCGCCCCGCGCTCGGGGAGAGGGTTGGGGTGAGGGGGCGTCCGTCGCCTTCGCTCACTGCGGGAGCTGCCTTCGCCTGCGGGCTCGACCGCCCGCCGCGAGCTTATTCACCATCGTGACCAAAGGGCAGCTCTGCTCCCTCGCCCCGCGCTCGGGGAGAGGGGTGGGGTGAGGGGGACCGCAGGCAGGGGTCGCGTTTTTGCCGCCGTCGTGATTCCTGCATGCGCCCGTTGTGAGGCCTGGTGTGGTCGTCCGGGGCGGCGAGTCGCCTTCGCTTACGGCCCGGCCGCCCAATTGGCGACCACCCGGTGTTTTCCCCGCTCCGCGAGAAGGGTCGCCGGTGGAACGGCGGTGTCGAAATCTCCGGCATCCCGGCTGCGGAGCACCACGACGAGCCGCTCCCCGGAGCGCCACCTGTTCCAGAACTCCTCCCGCGACCAGAAGATCTCGTGACGCCGGCCTTCCGGCAGCCACCAGGCCTCGAGCTCGCCCGTGTGGTCCACGAGAGGCACGATGGATTTCAGGTTCCAGGGGAAGCCCTGGACGTAGGTCCTGTAGGACACGACCCTTCCGTGAGAGGTCCCCGCCGCGGCCTTCGCCTGCAGAGCCAGGTCGTGGATGTCCCGGGCGAGGGGCATGCGGGGCCAGATCAGGGCGAGCGCCAGATAGAGCCCGGCCCATCCGATCGCCAGCGAGGCCAGCGCCGACTCCGGACGCCTCCTGACGGAGATGCAGACGGCCGCGCCGGTCAGGAGGCTCGCGGCCCCGGCCGCGGCGATCGGCCAGGCTCCGGCGGCGGCGGTCGCGGCGCGCACTCCCGGAATGGCCGCGGCCGCGAGGGGCAGAAGCCCGCACGAGCTGGCGGCGACCGCCCAGCCCCGCCCCGAGGGGCCGTCCCGCGCCAGCGCCCGGGCGGCGAGCGCGGCGGCGGGAGGGAAGGCCGGGAAGAGGTAGGGAGAGAGCTTGCTGTGAGAGGCGGAGAAAAAGAGGAAGACGACGGCGAACCACATCACGAAGAAAAGGGCCTCCAGCTGATCGCGGCGGATCGGCGCCAGCCCGCGCAGGAAGAACACGAGACCGGGAAGAAATCCGGCGACCAGCACGAGGACGAAGTAGTAGATCGGTCCCGGGCGGTTGGCCACCGGCGTCGCAAATCTCTGAAATTGCTCGTGAATGAAGAAGAATTGGAGGAACCCGGGGTTGCGGCGCTCGGCAAGCCACAGCCACGGCGTGACGAGGAGAAGGAAGATGGGAAGGGCGGGGCCGAAGAGAAGCGAGCTCACCGCGCGGGTGCGGCGGGTGGCGAGGCACCAGAAGAGCAGGATCCCCCCTGGAAGCACGATCCCGACGAGCCCCTTCGAAAGGAACGCCCCCGCCGCGAATACGCCGGTGATCGCGGAGAGGATGGCGGCAGAACCCCGTATCTTTTCGCGCGCGCGGATCGTCTCGTAGCCGGCAAACAGAGTTCCCGTGAAGAAGAAGGTGAGCACGCCGTCCGTGAGGTTGAGACGGGAGAAGGTGAACGGAAGCGGCGACATAAGAAAAAAAACCGCCGCGAAGTTCCCTTCGCGCGCGCCCCACATGCGACGGACCCCGAAGAGAAGGAGCAGCGTCGTCCCGAGGCCCGCAAGGCGAGTGGGGAGTCGAGCGGCGAAGGGCGTCTCTCCGAGCAATGCGAACGAACCGGCATTGGCCCAGTACAGGAGGGGAGGCTTCTCGAAGTAGGGAACGCCGTTCAACCTCGGAACCACGAAGTCGCCCGTGGCCAGCATCTCGCGCGGGATCTCGGCATAACGCGGCTCATCCGGCTCGGCGAGGAAGGATCCGGGAGGATCGAGCCAGACGGCCGTCAGAAGCAGGACGAGCGAAGCGAGGAGAAGACCGCGGCCGGGCTCGCGCATCACCGGCAGTTTAGCCTCACGTTCCCCTCGGGCTCCCTCCGGGCGCGGGGAGAGTGATGCCGGGTCCTGTATGGCGATTTCGATCGCTGACCAGCGGGCCCCCCGCCCCGACGGCGGGAGAGGGAGGAGTCCTCCCACCCGCGCCGTAAGCCCCCTGATTTTCGCCGCCCTCCTCCGGCTGATAACATCCGGCCCGTTTTGGGAACCGAACCCGCAACCCGCTGGGCCCTGGTCCTCGGCGCTTCGTCCGGATTTGGCGAAGCGTGCTCGCTCGCCCTGGCACGCGCGGGCTGGAACGTCTTCGGCGTCCACCTCGACCGGAAGTCGACGCAGGCCAACGCCGATCGGATCGTTGCCGAGATCTCTGCCCTCGGCCGGAAAGCCGAATTCTTCAACGTCAACGCCGCCGACGACGAGAAACGGGCCGAGGTGATGGCCGCGATCTCCGGGGCTTGCGGACAGGAGCCTCCCGAATCGCGGGTCGGCGTGTTCCTGCACTCGCTCGCCTTCGGCACCCTGAAGCCGTTCATCGCGGGGGACCGCGGCGGGTCCCTCTCGAAGGCGCAGCTGGAAATGACGTCCGACGTCATGGCTCACTCCCTGGTTTACTGGGCCCAGGATCTGGTCTTCGCCGACCTGCTCGCCCCCGGCAGCCGGATTTTCGCGATGACGTCGGCGGGTGACCACATCGTGTGGCCCTCTTACGGCGCCGTTTCGGCGGCCAAGGCGGCGCTCGAATCCCACGTCCGGCAACTGGCCGTCGAGCTGGCGCCTCGCGGGGTGGCGGTCAATGCGCTGCGCGCCGGCGTCACGGATACCCCGGCTCTTCGAAAGATTCCGGGCAACGAGCAGATGATCGAGCGCGTCGGACGCATGCATCCCGCCGGCCGGCTGACCCGTCCCGAAGACGTGGCGGGCGCTCTCGTCGCACTCTGCTCGCCCGGCGCCGGATGGATCAGCGGCAATGTCATCGGGGTCGACGGGGCCGAGGACGTGGCGGGCGGCCGTTGATCCCGGCCCTTCCTGGGTCTCTGACGGAGAAACTCGCGCCCGGAACCCGGGTCCGGCGGCTTCCGTCCCGGCTCTGCCGTCGGTCCGATGACCTTCCGGGACCTCTTCTCGCTTGAGCGCTCCTCCCACCTCACTCCCGGCCGGTTCCGGGTTCGACTTCGTGACGGAGAAAGCGGGCATCCGCGAGTTGCGCCTGCGCTCGAACGGGCTGCGTCTTCTTCTGCTCGAGAACGCCGTCGCGCCCGTGGTGACGTTCGCGATCGTGTACCACGTCGGCAGCCGTAACGAGGCCGTGGGGTACACGGGCTCGACGCACCTGCTCGAGCACCTGATGTTCAAGGGGACGCTCGAGTACAACCGCGAAAAGGGGACCGCGATCGCCGCCGTTCTGGAAGCGATGGGTGCGCGATTCAACGCGACGACGTGGTTCGACCGCACGAATTATTACGAGACCATTCCGTCGGATCAGCTCGAGACGGCCGTCCGCCTCGAATCTTCGCGGATGCGCGGATCGCTCCTCCGGGACGAGGACCGAGCTCCCGAGATGACGGTCGTGCGGAACGAATTCGAGCGCGGGGAGAACTCGCCGTTTCAGGTCCTGTACAAAGACACGTTTGCGGTCGCCTTTCGCGAGCACCCCTACCACCACCCGACGATCGGGTGGCGGAGCGATATCGAGGGCGTCACGACTGCGCGGTTGAAAGAGTTCTACGACGTCTTCTACCACCCGAACAACGCGACGGCGATCCTGATCGGAGACTTCACGGAAGCCGACGCCCTGGCGATCGTGGAACGCCATTTCGGTCCGATCCCCCCCT
Source organism: Acidobacteriota bacterium (assembly GCA_040004225.1). Taxonomy (GTDB): domain Bacteria; phylum Acidobacteriota; class Thermoanaerobaculia; order UBA5066; family Gp7-AA6; genus JALYUA01. The sequence continues at coordinate 3,746 of JBDUBI010000029.1, forward strand.
CTCCGGCGGCGATCCCGACGGTCTACACGGTCGAGCCCGCGCAGGAGGGCGAGAGGCGATTCCTCGTCCGGCGGGCGGGCCAGGTCGCCTGGTGCGCGCTGTCCTGGCGGACGGTCGAGGCGCTCCACGCGGACACGCATGCGCTCGCGGTGCTGGGAAACGTCCTCGGCGGCGGCCTGACGTCGCGCCTCTATCAGGCGCTCGTCGAGAAGAGTCTCGCACTCTCGGTCACGGTGGTCCCCTGGCAGCTCCGGGACCCCGCGCTCTTCTCCGTGTTCGCTCCCGTGCGTCCCGGGGTGGAGCCCGCCGCCGTCGAGACGGCCATCCGCGAGGAGACCGCGCGCGTCGGGAAGGAGGGGGTCACGGAGGCGGAGGTCGAAAAAGCCCGCGTTCAGATCGAGGCGGAGGTCATTTTCGACCGCGACTCGACCGACCAGATCGCCTCCTCGCTTTCCGAAGCCATCGCGGTCGCGGACTGGGAGTGGTACGCGCGCTACCCGGTCGCCGTGCGGGCCGTAACGCGAGAGGACGTCCAGCGCGTCGCCGCGACGTACTTCCAGGATGACGCCCTGACCGTCGGAACCTTCCTTCCGAAAGCCGCGCCGGACGGCGCCGGTGCGGAGGAGGAAGAGGAATGAGCCGGCGGGGCTTTGCCGAGCAGATTCACCGGCGGACGCTTTCGAACGGAGCCGAGCTTCTCGTCCTCGAAAACCGCTTCAACCCGACGATCGCGCTGTCGGGGTCGCTCTACGGCGGGCCCCTCTACGCGCCGCCGGACCGCAGGCTCATCGCGTCGATGACGGCGGGGGAGCTGACGAAGGGGACCTCGCAAAGAAACAAGCTCGAAATCGCGGAAGACCTGGAGAGCCGCGGGGCGTCCCTCTCCTTCTCCTCCGACTCGTCGGATCCGGTCGGGACCGACATCGCGGCGGCGGCTCTCTCGCGCGACGTCGATCTGCTCCTGGACCGGCTGGTCGAGATCCTTCGAAGCCCCTCCTTTCCCGAGGAGGAGCTCGAGAAGGAGAAGAAGCGACTCGTCGGTTCCATCCGGCAGCAGCAGGACCAGACCTCGGCGCGAGCGCACGACGCCGTCGCGCGTCGGATCTATCCACCGGGCCATCCGTTTCACCGGCGTCGGGGCGAGGAACGCATCGCGCGAGTCGAGGGGCTCACGCGCCAGGACCTTCAGTCTTTCTACGAGGCGCGCTACGCCGCGGGGACGCTGCGGCTCGTCGTCGTCGGCGACGTGCAGGCCGATCTGCTCCTCGACGGGCTCGAGCGCCGGCTGGGCGACTGGAAGCGGGGCGTGCCTCCGGAGATCCCGGAGGTCGAAGTGCCGGCACCCGTCCCGATTCGGGAGACCATCGAGATGCCGGACAAGGCGAACGCCGACGTTGTGCTCGCCGCCCCGGCCCACCTGACTCGTCCCCACCCCTCCTTCCTTCCCTGCGTCCTGGCGAATTCGGCGCTCGGGCAGTCTTCCCTGACGTCCCGCCTCGGGGTGCGGGTGCGGGATACGGAGGGCCTGACCTACGGCATCCACTCGAGCTTCCACGCGACACACGTGCCGGGGCCGTTCGTGGTCACCGTGACGGTCAAGCCCGAGAGCCGCGACGCCGCCGTCGCGTCGACCCTCGACGAGATCTCCCGATTCGTGCGCGACGGCCTGACTCCCCGGGAGCTCGCGGACGAGAAGAGCGCGAGGATCGGGAAGTTCAAGGTGGATCTGGCGTCCAACTCCGGGATCGCCCAGGCCATCGACACCGCCCTGTACTACGGTCTCGGCCTCGAATACCTGGACCGGTTTGGAACGCTCGTCTCCGCCGTGACGAAGGAAGAGGCGGACGCCGCGTTCGCCTCGATGGTGAAGCCGGACGCTTTCACGATCGTCTCCGCCGGCACTTTCGAGAAGAGATAGAACGGAGCGCGCACACCGCGCGGCTCCAGGCGGAAGGCCGCCGTCCGATGCGGCC
>JBDUBI010000224.1:0-19188 GCA_040004225.1 Acidobacteriota bacterium
GAGCGAAGGCGACGTTGATGCTACGATTTTGAAGAACCCGGAGGGCCACTCATGAAAAAGCTTCTGACTTCGTGCCTGCTGTTCGCCGCGGCTCTTGCCTCTGCCGCGCCCGGCGCCGTCGACCCGCGGGAGCGAAATTTCAAACTGCTGGTGGACGGCACCGAGATCGGCGGCGTCGTCGGCTACCGCATCGAGTTCGTGCGCAATCCCATGAGCCGCGACGATCAACGCCGGCTGGGGGTCGCATACTCGCCGGACCAGCGGCGGCTCGTGATCACCGTGACGCAAAAGGGGCTCAACCAGCTCCAGGACTGGTTGAACAGCGCGACGGACGCTGCCGCTCCCGCGTCCAAAACGGTCTCGATTCAGGCCCGCAACAACCAGGACCAGATCCTCGCCCGCTGGGAGCTCACGGCCGTCTCGCCGAGCACGTTCTCCTCGCAGGCGGCAGGGACGATCGACGAAGTGGATTCGACGGTCGAGTTCGTCTTCGACCGCCTGAGGCTGGTGGAGGCGAGCGGAAAGTAGAACTGAAGGGCGAGAGTCAGACTCCGGAAGACAGAAAGCGGTCGCAGGGCCCTCTGACGTCCGAGAGCTAGTGCCCCTTGTCGAGGTCGCGGATGGCCTCCAGGAACCCGTGGGGGGGCCGCTCGAAACGGGCCCCGAATCCCGCGCGGCCCTCTTCCATGTCGGCGTGCACGACGCTCGCCCGAACGCGGAAGCTGCGCGGGTTGTTGGGCAGCGAAAAGATCAGGTCGACGTAGTCGCCGAGACCCGGAACGCGCGGCACAGCGACGTACATTCCGGCGAGGTTGACTTGTTCGACGTATCCCGTCATCTGCTCGTCGGCCCATTTGAGGACCGCGGGCGCGCTCACCGGAATGCGGCGCGAAACACGTTGCTCGGCAGGACTCCGCCCCATGTGTGTGCTCTCCTGCGTGGGTTTCACGGTGGGTACGTTTTCAGAATACCAGATCGGGCGGATATCAGAGCCGCCCGTCCCGGAAAACGGGGAGAAGCGTCTTTTCGAGCTTGCGGAAGAGCCGGGCGGTCGCCTCGACGTCGCGCCGGCAGTACAACGCGATTTCGCGGAGCCGTCCGGCGCGGTAGTAGGGCCCGACCGAGTACCCGTCCATCCCATGCTCTTTAGGGCTCTCGATCCCGAACGCCTTGCAGGTGAAGTCCAGGTTCCATTTTCTCGCCGCCCCGAAAAAACTGATGACGTCCAAAAGATCGGTGTGCGGACGGATGGAGTAGCGATACCCCACCAGGTTTTTCGTGACCGGGATGCCGAGCGCGGCGCTGCGCAGCATCAGAAACGGTCCGTCGAAGGAGCGGCCGTTGAACGTCACGAATCGATGAAAGCGGGCGATCGCCTTCCAGAACTCGGCGAGGAAAGTTGCCTCCGTGTCTCCCACGAAAGTGAAGAGACCGTCCGCCGAAGTTTCCTCGAGTCGGCCGTCGGTCTTCTCGTACCAGACGCGCCCGCGGCCGGTGTCCGGATTGACCATGGCGAGCACGACGATGCGCCCGGTGAGCGGCCAGAGCGAGAGAGTCTCCGGAAGTTTCTGGCGGTCTTCGTCGGTGCGCGCGTTTTTGGAAAGGTAGGTTTTCTGGGCGTCGTCCAGATCCTCCCACTCCATTCCGACGGTCTCGATGTCGAAGACGACGCTCGCCACGGATGCTATTGTGGCATTGGGTGCTGAAGAAAAGATTGGCGACTTTTACTATGCAGCCGCGCGATCGCTCCTCCTTCCATTTTCGTCGACCGGATTCCGCGCCGAGTGCTGCAGGGAAAACCCTGCGGCGGGTACGCCTGCTCCTCCCCGTGCTCCTGCTCGCCGCGGGCGCGCTCACGTCCTGTGCCCGCCGCCCGTCTGCGTCCGCCGCCGCTCCGCTCGACACGATCACCCGGCACCTCGATGGCGACCCGCCAAGTCTCGAGCCTCTGACGACGACCGACGAGCCCACGTTGCGTGTGATCGAGATGATCTTCCGGCCGCTCGTCGGCATGGACAAGGCCAGGCGTTTTGCGCCCTCTCTTGCCGTGTCATGGGCGGCCTCCTCGGACGGGCTTGTCTACGACATCCGGCTCGACCCGAAGGCCGCGTGGGAAGACGGCACCCCGGTTACATCGGAGGACGTCGCTTTCACCATCGAGCGGGTGCGCGATCCCCGCATTCCCGCGCTCACTTGGAAAGTGCTGTTCGACGACCTGCGGTCCGTCGAGACGCCCGACGCGACCACCGTGATCGTTCGTTTTTCGAAGAAGTACTCGCAGCGGCTGTTCGCGTTCACGCTGCCAATCGTGTCCGCGGCCGCCTACCGGAGGGGCACGGGGCTCGATCGCCAGCCGGTGGGATCCGGTCCCTACCGCCTCGAATCGTGGACGGCGAGTCAGAAGATCGTGCTCGCGCGCCGTGACGACGCGGACCCGAAAAAGGTTTCGTTCCGGCGGGTGATTTTTCGCGTTCTCCCGGACTCCGCCGTGCGGTTTCGCGCGGGCTCGGCGGGCCAGCTCGACGAGTTTCGGATCTCGAGAGACCAGCGGATCACGGCGGCGAAGTCTCCCGAGTTTGCGAAGAGAAACCGGATCGAGAAGGCCCCGCAGTTCGCAGTCGCGCTCCTCGTGTGGAACGTTCGCAACCCCTGGCTGGCGGATCCCCGCGTCCGGCTGGCCCTGTCCCACGGACTCGACCGCCGCGAGATGGCGAAGCGGCTCTATCCGCCCGAAGGTGCGGATCTCATTTCAGGACCCTTCCCGACCGGAGCTCCCGAAAATGCCCCAGAGCTGACGCCCGTCACCTACGACCTCGCGGAGAGCGGCCGGCTGCTCGATGCGGCGGGACTCGTGATGGGGCCGGACGGATTCCGTCAAAAGGCCGGACGGCGCGTTTCGCTGGAGATCCTCTATCCGGGCGCTCAGCCCATGTCGGCGAGCCTCGCGGAGATATTCACCTCGGCGGCGAAAAAGCTGGGCATCGAGGTTCTGCCGAGATCGCTCGACTGGGCGGCGTTCGTTCAGCGGTTCGCGGCGGGGGAGTTCGACGTCGCGCCGAACGGACAGCAGTATCTGCCGCCGAACGTGGACCAGTTTCCGTACGTGCACTCGTCTCAGGCGCCTCCCACGGGCGAAAACGCCGGGTTCTACCGAAATCCTGCCGTCGACCGTGCGCTCGAGGCCGTCCGATCCGAGCCGGACGAGAGGCGGCGGATCGAGCTCTACCGGGAGGTCCACCGGCTTCTCGCGGCGGACCCTCCCGCGGACTACCTCTGGAGTACCGACCAGTACTGGGCGATCTCTAAGCGTCTCGACGCGGTGGAGGTCTCCGCCCTCGGACTCTTCCATTTCCTGCCCGGCCCGCTCGCCTGGAGAGCGATCCCGGCGCAACGATAAGGACGACGCGGGCATCTCGATGGCGGCGCCCCTCGATCGCATCCTGATCGTCGACCTCACGCGTGTTCTCGCGGGACCCTTTTGCACGATGCTTCTGGCCGACCTCGGCGCGCGGGTCATCAAGGTCGAAAATCCCGCGGGAGGGGACGTGACCCGAGGCTGGGGACCGCCCTACGATCCGCGGAGCGGCCTTTCGGCCTATTACCTCTCGGTCAACCGTAATAAGGAATCGATCGCGCTCGATCTCTCGACTCGCAGCGGACGCGAATCGGTGAGCATCCTGGCGGGGCGCGCCGACGTCGTGCTGGAAAACTTCCCCCCCGGCGGCCTGGAGCGCCTGGGGCTCTCCCTCGAGCGACTGCGCGCCGGGAACCCGCGCCTGGTCACGGCCTCTATCACCGGCTTCGGCCGGACGGGCCCCGACGCGTCGGCTCCGGGGTTCGATCTCCTGGCGCAGGCGGGCAGCGGCCTCATGGAGATCACGGGAGAACCCGGTGGCCCGCCGACGAAGAGCGGCGTCGCCGTGTCGGATCTGTTCGCGGGGACGTTCGCAGCGACCGCGATCGCCGCCGCGCTCCGCGGGCGGGAAGCGACGGGGCGCGGCACCCATGTCGAGACGGACCTTTTCGGCGCCAGCCTCGCGGCGCTGGTGAACGTCGGCGAAGCCTGCCTCGTGACGGGGCAGGAGGCCGGGCGCCATGGGAACACGCACGGGCAGATCGTGCCCTATCGGACTTTTTCGGCATCCGACGCCGATTTCGCCCTGGCGGTCGGGACCGACCCGCAGTTTTTTCGGCTCGCCGATCTCGTCGGCAGGCCGGAATGGTCGGAAGACCCTCGATATCGGACGAACGAAGCGCGGGTGCGCCATCGGACGTCTCTCGATCCCGCTCTGGCGGAGATCCTTCGGCGGGAACCCCGGGACGCATGGCTCGCGCGGTGCCGCGCGTCGGGAATTCCCGCCGGTCCGGTGAGGGGGGCGCTCGAGGCGCTGACGAGCGAAGGGGCTCGCGCCTCGGGCGCCGTGCGCGATTCCGGCGGCTTGCCTTTCATCTCGTCGCCCTTCACGGTGTCCGGCCACGAGGCGCCTCTGGGATTTCCCCCCGCGCTGGACCAGGATGGAGATCGCCTGCGGAAAGAGTTCGGGCTTCCTCCCGTCGGGTAAGCTCCGCCGTCATGCCGATTGCCACCAAGGTCGCTTTTATCGGGACGCACGGAGTGGGGAAGACGACTCTGTGCTTCGAGCTCGCGGCGCTTTTAAAAAAGCGCGACAAGGTCGTCGAGATGGTCCGCGAGGTGGCGCGGTTCTGCCCGCTGCCGATCAACAGGGACACGACGGTCGCCGCGCAGTCCTGGATCCTGCACACGGAGATCGCCGAAGAGCTCGTGGCGGAAAACAAGTCCGAAATCGTGATCTGCGACCGCAGCGTGCTCGACAATTACTGCTACCTTCTTCAGACCGGCAAGCACCCGATGCTCGAGCCGCTCGTGCGCTGGTGGACGGGCACCTACCACCTGCTCATCAAGGTCCCGATCGTCGGAACGCCGTCGTTCGACGGGCTGCGGGACGTCGACACGACTTTTCAGCATGCCGTCGACGAAAAGATCGACGAGGTCCTGGCCGATTGGGGGATCGAGTCCGTGAAGCTCGATCCGGAACGCCGGCCCCTCTGGGCGGCCGACGCCCTGGACGCGATCCTGCCGCTCCTGGGCGCCGTGCAGCAGCCGCTGTTCGAAGGCTCCCCGGAAGAAGCTGGCGTTTAGAAGGGAAATATCCGGACCCGGCCGGCCCCGGAGAGCCCCTCTGAAGACTGCCAGGGGCAGGTGGCGTCGGGTGCAGCATGGATTCACCGAGGCGGTCGCTCCGGGCGCTGGGAAGGGAGTGGCGCATCGGCTTCACGGTTTGGTGCGCAGCACCTGCCTGCGGGCCCCCTCACCCCAGCCCTCTCCCCGAGCGCGGGGCGAGAGGGCAGAGCTGCGCCTCCGCCACGCTGGTGGCGAAGGCAGCTCCCGCAGTGAGCGAAGGCGACGGACTCCCCCTCACCCCAACCCTCTCCCCGAGCGCGGGGCGAGGGGGCAGAGCTGCGCCTCAGCCACGCTGGTGGCGAAGGCACGTCCCGCAGTGAGCGGAGGCGACGTTACCCCGTCCTCCACGCAATCGCCGCGAGCACGATGGCTCCGCCCGCGACCGCATAGGCGCCCGGGCGTTCGCCCAGGAACAGAAAGACCCAGATCGGGTTTGCGACCGGCTCGAGCATTCCGAAGAGTGACGCCGAGGTGGCGGTGACGTACCGCAGCCCCCGCACGAAGAGGACGTAAGCGACCGCGATCTGGAAGAGGCCGAGCGCCACGAGGATGGCGGCAGATTTCGGAGAGAGGGTCAGGTCCCGCCAGACAAACGGGAATAGAGCGGCGCACGCCAGGACGTTCCCATAGGTCACGGCCGCCTCGGCGCCCCCGTTCCGTTCGCTCCGCAACGCAAGGACGAGGATGGCGAAGAAGACGCCGGAGAGCATCGCCATGAGATCGCCGGCGCCCCCCGAATGGAATTTCCCGACGAAGAAGAGCGCCATCCCGCAGAGCGCGACGACAATCGCCACGGCGTCGCGGCGCCGGAACGGCTCGCGCAGCACGATCGGCGAAAAGATCAGTACCCACACCACGCCGCTGTACTGGAGAAAGATCGCGTTGGCGGCGGTCGTCCATTTCGTTGCGACGACGAAAGTGGTCAGGCACGCGGCGTAGCTCACGAGGGCGGCGACGAAGGCGGGGGTCCAGCGGGGAATGCGCGGCCGCAACAGCAGGAGGAGGGCGACCGCCGCGACTCCTGAGCGGAAAAACGCCACCTTGAGCGCCGGATCGGAGAGAGCCTTGACGCCGATGCCGCCCGTCGACCAGAGGAGCGCTGCCGACAGTACGAGAAGGGCCCCGCGGCGCGTGGACGTCACCTCGAGCCCGCGGAGGCGATCGCCGCCCGTCGGCTGGCGAGAAGCGAGGGTCCGGATCCCGTCACGTCGCGTCGGACAGCCGCCGCAGACGGGAGGGGCGGCCCGCGTCGTGGCAGCGCACGCAGTAACGGGGGGAGCGAAAGGCTCGGAATCGCCGGAAGATCTCGCGGCAGCCTTCGCACTCGTACGCGACTTTCTTTCGTTCTCGAAATCGCCGTAGCGCCTCAGTCTCGGGAGCGGGAGAACGCCGCGCGCCAAGCAATGTCGCGAGGCGCCAGAACAGCGCTCCGTGGCCCACGCGCGCGCCCCGGAGCCTGTAAGCCCAGGCGTGCGCCGTCTCGTGCCGCAGGGTCTCGATTCGTTCGGGGTCCGACAGGTGCGCCGAGATCGTGATCCGGTGGGGCGTGCCGTACACGATCTCGCCTCCGGTCAATTTGCGGCGCGAAAGGCGCACGGCCGCCGGGCCGAGACCGAAGCGAGCGGCGAGGCGGTCATAGTGCAGTTGCAACCGAGCCTCGGGGTCGAGCGCGCCGACTCGAAAAAGGAGGCTCACGTGCATTAGATTAGCGCGGTCCCTTCAAGGAGGAAAAATGGTACGCAAGATCGCGGCATCGTTCTTCGGATTTCTCGCGTTTGCCGCCTCGCTCGTGGCGCAGTCGCCCGGCCGGGTGGTCGAGTTTTCCAGCGGGAGCGAAAAGGCGTCCGGGTATCTGGCCGCCCCGGGAGGCGCCGGGCGAAAGCCCGCGGTGATCGTCATCCAGGAATGGTGGGGCTTGAACGACTTCGTGAAGTCAAAAACCGACGAATTTTCGAAACAGGGCTACGTCGCCCTGGCGGTCGACCTCTACCGCGGGAAGTTGGCGACGGACGCCGACACGGCACACCAGCTCATGAGGGGCCTTCCGGAGGATCGAGCCATCCGGGACTTGAAATCCGCCGTGGCCTGGCTTGGGTCCCGACCCGACGTGGACGGAAAACGGATCGCCGCGATCGGCTGGTGCATGGGCGGCGGGTACTCGCTCGGACTCGCGCTGGCGGAGCCCACGCTCGCGGGCGCGGTGATCAATTACGGCCGGCTGGTCACCGAAGATGCGACCATCGCCTCTCTGAAGGTCCCGCTGCTCGGTAACTTCGGTGGACAGGACCAGGGCATCCCTCCCGACTCCGTCCGCGAGTTCGACCGCAAGGCCCGCGCCGCCGGCAAGTCCGTTGACTTCAAGATCTATCCCGGGGCGGGACACGGGTTCGCGTCCGCGAGCGACCCGAAAGTCTTCCGCGCTGAGGACGCCGGGGACGCGAACGCGCGCTCGAACGCGTTTCTCGCCCGGGTTCTGAAGGGATAAAAAGAAGGCGCCGGGCGGTCGGGCGGACAGGAGGGGCGAGGTTCGGCGATCGCGCTCTTTGGGCTTCTCTTCCAGCGCCCCGCGCCGTTCCCCCTGTTAAGATCCCCCTCCGTTCGAGAGGAGGACCGATTCGATGGGCATGTACATCATTGCGGAACCCTGCATCGGCACGAAGGACACCGCCTGCGTCGACGTGTGTCCCGTCGACTGCATTCATCCGCGCAAGGACGAGAAGGAATTCGAAGCGGCCGAGATGCTCTACATCGACCCCGACGTCTGTATCCAGTGCGGCAACTGCGAACCGGCCTGCCCGGTGACGGCGATCTTCACGGAGGAGACAATCCCGGAGAAGTGGAAGCACTACCTCCAGGTGAACGCCGACTGGTACAAGAACCGGACCTGACCGGGAACGCAACCGCTCCCCGGAAAAGCGGCCAGACGAAGAACCCCGGAAAAGCGGCAGAAGAAGAAGCGAGCCGGGCGGCTTTCGGTTGGTTCGGGGTCGGCCGCGCGCACACCCCTCTCAGGTTTTTACCTCAGCTTCGAGCGACGCTGATCTGATGGGCGAGGTTCTGACCGTCGGGAAGCGTCGTATAGCGAACCGTAACTCGCGCGCCGACGGCCAGAGTGCCGTTAATCTTGGTCTCGTTCGTCCACACGAATCGGGTCTCGGGACCGTCGGACAACGCCACGACGACGGCGCGGTCGGTCGCCTGAAGCTTCGCCACGTTGCCGGAAGCGGTCTGCATCTTGTCTCCCGCGGGAGCGGCCGCCAGGGTCCCGATGCCCAGGGCAAGCGTCACCAGCAGGGCCGAAGCGCGCAGGGCGTGTCGCATGGTTTCCTCCAACGTGAGATAACAAGGGTTACGGAACGGACATTTCATTTGACAGGGTTTCGTCGGCTCCCTAAAATACGCCGTTTTCTTCAATTGTCGGAGGCACGACACGATGGCCAAACGCTGGACGGAAGCGGAGTTGCGATTCTTGAAAGATAACGCTCAGAAGATGAGCGTTCAGGCCCTGGCGGATGTCCTTTCGGTGCGCATCGACGAGCTCGAGAAGAAGATGGAGAAGCTGGCGCTGATCGGCGCCGCCGAGGCTCCCGCCGCCAAGAAGGCCCAGACCCTGAAGGAGCTCTCCCGCCACACCGAGAACGCGCGGAAGGATTTCGACCGCGGCGTCTCCGCCCTCCAGAAGAAAAAATTCGATGAGGCCGAGCGGAATCTGTTGGACCTGATTCAGAAATATCCCGACGAGAAGGAGCTGGTGGACAGAGCCCGAGTGTACCTGGCGATCTGCGAGCGGCAGAAGCAGACGGCGCACCCGGCGATGACGGAACCGGAGGAGTTTTATTACGCGGCGGTGGTCGAGAAGAACCGCGGGAACGTGTCCGAGGCGATCGAGCATTTGAAACGCGCCCACAAGAAGAACGGGAACGGGCGCGTCGATTTTCTTCTCGCCTGCTGTTATGCGCAGACCGGGGAGTCGGATGTCTCCCTGCAGCACTTGAAGAAGGCGATCGAAGACGACCAGCAGCACCGGATTCTGGCGCGGCACGACAGCGACTTCGATCCGCTTCGCGACACACCCGAATTTCAGGAGCTTCTGGCTTCCTGATTCCAACGATCGAAAGCTCGAGGTCGAAAAGGCCGTGGCCGTGAAAAAAAAGACGACCGCCGGCCCCGCGAAGAGTCGGAGAGAACGCTTGCGCGGGAAGCGGGTACCGCGGCCGCCTCGCGCCGCGGACTCCCCCCCCGCCGTCATCATCCTCGCGGCGGGAGTCGGCTCTCGAATGCGGTCTTCGATTCCGAAGGTCCTGCATCGCATCGGTGGCCGGACGCTGATCGAGGCCGTGCTCGACGGGGCGGCCTCACTCACTCCCGCGGCAACGGTGGCGGTTCTCGGAGTCGGACGGGAGCGCGTCGAAGCGGCGCTGGCCGGCCGCGGCGTGAGAGTTGCGGTGCAGGACCCTCCCCTCGGAACAGGCGATGCCGTGCGGCAGGCGCTTCCCGCCCTGCGCTCCCATCGGGGGCCCGTCGTCGTCCTCTCGGGCGATGTGCCCCTTCTCCGGGCGGAGACGCTCTCCGCTCTCGCCGCCTTCCGCCGGGAGGCGGACCTCGATCTCGCGTTTCTGACGTTTCGGCCGCCGGAGGCAGGGGCCTTCGGCCGCGTGGTCCGGGACCGAAGCGGACGCGTACGCGGCATCGTCGAGGCGAAGAACGCGACCGCGCGGGAAGCGAAGATCGACGAGGTGAACGCCGGTGTCTATTGCTTCGCGTTCGATGCTCTCGCGCGGGCGATCGAGGCGCTCGAACGAGACCCGAAGAGCGGCGAGTATTTCCTGACAGACGCGATCGGCTACCTGGCGAAGGCCGGAGGGCGCGTGGATGCGATCGCGGTCGCCGACTGGCGGGAAGCCTGGGGGATCAATACGCGACGGGACCTCGCGGAGGCCGAAGCCATTGAGAACGCGAGAGCGGTCGAGAGGGCGCTCGACTCCGGCGCCACGCTCATCGATCCGGCGACGGCGAGGATCGGGCCGCTCGTGAGGATCGAAGCGGACGCGGTCCTCCACCCGTACGTCTGCCTGGCCGGGAACACGGTGATCGGGGGCGGCGCCGAAGTGCTCTCGTTTACGCGCATCGCCGACTCGCGGCTCGAGCCGGGAGCGGTCGTCGGGGCACACTGCGATCTCGAAGGCGCCGTCGTGGGCGCCCGGGCGCACGTCGGGCCTTTCGCGCGGCTCCGTCCCGGAACGGTCCTGGGAGAGGACGTCAGGATCGGGAACTTCGTCGAGACGAAGAAAGCCGTTTTCGGCCGCGGCGCCAAGGCCTCGCACCTCTCGTACCTCGGCGATGCGCGGGTCGGCGCGGGCGCCAACGTCGGGGCGGGCGTGATCACGTGCAACTACGACGGGAAAACGAAGCACGAGACCGAGATCGGCGAAGGCGCTTTCATCGGGAGCGATTCCCAGCTCGTCGCGCCGGTCAAAGTCGGCCCCGGCGCGTATGTCGGCGCCGGATCGACGATAACGAAGGACGTGCCGGCGGGGGCTCTGGCGATTTCCCGCGAGCCGCAGAAGAATATCGAGGGCTGGGCCGGGCGGCGCAAGACAAAATCGCGTTAAGGTGATCGCATGACATTCCCGACAGCTGGTTCCGGATTGCCGGCCTGCGTCCGCAGGGTGCTCTGATGTGCGGCATCGTCGGCTACGTCGGCCCTCAAGAGGCCGCGCCCCTGCTCCTGGAAGGACTGAAGCGGCTCGAATACCGGGGGTATGACTCCGCAGGGATCGCGACGCTCTCAAACGGCAGCTTCGAGATCCACCGTGCGCCGGGCAAGCTCGGCCGCTTAGTGGAGAAGCTCGGCGCCGCGAGCTCGGTCGGGAAAACGGGCATCGGACACACCCGCTGGGCCACGCACGGCCGGCCGACCGAGGCCAACGCGCATCCCCATCGTGATTGCTCCGGCGACATCGTCGTCGTTCACAACGGCATTTTCGAGAATTTTGCGGAGCGAAAAGCCGAGCTCGTGAAAAAGGGTCACCGGTTCACGAGCGAGACAGACACGGAGGTTTTTGCGCACGAGGTGGAGGCCGCTTTCCGGGGAGATCTTCTGGAAGCCGTCCGTGAGGCGGCCAGGCTGCTGACGGGCTCCTACGCGGTGGTCGTCTCCTCCAGCCGGGAGCCGGGAGTCCTCGTCACGACGCGCAGCGGACCTCCCATCGTGCTCGGCCTCGGATCGGGCGAGAACTTCATCGCCTCGGACCCCGTGGCGCTGGTGCCATGGACCCGGGACGTGGTGTTCCTGGAAGACGGAGACCTCGCGCGCGTCGATGCGGCGGGTGTCCGCGTGATCGACGGCGACGGCTCGGCGCTCGACCGGCCCGCGCATCGGATCCTCTGGGACGCCGTTGCCGCCGAGAAGGCGGGGTACCGGCACTTCATGCTGAAGGAGATTCACGAGCAGCCCACGGCGATCGCGGAGACACTCGGCGGCAAGGTCGCCCTGGGATCCGGCGAGATCCTCATCGACAGCCCGCTTCTGACGGACGAGCGGGTCGCCCGCTTCGACCGGGTTCTTCTACTCGCCTGCGGCACGTCCTGGCACTCCGCACTCATCGGGAAGTTCTTAATCGAGGGTATGGCGCGGATCCCGGTCGAGGTCGACTACGGAAGCGAGTTCCGGTACCGGCAGCCGGTTGTCGACGAGCGGACGCTGACGTTCGGCATCTCTCAGTCGGGCGAGACGGCGGACACGGTCGCGGCGCTTTCGGAGGCGCGGCGCCAGGGCGCTCCGATCGGCGCGATCGTGAACGCGCCCGGCAGTCAGATCGCGCGGATGGCGGACGCCGTGTTTCCGACGCATGCGGGCCCGGAGATCGGCGTCGCGTCGACCAAGGCGTTCACCACACAGCTCGCGGTCCTCTTTCTGCTCGCCGCCAGGCTCCGGGAGGCGAGGGGCCTCGGCCGCGGACTGACCGAGGGAGAACGAGAGGCCTTAGCCGGGCTTCCTCGCGCTCTGAAGGACACTCTGCAGCTGGAGCCGCGGCTCGAGCTCCTAGCCCGCGAGTACCACGGGGCGCACGACTTTCTCTTTCTGGGCCGGGGGCTCCATTATCCGGTTGCGCTCGAGGGAGCCCTGAAGTTGAAGGAAATCTCCTACATCCATGCCGAGGGTTATCCCGCGGGCGAAATGAAGCACGGCCCGATCGCCCTCGTCGACGAGAACCTCCCTGTCGTGGTTCTGGCGCCGCACGACCGATGGCGCGAGAAGACGCTGTCGAACCTCCGGGAGGTCAAATCGCGTGACGGCGTCTCGATCGTCGTGACGACACGCGAGGACGACGAGGTCCGCGAGCTTGCGGACGACGTGATCGTCCTGCCCGAAACGATCCCGGAGCTCCAGCCGATCGTCTCGATCCTGCCGCTGCAGCTCCTCGCGTACCACATTGCGGTGCGCCGCGGGTGCGACGTCGATCAGCCGCGCAACCTCGCGAAGTCCGTCACCGTCGAATAGTCCGTCGGCGGCGCCCCACGCCACCGTCGCTCCGCTCACTGCGTTCGCTCCGCTCCCGCCTCCGTCGCTTCCGCTCACTGCGTTCGCTCTCGCTCCCGCGACGGGAGGCTCCTCCCTCCCTTCGGTCGGGAGACTCCTCCCGTCGCGAGCGGAGGAACGATCTCTTCGGAAAAGTTCTGCCTCTCCTCGGGCTCGGCGAGAGTGCTGGCGTGAAGGCACGTTCGCCGTTGCTGTTCAGTCTCGACGCATGACTGAGAGCTGATAGCGTTCGCCTTTCATGTCCGAATCTCCCTCTCTTCAGGGACTCAATCCCGAGCAGCGTGAGGCCGTCCTCCATCCGAAGGGGCCTCTTCTCGTGCTGGCCGGGGCCGGCTCCGGCAAGACCCGCGTCATCACGCACCGCATCGCCCGACTGGTCGAAACCGGCGCGGATCCCCGCGGCATCGTGGCCGTCACCTTCACGAACAAGGCGGCGCAGGAGATGCGCGAGCGCGTGCAGAAGCTGATAGGCACCGCGGTCCCGATCGGCTTCGTCGGGACCTTCCACTCCTGGTCTCTGCGGCTGCTTCGGCGTAACGCCGCGGCAGCAGGCGTCCCCCCGCGCTTTGCGATCGCGGATTCCGCCGATTCCCTGGCGCTCGTCAAAGAGGCGATGTCGGATCTCGGTATTTCAGAACAGATGCTGCCCCCCGGCTCGGTGCGGTCGCGCATTTCGCACGCGAAGAACGCGCTGATCACGCCGGAGAAGTTCGAAGCGAGCCAGTTCGATTTCGCCGGGGAGCGGATCGCGAAGGTCTACCGCTCCTACGAGAAGAAGCTGACCGCCGCGGGAGCGCTCGACTTCGACGATCTGATCGTGCGGGCTGTCCGGCTTCTCTCGCAGCGTCCGGAGGTTCTGAAGTCGGAGAGCCGCCGCACCCGGCATCTTCTGATCGACGAGTACCAGGACACCAATACCTCGCAGGACGCCCTGGTGAAGCTCTTCGGGGCGGGAGTCGATTCCCTGTGCGCCGTCGGCGACGAGGATCAATCGATTTATCGCTGGCGGGGGGCCGAAGTCGAGCACATCCTCCGCTTCGACGAGGACTTTCCGGGAGCGCGGATCGTTCCTCTCGAACGGAACTATCGGTCGACGTCGAAAATCCTGGAAGCGGCGTCTCAGGTCGTTTCGCACAACCGCAGGCGCCGTCCGAAGACGCTCCGCGCCGACCGCGGGGAGGGCTCCCGCGTACGCCTGTGGCGCTTCGACGAGGATCGTTCCGAGGCTGAGGTCGTGGCCCGCGAGATCGGATCGGGCGGTCGCGCTCCCTCGGAGATTGCCATCCTCTACCGGACCAACGCGCAGTCCCGAAGCTTCGAAGAGGAGCTCGTGCGCCGCCGGATCGCCTATGTGGTCGTGGGCGGAATGAAGTTTTACGACCGTGCCGAGGTGAAGGACGCCCTTGCATATCTGAGACTGGCGGTCCGTCCCGAAGACGACCTCGCTTTCCGCCGCGTCGTGAACGTCCCGGCCCGCGGCATCGGCACCGCCACTCTCGACCGGATCGCCGCCGCGGCTTCGGAGAGCGGGCGCTCCTGGTGGGACGTGTCGGGCGAGGCGCTCGCCGGTTTGACCGACAGGGCCCGCGTGGCGCTCGGGCGGTTCCGGGCTCTCGTGTCCGACCTGCACGGGCGGGCGGAGTCCTACTCCCCGTCCGCGATGCTCGAGCACCTGCTCGACGCCAGCGGGTATGCGGCGCTTTACGAGGGCTCCGCCGAGAGGGAGGACGTCGCGCGGCGGGAGAACTTGGAGGAGCTCGTCAGCTCCGCCCGGGAATTCGAGCGGCGCAATGCAGAGGACGCCACGCTCGCGGAGTACCTCGACACGGTCGCCCTCGCGACGGACGCGGATGCGGTGCCGCTCGGGGGAGGGGCCGTCACGCTGTCCACCCTCCACGCGGCCAAAGGGCTGGAGTTCAAGGACGTCTACGTCGTGGGACTCGAAGAGGGGTACCTCCCGCACGGCAACTCGGGAGACGACCCGGAGGAGCTCGAGGAGGAACGACGCCTGCTCTACGTCGGCATGACCCGCGCGGAAGATCGGCTGACCCTCACCCTGGCGGAGCGGCGCCTCGTTTACGGCAAGGTCCAGTTCCGATCTCCGTCGCGATTCTTGGACGAAATGCCTCCGGGCGCGCTCGAGGAGCGTCTGGAGCGCGCGCCCGCCGCGCCGCGCTTTTCGGCGCCGGGCGCGCCCAACCGGTTCCACCGGATCGAGCCCGAGGAAGAGTCGCAGGAACCGGCGCCGCTCGGCCGCGGACGGCGGGTCCGGCACCCGCGGTACGGCTACGGGGTGATCCTCGCGCAGGAGGGAAGCGGGGAGGACACCCGGCTGACGGTGTACTTCGACCGTGCGGGCAAGAAGAAGTTCGTGGCGCGGTACGCGGACCTGACGCCGGCCTGATTTACAGGCGAAGGGCGAAGGGCGGCGGCTTCTGCGCGAGAGCTCTCGCGCGTTTCCTCATCCGCAAGGCGCGGGTCAGGCCCTGCGGGCGATGAGGGCGATCATCCGACCTGCCGCGGATCCGTCACGGCGGTAGCTGGCGTAGCGCGCGCCCCCGCATTTCGTGCAGGATGGGTGTATCGAGATGGACTCCGGGCGGACGCCGTCGGACTCGAGCTGCGCGCGGTTGACGCCCTTCAAGTCGAGACGGAAGTGTCCGCCGCAGTCCCGCCGCGCGAACTCGCCGGCAAAATGCCGCGCCACTTCGCCGCCGACCTCGTAGCAGCACACGCCGATCGACGGCCCGATCCACGCCTCGACGTCCTCCGCGCGCGCGCCGAGCTCCCGCAGAGCGGTGAGAGCGGCCGCCGCGGCACCGACGGCGGAGCCGCGCCAGCCCGCGTGGGCCGCCGCGATCGCGCCCGGCGCCCGCAGCAGGATGGGAACGCAGTCCGCCGTCTGCACGACCAGAGCGACGTTTGGCAGCGCCGTCGCCAGCACGTCGCCTTCGCCCGCGTCGACGGTGCGCGCGGCGCGCGGCGCCGTCTCGACCCTCAGAGCGGCGCGCCCGTGGACCTGCGTGGCGCGCACGATCGGCAGGGACGCCGCCCCCAGGGTCGAGGCGAGCCGCCTGGCGAGGATCTCGGTCGGAGAGGTCGTTCCGGGCGGGACGAGGCCCCGCCCGGAGAAAGCCGCGAGCGTATCCGGCGGAATCCCCTGAGGCCGGAAGATCCAGCCGGCGGCGCTCGAGCTCTCGGTCCAGGCGGTCCCCGTCACCGGGCGATTCTCGCACGGCCTCCGTGCTAAAATTTCTCAGTGTCCTCTCTCGAAACTCCTGAAAGGACGCGGGTTTTTCCCGTCATCGGCCTGGAGGTCCACGCGCAGCTCCAGACCCGCTCCAAGATGTTCTGCCCGTGTCCCGTCACTGTGGGCGATGCGGCCAACTCCGCCACCTGCCCGATCTGTCTGGCGTTTCCCGGCACACTCCCGGTCTTGAACCGCGAGGCCGTGACGCTCGCCATGCGCCTGGCGCTCGCCACCGGCTCCGAGATTCACCGCGACTCCCGTTTCTCCCGGAAGAACTACTTTTACCCGGACCTGCCGAAGGGTTACCAGATCACCCAGTACGATCGGCCGATTGCGACGGGCGGTGGCGTCGAGATCGACACACCCGCAGGGACGCGCACGATCCGGCTGACGCGCATTCACCTGGAGGAGGACGCCGGCAAATCGCTCCACGACACGCCGTTCCCCGATGTCCCTTCCACGGTTTCTCTCGTGGACTGGAACCGCGCGGGGGTTCCCCTCTGCGAGATCGTGAGCGAGCCCGAGGTCCGAACCGCCGAAGAGGCGGCGTCTTATCTGACCGAGCTGCGGCGGCTGTTGCGATTCACGGGCGTCTCGGACGCCGACATGGAGAAGGGCAATCTTCGCTGCGACGCCAACGTCTCGGTCCGGCTGTCCGAGAACGAGCCTTTCGGCACCCGCGTCGAGATCAAGAACCTGAACTCGATCCGCTTCGTCGCGAAGGCGATCGAGCACGAGATCGACCGCCAGGCGGAATCGCTCCGGCGCGGCGAGCGGATCGTGCTCGAGACCCGCCTCTGGGACGAAAAGGCCAGCCGCACCGTGCCGATGCGCGGCAAAGAAGAAGCCCAGGACTACCGGTACTTCCCGGAGCCGGACCTGGGAGCCCTCCGGATCGACGACGCGTGGCTCGCGGAGGCGGCGGGCGCGATCCCCGAGTTGCCGCGGGCGCGGCGCGCGCGCCTGATGGCGGCCGGGATCCCGGACTCGGATGCGGAAACGCTCACTTCGTCGCGGGAGCTCGCCGACTACTTCGAACAGACGTCGAGCCTCGCGTCCCCCCGGCTCGCCGCCAACTGGGTGACGGGGGAGGTGCTGCGTTGGATGAAGGAGCGGCGGATTTCGCCCGAAAATGCCCTCTCTTTCCCCGTCGGTCCCGCCCGGCTCGCGGGCCTTCTCCGGCTGCTGGACGCGGGTGAGATCTCGACGGCGTCCGGGAAGGAGGTCCTCGCCGCGATGGTCGACTCTCCGGCGGAGGCGGCTGCGATCGTGTCCGAGAAGGGGCTCGGCCGGATCAGCGACGCGGGGGAGCTCGACCGCGTGGCGGCCGACATCGTCGGCGCCAATCCCGGCCAGGTCGTGCTCTACCGGTCCGGCAAGACCGCCACCTTCGGGTGGTTCGTCGGCCAGGTTATGAAGCGCACGGCCGGCCGCGCGGACCCCGCGCAGGTCCGCGAAGCGCTCACGCGCGCCCTCTCCGGCGCCGCGGAGAACTGACCGCTGAGCGCCGACAACTCGTCATGATCCAGCTCTTCCGCGTCTCGAAGGAATACGGCCGCTTCCGCCACGCGCTGGCGGACGTCACCTGCACCATCGAGCGCGGCGAGTTCGTCTTCCTGACGGGCCCCTCCGGCGCCGGCAAATCCACCTTCCTGAAGCTCCTCTTCCGCGACGAACCGCCGACCTCCGGCCAGATCCTCGTCAACGGCCGGAACATCGGCGTCCTCCCGGCGTCGCAGATCCCCTATTTCCGGCGCAGCGTCGGGGTCGTCTTCCAGGACTTCAAGCTCATCCGCCGAAAGAGCGTTTTCGAGAACATTGCCTTCGTCCAGAACGTGCTCGGCCTCTCCCGGGCGGAACAGAAGCGACGCGCGTACCAGGTGTTGAAGCGCGTCGGGCTCCACCATCAGATGAACGCGTTTCCGGACGAGTTGTCCGGGGGCGAGCAGCAGCGGGTGGCGATCGCGCGCGCGATCGTCAACGAGCCGACGCTCCTCCTCGCCGACGAGCCGACCGGGAACCTCGATCCGGTACTTTCCGAGGAGATCATGCGTCTGTTCCTCGAGATCAACATCCGGGGCACCACCGTCCTCGTGGCGACCCACGATTTCGACCTCATCCGGCGGATGGGCAAGCGGGTTCTGTCGCTCGACCACGGCCGTCTGCGCGACGCGCCGCTTCGGCGCGAAGCCGCCCCGAGCGCCGTGCGGGAAGCGCCGTTCCTCCCGCTCGGATGACGGTCCCGGCTTCTCTTCGATTCTCGATTCCTGATTTGAATTTACGGGCCCCGGCCTCCGGGTCGTAAATGGTCAAGCCCCGTTACGTCTTCGGGGAAGCGTGGTCGATTGCGCGGAGCGGCGCGCGGCAGACCCTGCTCGCGGTCGCTCTGATCGCGCTGTCTCTCTACGTCCCTGGCCTGTTCGGCCTGCTCTCGCGCAACCTGGGGCGGCTTTCCGCGGATGCGGAAGGTCCCGCCGCGGTTCTGACGGTCGACCCATCCGCGGACCGGCGCGCCATTGCCCGGAAACTTTCGGAGGATCCCCGGGTGCGCGAAGTCCGAATCGTGTCCAGCGAGGCGGCGCTCGCCCGGTTCCGAGAGGCGTATCCGGAGCTCGGAGCCGCGCTCGGCGACTTGAAGGACGCGCCCTTTCCGCCGACGATCGAAATCCGCGTGCGGTCCACCGCGGGATCCGGCACCGGAACCGCCATCGCCGCGACCGCGCGTGCCTGGCCCGGGGTCGAGATTGCGGAATCCGAGGAGGAAATTGGCCGGCGGTTCTCAGACGGCGTGCGGATCGTGCGAGCCGCCGGGCTGGCGCTCGGCGGCGTGCTCGTTCTCGCCGCCATCCTCTCGGTCGCGTCGGCCATCCGCCTCGCGCTCGATCTCCACCGCGATGAGATCGAGATCATGCGGTTGATGGGCGCCACGGAAACCGCGATCCGAGCGCCCTTCTGGCTCCACGCGACCGGAGAGGGCCTCGCGGGTGGAAGCCTGGCACTCGTCCTTCTCTACGCGACCTGGCGGATGGGATTGAGCTATCTCGCCCGAAGCCCCCATCCGGTGCTCGCGATGTTCTGGGGGAGCTTCCTCGAGTGGCGGGTAGCCGTGCTGATGCCTCTGATCGGCGCCGCTGCGGGCCTCTTCGGCAGCATGATCTCGCTGACGAGAAGGACGTAGAGGGGACCGGCGCT
>JBDUBI010000243.1:0-19178 GCA_040004225.1 Acidobacteriota bacterium
AGGCGTCAGGCGTCAGGCGTCAGGCGTCAGGCGTCAGGCGTCAGGCGTCAGGCGTGAAACCGAGGACCAACTCACCGTCTTCCCGAATTCCACGCCTCCCGAGCCTCACCCCTGACGCCTCAGCCCTCACGGCCCGGTGACTCCTCCAGCAGCTTCGTCTCGAGCACCTGCTCGGACGAAAAGCCTTCGAGCCGCAGGTAGTGTTCCGCCGCCATGAAGAGGGCGTCGGCCGGCGCCAGTCCCACGATCTCCGAGCCGACGACCGCAACCCCGTGCCGCGCCGCCTCGCTGCGGACGCACTCGAACACCCGGTGGAGCGGGGTCTTTCTGTAGTTGGTCATGTTGATCGAGACCTGCACGATGCCCCGGTCCGCGAGGTCGACTCCCATCGCCTTCACGTAGCGGAACCCGCCGCCGATGTGGCGAATCGCCTTCGCGATCCGATCGGCGACCGCGAGATCCTTCGTGCCCAGGTTGATGTTGTAGGCGATCAGGGGTGCTCTCGCGCCGATGGCGACGGCGCCGGCGGTGGCATGCGGCCGGTCCGGCCCGAAGTCCGGCTTCCACTCGGGCTTCTCCATTTTCGCCGCGAAGCCCTCGAACTCGCCTTTACGGATCTCGGCGAGGTTCCGGCGCGTTTCTGAACTGGCCGATTCCTCGTAGAGGTATACGGGAATCGAGAAGCGGGAGGCGACCTCTTCGCCAATCGCCCGCGAGAGGGCCACGCAGTCCTGGACAGTCGCGCCGCGGATCGGGATGAGCGGGACGACGTCCACGGCGCCCATGCGGGGGTGCTCCCCGCGGTGGCGGGTCAGGTCGATCCGGGGCACCGCGGCTGCGAAAAGGGCCAGCACTCCCTCGCGAATGCCCTCCGCGTCTCCCAGGAACGTGAGCACGCTGCGGTTGTGGGCCGGGTCGGAAGAGAGATTCAGGACGCGCACGCCGGGAACCGCGCGGACAGCCGACACGATCTCTTCCACCCGGGAGGCGTTGACACCTTCCGAGAAGTTTGGAACGCATTCAATGACGCTGCGCATCGGATTTTCTCCGCCCGCAGTCTATAATTCGAGGGTGTTGATCCCCGAAAACGGTCTTCCGGCCTCAGACGGGGCGGAGCGCGCCTGATGGAAGCCCACACCAACCCCGGAACGTACCCCGGAAATCCCTCCCTGCCCCGTGAGGTCAAAGAGAAGATTCTCTCCACCTTCCGGCACACCCTGAACCTTTTCAAGGACGGGAAGCTCGACGATTGCGTGATCGGTTGCGACTTCATCCTGAAGATGGACGCCCGCTTTGCGCCCGCCCGGTCGTTGCTCGAAAAGGCGCGCAACCCGAGCGCCGAAGTCGATGTGTCGCAGCTCGAGGCCCTGGTCGCGACAACGCCGACCCGCCAGGAACGAGTCGTCGCCGCGGACCCGAATCGACTGCTCGTCCGGGCGGTCGAGAGCTTCAACGCCCGGGACTTCGACGCGGCGATTTCCGCGGCCGAGCAGGTGCTCACGGTGCTTCCGGGAAACCAGGATGCCGGCGAGATCCTCGACAAGGCCCGATCGAAAAAGGCCAATCAACCGGTGTTCGACGCGTGCCGCCAGAGGGCGCTCACCGCCCTCGAGGAAAATCGCCGCGAGGACGCCCGCGCCGAGCTCGAAAAAATGCGGGGCCTCGACCCCGATCATCCGGCGGTGCCCCTGCTCGAGCGGCGCATCGGCCCCTCTTCGGCGGCCGCGCCGGCCCTCGCGCCCACGCCCCCTCCGCCCCCGGACTTCGGGGGGCTCGACCTCGATTTCTCCGAGCCGACCGGAGGCGGCGGTGGATTTGGCAATTCGCTCGAGCAACCGGACATCCATTTCGACGACGGTCACACGGTGGCCCTCAAGGTCCCTCCCCTCGAAGCGCCTACCTCGCCGGGCCGGGCCTTCCCCGCGGTCCCGGACGGGCTCGACGCGCTCAGCCTCGACTCTCTCTCCCTCGACCTTCCCCCGAGCGTGGAACCCGTGGAACCGCCTCCATCGGAGTCCCGGAGCTCACTCCGGGGACCTCTGCAGGATGCGGCCCCGAATCTGCCGCCGGAAGTCCCCGGGGCGGCGCCCGGGTCTCCCGCGGATATGTGGGCGGACGGCGGGGACGGGCTGAGCCTGGACGGGGGCGGGACTTCCGCGCACGTCGAACCTTTCTCGTCGACGCCCATGTCCTCCGAGCCGGAAGGGTTCGGCGCGCTGGAGCCCCAGGAGGAAGACTCCGCCGCGGGCGACCGGGAGATCGCCGCCCTTTTGAAACAGGGCGACGACGCCGCCCGGCGCGGGGAGAGACAGCAGGCGATCGAGGTCTGGTCGCGGATCTTCCTGATCGACATCAACAACTCCGAGGCGGTCACCCGGATCGAGAAGGCGCGCCAGGAAATGGCGGAAGGCAACCGGCGGATCTCGGACGGACTGAAGACAGGCCGCGAGGCGTACGAGGCCGGCGACCTCCCGGGCGCGCGGGAGCTTTTTCTTGCGGTCCTCGCGGTGGACGAGAGCGAGCCGACGGCCCGCTTCTACCTCGATCGCATTCAGGCCGAAATGGCGAGCCCGGTCGCCGGAGCGAGCGGCGAGGCCGCCGAGCCATGGGCTCCCGAAGCCGGAAGCGTTCCTGCCGCGCCGGCGAGTGCGGCCGCGGTCAAGACGGCGGCTGCCCCGGCGCCCGGGCGTTCCCTGCGATTTCCCGTCTCCCGGCGGATCCTCGCCATGGTGGGCCTCTTCGGGGCGCTCGTCCTCGGGCTCGTGTATTTCCTCGTCTGGCGCGTGCCCCGTCCTGCGGCAAAAGCGGCCGCTCCCGCGGCGGCGGCGGGATTGGCGCCGGGCGGGGCTTCGGGCTCGCTGGCTCGCGCGCGTCAACTTCTCGGCGCCGGTAAAATCGGCGAAGCGAGGCTCGAGCTGCGTCGTATCCCGCCCTCCAGTCCCGATCACGAAGAAGCGGCACGCATGCAGGCGGAGCTCGGAAAGTCGGGGAGCTCTCCGGGGCCCGGCGTCGTGGCGATCGAGGCCGCGCCTTCGGGGGAAGCGGCTGCCGGCGCACCCGCCGCTCCGGTCGACGCGGAGCCGGCGCGGATTCGTCTGGCCGCCGAACGCGCGCTGAAGGAGAAGCGGTACATCGAAGCTCTCAAGACGTTCAGCCAGGCGGCGCCCGCTTTCAAGAACGACCCGACCTTCGGGCAGTCGATGGGTGTCGCCGCGGAAAAAGTGACCGCGCTGACTCCCGCGGTGAAGCTCTACAACGAAGGTGAGTACGAGACGGCGATCCCGGTGCTCTGGAGGATTTATCAGGAAGACCGCGAAAATCAGGATGCCCGCACCTACCTGCTCCGCGCTTATTACAATCAGGGCGTGACGCAGCTCCAGAACGGGCTCTATCCCAAGGCGATCCAGTCGTTCGGCGAAGCCCTCTCGATCGATCCGGGCGACGCCGAGGCCATCCGCCACCGCAAATTCGGCGAGCGGTACTTGAAGAGCGACCTCGACCTGATGGGACGCATCTACGTCCGGCATCTGAATCACCGCCCTTGAACGGGCAGGACGGGCCGGGTCCTCCGGAGGAGCTCCTCGACCTTCCGCTGCGGGAAGACCGCGGCGAGCCGTTCTCCCTTCCTCTTCCCTCCCGGGGACCGACTCTCGAGCCCGCGGTCCGGCGGCCCGCGCCGCTTCGGGAACGACTCCTCTCGACGGGGGCGGACGGCGCCACGGTGCTTCTCGTCGTCGCGCTCGACCTCCTGATCGCGGCGCACGCGCGCGACCGGTGGCCAGGCCCCACCGGTCTCCTCTGGGCGGCCGCGTTCGGGCTGTACTTCTCGTTCTTCGTCGTCGTCGTGCCGCTGCTCCTCTTCGGCCGGACGATCGGGATGGCTCTCAGCAATCTCGGGGCGACGCCCCGCGGCGGGTCGCGCCGGCTCGATCCCCGGGAGTCGATCCTGCGCTGGACGGGGACGGTTCTGACGGCCCTCTCCCTCGGTGTGTCGCTCCTCTTCACGGGAAGGGACCCCGAAGCTCCCACCCTGGCGGACGCCCTTTCGGGACGACCGCTCTCAGCCGAGCTTCCGCCCGAGGCGCCATGACCTCGCGGCCGCTGCGCGTCGCCGTCGCGCAGATCGACACGACCGTCGGAGATTTCAGCGGCAATGCGGCGAAGATCCTGGACCTCGGCCGCCGCGCGGAGGCGGCAGGGGCGGCGGTGGTCCTGTTTCCGGAGCTCGCGGTGGCCGGATACCCCCCGAAGGACCTCGTCGAGCGGCGCGCGTTCCTCCGCGAGGCAGCGGCGGCGACCTCCCGCATCGCTCGGGCGACGGGCGAGGCCCTCTGGGTCTTCGGATCGATCGCGCCAAATACCTCCCCTTCCGGGCGGAGCGTCTTCAACGTCGCGGTCACGGCGCGCGGCGGCCGCGTCGTGGGCGAATACCGGAAGCGACTGCTCCCCAACTACGACGTCTTCGACGAGGGGCGCTACTTTCAGCCGGGAGACAGGCCCCTGGTGGTGCGCGCCGGCGGACGCCGGATCGCCATCACGATCTGCGAGGACATCTGGAACGACAAGACCTTCTGGAAACGGCGGCGGCTCTACGAGGGCGACCCCGTCGCGGACGTCAAGCGCGCCGCCCCGGATCTCCACGTCAATGTCTCGGCGTCCCCGTGGATCGTCGGGAAGGACCGCCTGCGGGAGCGCATGATGCGCCAGATCGCCCGCGGAACGCGCGTTCCCCTGGTTTCCTGCAACCTGGTCGGGGGCAACGACGGGCTCGTCTTCGACGGAAACTCCCTCGCTTTCGACGGTTCCGGCCGCCTGGCCGCCCGGGGAAGGGCCTTCGTCGAGGACTTCTGGACCGTCGACCTGCCGGAGGGGCGCGGGCCTCTCCCCCGTGCGGAGGGGCCGGTGCCGATGCTCCGCCGGGCGCTCGTTCTCGCCCTCGCGGACTATGCGTCGAAGTGCGGATTCTCTACGGCGGTCCTCGGGCTGTCGGGCGGCATCGACTCCGCCGTGACGGCCGCTCTCGCCGTCGAGGCCCTCGGCGCCGCCAACGTGAAGGGCGTGGCCATGCCCGGCCCGTACTCCTCGGCCGGCAGTCTGCGCGACGCGCGATCGCTCGCCGGAACCCTGGGGATCGAGCTCCTCGAGGTCCCGATCGGCCCGGTGTTCGACACGTATCGCGAAACTCTCGTCCCCGTGTTCGGGAAAAAAAGAGGAGGCGCGGCGGAAGAGAATCTCCAGGCGCGCATTCGAGGCGCTCTCCTGATGGCGCTCTCCAACCGGTCCGGGCACCTCGTGCTCTCGACCGGGAACAAGTCGGAGCTCGCGCTCGGCTACTGCACCCTGTACGGGGACATGGCCGGAGGTTATGCCCTGCTCTCCGACGTTCCTAAAACGCTCGTCTACGAGCTCGCGCGCGATTTTAACCGCGGCGGCGTTCGGATCCCGCAGGAATCCATCGATAAGGAGCCCTCCGCCGAGCTTCGGCCGGACCAGAAGGACACGGACTCGCTCCCGCCCTATGACGTCCTCGACCCCTTGATCGATGCCCTGGTCGACGACGGGCTCGCCCCGGCTGCCGCCGCTCGCCGCGCGGGAGTCCCGCTGTCCGTGGCTCTCGACATCGCGCGCCGGATCGACGGCAACGAGTACAAGCGGCGCCAGGCGCCTCCCGGTCCGAAGGTCACGGGTCGCGCCTTTGGCGAAGGACGCCGGTTCCCGATCGCGCAGAAGTTCCGCCTCGAGTAGGCGAGCGAGCGTCCCGTGCCGGGGAAACGGGAGAGAATGCCGCCCGCCGGACCCTGGAATCGAAACCGAAAACCGAAAACCGAAAAATCAAAAACGACAACCGCTTGTCCCACTCTGCCGAAAAATACGTCTGGAAGGAGATCCCGGGCTCCTCTCACGATCTCCTCCGACGCCGGATCCGGGCACTCCCGCCGGGACTGAGGCTGCTCGACCTCGGCGCCGCCGGCGGCCATCTGGGTCGTGCCGTGCGCGACCGGTGTTCCTTCCTGGCCGGGGTGGAGCCCGACCCCGACCTCCCGGAGAGCGCGCGCGAGGGGTACGACGCATGGCGCGCCGTGGATGCCATGGACGCGGGCGACTGGGACGCCCCCTTCGACGTCGTGGTCTGCGCGGACGTGCTCGAGCACATGGCCCGGCCGGAGGCCCTTCTCGGGAGGATCCGGGGCTGGCTCCGGGACGGAGGGACGCTCCTCGTCTCGCTTCCCAACATCGCGAACATCTCGATCCGCGTGGGGTTGCTGCTCGGCCATTTCCGCTACACGGACCGCGGGATCCTCGACCGCACCCATCTGTCGTTTTACACGCTTGCCAGCGCCCGGCATCTTCTCGAGACGTCCGGTTTCCGGGTCAGGTCGGCCGAGCCCACCGCGATGCCCTACGAGCTGGCCCTGCCGGCCCTCGCCGGACCTCCGTGGACCGGCCCGACGCGAGGATTGGCACAGCTCACCGCCCGGGCGCTGCCGACCCTGTTCGGCTACCAGTTCGTGTTCGAGGGAGGGAAGTCCTGAGCGCGCCCGCCGGCTCCGAAGGTTCGGAGGTGGCTTCGCTCGTCATCCCCGCGTACAACGAAAGACAGCGGGTCGCCGCCTCGCTGCACGTGGCCGCGCAATGGGTCGCGACGAGACCCGGCGGCTGGGACTGGGAGGTCATCCTCGTCGACGACGGATCGACCGACGGAACGGCGGAGGTGGCAAGGCGCGCGGCCGAGGAGAGCGGGCTGGCGCTCTCGATCCTCGTTCATCCGAAGAACCGTGGCAAGGGCGCGGCCCTCCGGACCGGCGTTCTCGGCTCCCGCGGGAACCCGGTCCTCGTCACCGATACGGATCTCTCGACCCCGCTGACCGAATGGGTAAAGCTGGCCGAACGACTGCCGACGCACCCCGTCGCGATCGGGTCTCGCGCCATGGACCTCGCGCTCGTGCGCCGGCCGCAGCCGTACTATCGAAGGCTTCTCGGCCGCGCCGGGAATCTGCTCGTCCGGCTGTTCGCCGTCCGCGGCATCGCCGACACCCAGTGCGGGTTCAAGCTCTTCCGGGGCGACGTCGCGCGGAGTCTGTTCCGGGACGCCCGGGTCGCGGGATTCGCGTACGACATGGAGGTCCTCCACCTCGCGCAGAAGCGCGGGCTGCCGATTGCCGAAGTGCCCGTGCTCTGGTTCAACTCGGTAGACTCCCGCGTCTCGGTGCTCCGCGACACGCTCCCGACTCTGCGGGACCTGCTGAAGATCCGCTGGATGCACCGTACGCCCGGGCGCTGAGCGCGCTTGCGCGCGGGGGGCGCCCGTCGCCCCCTGCATGTCCGCGGCACCCCGGTTCCGGCGCGCGCTCCGCGACCCGCGCCGAAGCTCGCCAGAGAGCGAGCTGGCCGGAAGCGATGCCGGCCCTCGAACGTTCCCCGACCGGGGTTGTCCGATCCCCCCGGCGCCCGTATTAGAATTTCCCACCTTCCCATGACGCCGATTCTCCTGGACCGAAACGAGAACCGATATGGCCCCGCGCCGGAATGCCTCGCGGCGCTGCGAGACGCCTCTCCAGACCTCCTCTTTAACTACACGCGGGACTTCCAGCGCGGCGTCTACAGCGCGCTCTCGGAACGCCTCGCCGAGATCCACGGCCTTCCCGAGAAACGGATTCTTCTCGGATACGGATGCGAGGATCTGCTCAAGCAGGCGGTTCATCACTGGGTTCGCCCGGGCGAGCGGTGTCTGATCCCGAGCGCGTCCTGGTGGTACTACCGGTCCATCGCGGACGAAGTCGGCGGCCTCACGGTCGAGTACCCGATCGTCGAAGGACCGACCGGCTACGCCTACGACCTCGACGCGTTGACGGCCATCCAGAGGGACAACCCCGCCCGCATCCTGCTCATTTCTTCGCCCAACAATCCGACCGGCAACCGCTTCGAGACCTCCCGGTTGCCCGAAATTCTGGATGCCTTTCGAGACTCCGTGGTGGTCTTCGACGAGGCTTATTTCGGGTTCTCCGACGAGCCCGCCGAGGACGCGGCGCCGATGACGGAGCGCCACCCGAACCTGCTCGTGCTGCGCACGTTCTCGAAGCTGTACGGCCTCGCGGGCGCCCGCATCGGATACGGGATCGCGGGGAAGGGGCTCGGCAGCTTTCTCAAATTCTCCTCGCGAAACCTGGGGTACAGCCGCATCTCGGAGCGGCTGGCCCTCGCGGCTCTTTCCAACCCGGGCTACTACGCGCGCGTCCGCAGCAGCGTGATCGCGGACCGGCGCCGCGTGATCGCCACACTTCGCGGTTTTCCCGGCGTTCGGGCGTACGACTCCGAAGCGAACTTCGTCCTGGCGCGTTTTCCCTCCGCGGCGGTCGCGGACATACGCGCCGAGCTCGACCGGCGCGGTCTCGTGCTGAAGTTCTTCACCGAGGAGGCTTTCCGCGACTGCGCCCGGATCACGCTCGGAACTCCCGAAGAGACCTCCGTCCTGGTGGCCGCGTTTCAGGAGGTCCTCGCGGCCGCTCTCGCGTACCGCTGAGGGCTCGAGAGCCATGGCCCTGGCGAGCGGGGAGTCCCCGGCGGCGCCGGACCGGTCGGCCGCCTACCGCGCGTCTCTGAAGGCGCCGGAGCTCGAGGAGCGGCTCGACCTGATTCTCTACCGGCCCCTGGCGTTTCAGCTCGCGTGGCCGCTGCGGCGCACCCGGGTGCGCCCCAACCACGTCAGCGTCGCGAGCATGCTCTTCGGACTGGCGGCGGGAGCTCTCTTCTGGCGCGCGACGCCGGCCTCCGCGCTCCTCGCGGCGCTCGCCTGCCTCGCCGCAAATGTCCTCGACTGCGCGGACGGCCAGCTGGCGCGGCTTCAGGGATCCTCTTCCCCGATCGGATACCTCGTCGACGGGGCAGCGGACTACGTGGGCACGGCCGCCGTTTTCGTCGGGATGGCCCACGCGCTCCAGGTGGGCCGTCCCGCCCGCTTCTCCTGGTGGTGGCTGGTCGTGGCCGCGGGCGCGTCGATGGCATGGCAGTGCGCTTTTTTGGATGAAAAGCGCGGCGCGTGGCTCGACCGGGTCTATCGGCGGCGCCGCAACCGCGCGGAGGAGCTGCGCGCGATGGTCCAGCAGGCGGGGATCTGGCGCGCGGAGCAAACGCATTCCGCCGGTCGCGCGCTGATCGCCGGCTACCGCCTGTATCGGACGGCGTGGAATCCCGTGACCCGCCCGGACGAAGAGTGGCAGGAGGCCGAGAGCGCCCGCTGGGCGGAGTGCCACCGGCCCGTCCTCCGCCGGAGCGTGTGGGTGGGGCCCACCATGCACGTCACCGCGATGATCGTGCTGGCGGGCGCGCTCCGCCGCGCGGATCTCTATTTCTGGGCCGCCCTGGTCCCCGGGAACCTGTGGATGCTGGCGGTTCTCGCCGCCGAGCGGCGCGCGGCCCGATGCGCGGCGGGATGATGCCCGCGCGCGCCGTTCTCCTGGCGGCCGGTTCCGCGCAGCGCCTGCGACCGCTCACGGACGCTCTCCCGAAGTGCCTGCTCGAGGTGGGAGGACGCTCGATCGTGTCGCGTGCCGTTTCCACTCTGGCGGCGCAGGGGATCACCCGGATCACCGTTGTCGACGGCTTCGAGGGAGAGAGGCTCCGCGCGGCTCTGACGGCCGAATTTCCTCCAGCGTGGTTCGATTTTCGTCGCAACGCGGAGTACGCCGCCACGAACAACGCGTGGTCGCTCCGAATCGCGCTGCAAGACTTCGATGAGCCGATCCTGCTGCTCGACGCCGACGTTCTCTTCGATCCCGCGGTCGTGCGCCTCCTCCTCGACGCGCCGCATGCGAACCGCATGGCGGTCCGCACCCGGGGCGAGCTCGGAGAGGAGGAGATGAAGGTGACGCTCGACGGCGAAGGTCGTGTCGAAGACATCGGGAAGGACCTCTCTGGAGTGGCCGCCGGAGAGTCGGTCGGCCTCGCGGTTTTTTCCGCCGCGTTCGTCCGCCGGCTGGGTCCCGTCCTGGAACGCCGGCTCGTCGCCGAGCGGCGGGTGAACGAATGGTACGAGTCCGCCTTTCTCGAGCTGATCCGCGCGGGCGAGCCGGTCGTCGGCGTCGACGTCGGAGACCTTCGCGTCATCGAGGTCGACACCGCGGAAGACCTCGCCGAGGCGCGCCGGCTCTTTTCGTAGCGGCCTGCCCGAGTCGCGGACGACGGGGGACTTCTATCCGCCGGAGCGTCCGCGGGAGCGAAACGGACTTTCGCTCATCAGGCGATCACGACCGCAGGTCCCGCGCGGACCCGGCGGGTGCGAACCGTCCCGCGATGCCCGCGGCCGCCAGAGGCGCAAGAGCGGCCGCCGTCCGAAAGAGGGTCGTCTCCGCGAGCCAGACGGGTCCGAGCACCGCAAACGCCGGCAGCGCCAGGTAGACCGCCAGAGCCGCCGCCGCGAGCCCGAGCTGGCGGGTCGCCCACGGTGCCGCCACTCCCGTCGCCAGGAGGAGCGCGATCGCGGGCAGGAGGATCCAGGCGCGCGCCGCGATGTGGAAGTCTATGGAGATCGTCTCGCCGACGCGGCCGAGGAGCTCGCCGAAACGGGAGGGCGAGATCAGGCCGAAGTCGAAATCGCGCAGCGGCGCGGCGCCGCGCACCGCGCGCACGAGCGCCGTCAGCGCGATCGCGGGGATCGCGGCCGCAAGGGCGACCCGAAAACGCCGTGTGCGGTCCGTGTTTCCGCCGCTCAGAATCGCCACCGCCGCGGCCACCGCCGACAGAAAGAGTCCCTCGTTCTTGAGGGAGCTCGCCAGGAGAGACGCCACCGCCAGCCGGAAGAGCGCGCGGCGGTCGGTCCCGTCGATCGCGTCCGACAGGGCGGTGCCGAGCAGAAGCATCGCCAGCGACAGCGGGACATCCGCCATGCCCGTCAGAAACCCCGAGTAGAGGGGCTCGAAGAGGGCCAAAAGCGTCGTCGCCGTCAGGGCGACGCCGCGTTCCGTGCCGCGCCTTCGGAGCCAGCCGTAGAGCACCAGGAGCGTTGCGATCTGAAACACCGGAAAGAGGAGCGCCATCGCGTGGTCGTCCCACGTGCCGACGACGCCTGCGATCCCCGCGTAGAGCAGAGGCAGACCCAGGGGGTATTCGGGATGGGAGAAACCGGCGAGCTCCGAGCTCGAGAGCCACGCGGGGATTGCCCCGGCCGAGAAAATCGATCTTCCCTTCAGCCCCCAGATCGCCAGGAAATCGATCGAGCCCATCGGACGGATGAGCGCTCGGGCCGTATAGAAAAGCACGCCGGCGAGGATCGAGACTTGAAGGAGGATGTGGG
Source organism: Acidobacteriota bacterium (assembly GCA_040004225.1). Lineage (GTDB taxonomy): Bacteria > Acidobacteriota > Thermoanaerobaculia > UBA5066 > Gp7-AA6 > JALYUA01. Next base: position 11,291 of record JBDUBI010000243.1, read on the forward strand.
CCGGCCGGAGGGGTTGCCCGGATGAGACCACCGGGGGCCCGGCCGCTTCTTGACGAGCCGAAAACCAGCCGATCGACAGGAGCGCCACGGCGAGCATCGCGAATCCCAGCCGGGGCTCCGGCCCCCCGAGCGACGCGATCAGCGCCGACAGTCCGACCGCGGAGAGCCCCAGGCAAATGCCCCAGCCCGTCCGCTCGGGACCGCGGTCCGCGCCCGGATGCAGGGCCCGGGCGGCGAGAGTGCCGAAGGCCCCGGCCACGAGCAGGAGCGCGCCCGTCGCGGCGAACGAGACCGCCAGCGGGCTCAACGGGGCGGTTCTCCCGAGAGAGGCGCGGGCGGAAGAAGAAGGACGCCGCCCGGGAGCTCGCGGACGACCGTTCCCCCCGCGGGACGCTCGGGTCCGTAGATCGCAGCGATCCATCCCGGATCGGGCCGGGCCGGATTCCACCGGACCGGGAGCGGCGCGAATTCGTACACGGCCAGGTAGAAAGCGGATTCGTCCGCGCCGGGGAGGTACAGCACCACACCTCTCACGCCCGGCGGCAGGGCGCGCCGCGCGGACTCTAAGAACACGAAATAGTCCCGGTTGAAGCGCCGGGGGGCGGTGGCCACCCGCCGCGCCGCCGGGCCGAGCTTCGCCGCGGCGGCGAGCGACCGCGCCTGGTCGGCGAAACCGGGCGGGACCGCCCGCGCCAGAAGCCGCGCCGCCAGGCACGCGGCCCCGACCGCGGCGAGAACCCGGCGCGGATGGCCCGGGACGCGCGGATGGATCGGAATGGAGCCTGCGCCTCTATCGCAAGGGGAAAGCGGCGCAGAGGTCCGAGACCGCGGCGCGGACGGATGCGGCGACCGCCTCGTCCGCGGGCGCCTCCAGGATGCGCGCGATCGACTCTCCGATGATCTCCATCTCCGACGTTCCCATCCCGCGCGTCGTCACCGCCGGGGTTCCGATCCGGATTCCCGAGGCGACCGCCGGGGGACGCGTGTCGAACGGGATCGTGTTTTTGTTGACGGTCAACTTCACCTTCTCGAGCACCTTCTCGGCCTCTTTTCCGGAGAGACCGCGGGAGCCGACGTCGACGAGCACGAGGTGGTTGTCGGTGCCGCCGGAAACGAGCCGGAAGCCGCGGCGGGAGATCGCGCCGGCCAGCGCCCTCGCGTTTTCGACGATCGCGCGCTGGTACTCCGCGAAATCGGGAGCCGCCGCCTCGGAGAACGCGACGGCCTTCGCGGCGATCACGTGCTCGAGCGGACCCCCCTGCACGCCGGGGAACACGTTCCGGTCGAGGTCTTTCGCGCGCGCGGCGCGGCAGAGGATCAGGCCGCCCCGGGGACCGCGGAGCGTCTTGTGGGTCGTGCTCGTCACGAACGCGGCGTGTGGCACGGGGGACGGATGCAATCCGGCGAGCACCAGTCCGGCGATGTGCGCGATGTCCACCATGAGGTCCGCGCCGACCTCGTCGGCAATTTCACCGAACCGCCGAAAGTCGATCTCGCGGGCGTAGGCGGAGGCGCCCGCAATGATCATTCGGGGCCGATGCTCGCGCGCGAGAGCCGCCAGCGCCTCGTAGTCGATGAGCTCATCTTCCCGCCGGACGCCGTACGCCACGACTTTGTACTCGCGGCCCGAGAAGGACAGGGGATGCCCGTGCGTGAGGTGCCCGCCGTGCGACAGGTCCATCCCGAGGATCGTGTCGCCATGTTTCAACGCCGTCAGATACACGGCCATGTTCGCCTGCGATCCCGAGTGCGGCTGCACGTTCGCGTGCTCCGCCTGGAAGAGTGCCTTCGCGCGGTCGATCGCGAGCGTCTCGATGCGGTCGACGAACTCGCATCCGCCGTAATAGCGCCGGCCGGGATACCCCTCCGCGTACTTGTTGGTCAGCACGGAGCCCTGCGCCTCCCGGACCGCGCGGGACACCCAGTTCTCCGAGGCGATCAACTCGATTCCCTCGTTCTGGCGCCGCTCCTCTTCCCCGATCCAGCGAGCGACCTCGGGATCCGCCTCCGCGAGATCGCGCGTCAAAAACGCCGTCGAGGGAGACATCGTCTTGCTCATGGTCGGCCTTTCGAAAACGGGCTCGGTCAGGAGCCCGTCGCGAGCTCTTTGTACTCGGCGTTGCAGTAGCTGTCGGTCATCCCGGCAATGTGGTCCGCGAGCGCCCGGAAGAACTCGGGCCGGGGCCGATAGCGCTCCTCGATCTCCGCGTCCACGTCCCTCAGCGAGACCTCGCGCAGGAAACGGACCCCGATCTCCTCTCGAAGAGAGAAAAGCACGGAATCCGGGAGCAGCCTCGGGTTGTCGCGGTAAGCGAGAAAGACGCCCGCGACGACGCGCCGCGCGTGGCCGTCGTGGCGCGAGACGGGGAAGGAGTGGATCACGTGGCGGTAGACGAAGTCCTTCAGTTCCCGGTAGAGCCTGCGGCCTTTGTCGCTGAAGGAGACGAGATCCCCCGGGAGGCGCTCGCGGCGCGCCAGAAAGTCTTCCGGCGTCGCGATCGCCTCCGCCTCCGTCCACCGCTCGATCCGCTCGCGGGAGGCCTCCACCAGGTCGGATGTCAGGATCGCGATCATCCCGCGGATGAGGCCCGCGCGGCTGGCGGCGGCGTCCTCCGCGCGAGGCCGCTGCCCCCGCACGGCGCGGGAAATCTCGAGCGCCTCGATCTGATCGTCTTCGGCAAGGGGAAGCCCGTCCTCGAGGTCGTGCGTCTGCTGGGCGATCTCGTCGCTCCAGTTGACGAGCTGCGCTTCGAGCGTTCCTCCGGAAGCAAATCGCAGGCCCTCGCGAAATTCGAGCGGGAACGGGAAATCGACCTTCCAGGCCGTGTGTTTCAGGATCCCCTCGCGGACATCGTGGGTGAGGTTCAGCCCCGGCTCGTCGTATCGCTTCTCGAGCCGGTCGACCACGCGCACGCCCTGGTAGTTGTGCTTGAAGCCTCCCGCCCGGGGATGGCTCTCGCGCAGAAGACGGTCCAGGATTCGCTCGCCCGAATGCCCGAAGGGCGTGTGCCCGAGGTCGTGGCCGAGGGAGATCGCTTCGGTCAGGTCCTCGTTCAAGCCGAGCGACCGCGCGGCGCTCCGGGCGATCTGCGAGACCTCGATGGTGTGCGTCAGGCGGGTGCGGAAGTGATCGCCCTCGTAAGGGATGAAGACCTGCGTCTTGTGCTTCAGGCGGCGGAACGCGCGGGAATGGACGATACGGTCTCGGTCGCGAGCGTACTCGGTCCGGTGATCGCCGGGCATGGCGGCGGCGGGCCCGCGAGGCCTCTCGGCGCGACCGCTGCGCGACGCATAGACCGGCAGGCGCTCCTCCTCGAGCCGCTCGAACGCTTCCTTCGTGAACGGGGCGGTGGTCGTCGTCAACGGCGTCTTTCTCCCCGCCCGGCCGGATCCGCGCCGCCCCTGCCGTCTGAGAGAAGGTGGGCCCGGGCCTCTCCGACGAGGTAGAGGGAACCGGCCACGATTATAGGGGCGGAGTCCGCGGCGCCTCCGGAGAGCGCCGCGATCCCGGCGCCGGCATCCGCCGCGGTCCGCGCGCGAAGCGCCAGGGAGCCGACGCGAAAGAGAAGCTCCTCCGGAGACGCTCCGCGAGGGGGCGCCGCTCGAACGAGGACCACCTCGGAAACACATGGAAAAAGCTCGCGCGCGATCCCCTCCAGGTCTTTGTCCGCCATGCCGCCGAAGACGAGAGGACAGGCGCCCGAGAGCCCGGCATCGCGCAGGAACGCGGCCAGCGAGCGGGCGCCCTCGGGGTTGTGACAACCGTCGAGGAGGACGGGCCGCCCGCCGGGTCCCGGCAGGAGCTCGAGCCGCCCGGGCCACCGCACGTTTTCGACGCCGCGCGCCAGCATCTCCGATTCGAAGGGCCCGAACCCTTCCGGAAAAAGCTCCACGGCGCGCACCGCGAGCGCCGCGTTCCACGCCTGGTGCGATCCGGGCAGCGGCGTGCTCAGACGGAGGCGACGCTCCGGCGTCTCGAGGTCGAAGCGGGTGCCGGCGGTCGAAACCGAGCGCACGTCCAAGGCGAGCTCCGAGGCCGCGTCGTGAAAGAGGGATCCGGCTGCGGCCGACGCTTCCCGAAGAACGCCCAGGGCGGCGGCATCCTCGGCGCGGGCCAGCGCCGGGCGGCCGGCCCGGAAGATGCCCGCCTTTTCCCGCGCGATCAACGGCAGCGTCCCTCCGAGCTCGGCCATGTGGTCCAGGGAGATCGACGTGACCACGGACAACCCCGCCGGCGCTACGTTCGTGGCGTCGAAGCGGCCGCCGAGGCCGACTTCGAGAATCCCGACGTCGACTCTCGCCTCTCGGAAAAGGAGAAAGGCGGCCGCCGTCACCGCTTCGAAGTACGTAAACGGGATCGCCGGTGCCGCATCCACGGCCGCGAAAACACGCCCGAGCGCCTCGTCCAGCGCCTCGTCCGCGACGTCCTCCGGGCCGATGCGGATGCGCTCGGTGACCGATACGAGATGCGGCGACGTGTAGAGGCCGGGCCTCCGTCCGGCTTCCACCGCGATGGAAGAAAGCGTGGCGGCGGTCGAGCCTTTCCCGTTCGTTCCCCCGACGAGCACGGAGGGAAATCCCCGCTCCGGATGTCCGAGCCGGCCGCAGGCCGCGTCGATGGCTTCGAGCCCGAGCCGCATCCCGCGGAGGCCAAGGGACGCGAGACGCGAGAGGGAGGAAAACGCCATGCGATCGGCGCGGAGGGCGAGAAGCGGGAAAGCCGGTGGCCTGCGCCGCAAACGCCGGGAGCGTCGCGCGCCTCCCGCCCGCTACGCCGGGATCCCGCTCCCTTCCGACTCTCTTCCGTCCCACAGGAGATTCAGGCATCTCACGAGGGTGTCTTTCATCTCCGAACGGTCGACCAGGAAATCCAGCATCCCGTGCTCCAGGAGAAACTCGGAACGCTGGAATCCTTCCGGAAGCGTCTGCCGGATCGTCTGTTCGATCACCCTCGGACCGGCGAACCCGATGAGAGCGTTCGGCTCCGCCACGTTCAGATCTCCGAGCATGGCGTACGAGGCGGTGACCCCTCCGGTCGTCGGGTCGGACATGATCGAGATGTAGGGGATGCCGGCGTCCGCGAGCCGCGCGAGCGCCCCCGCGATCTTCGCCATCTGCATGAGGGAGAGAATTCCCTCCTGCATCCGCGCGCCGCCGGAGGTGGAGACGATCAGGAGCGGTCTGCGCTCCGACAGAGCGCGCTCCGCGGCGCGCGTGACCTTTTCTCCGACGACCGACCCCATGGATCCGCCCAGGAAGAAAAACTCCATCGCGCCGATGATGACCGGTATGCCGCCCATGGTTCCGGACCCGATCACGATCGCGTCCGACGTGCCGACCGTCTCCTCGTACTGCTTGAGGCGGTCGCGGTACCGCTTCGTGTCCCGGAATTTCAACGGGTCCTGGGATCGAAGGTTCCCCTCGAGCTCGACATACTGCTCGCCGTCGAACAGCATCCGCAGCCGCTCCGGCGCCGAGAGACGGAAGTGGAACCCGCATTTGGGACAGATCTTGAAGTTGCGGGCGAGCTCCTTGTTGTAGAGGATCTCGCGGCAGCTGTCGCACTTGACCCAGAGTCCCTCGGGGACCTTGCTCGGACGGCCGTCGCGAGGCTCCTTGGGCGGCTTTTCCTTCTTGAACCACATGGGAGAAGGCCGATCCTACCCCGCGGAGGGCCCGTCCCCGGAGGCGGCCCTGCCCAGCCAGACGACGCGCCGCCGGCCGCTCGCGTCCCGGTCCACCCGGGCGTCGACGCCGAAGACGTCGCGGAGGGCCGCCGGTGTCAAAGCCTCTTCGGGAGTGCCCGACGCGAGGGCCCGGCCCTCCCGGAGGAGAAGGACCCGGTCGGCCACGGACAGGGCGAGGTCGACCTCGTGCGTGACGAGCAGGATTGTCGTTGCGCGGGCGCGGTGCTCGCGCACCAGCACGTCTAAGAAATCGATCCGGTGGCGGGGATCCAGGCCCGACGTCGGCTCGTCCAGCAGCCAGACCTCGGCCTCCTGCGCCAGCGCCCGGGCGAGAAACACGCGCCGCCGCTCCCCGCCGGAAAGAGCCGACGCATCGCGGTCCGCGAGCCCAGCCACGTCGCAGGCGCGCATGGCGGCGAGTGCCCTCTCCCGGTCCTCGGCGGAGTCGGCCGAAAAGCCCCGGCCGTGCGGAGCGCGGCCCTGCAGGACCAGGTCGAGGCTGCGAATCGGAAATACGAGGTCCCCGCTCTGAGCCACGTACGCGATGCGGCGGGCGGTCTCGCGGCGCGCGATCGCGGAAAGCGGGCGGCCATCCAGCAGCACCTCGCCGGAGGCCGGCGGGAGGATGCGTGCAATCACCTTGAGCAACGTCGACTTTCCGGATCCGTTCTCGCCCAGAATCGCGACGATCTCCCCGGCGAAAATCCGGGCGTCCAGCCCGCGAAGCGCCGGGTTCGGCCCGTAGGCGGCGGCCAGGCCGCGGACCTCGAGACGGATCGATGGCGCCCGGTCCGCGAGAGCCGTCACGGCGTTCGCAGGAGGAGATACACGAACACGGGTGCTCCGATGGCGGCCGTGACGGCGCCGATCGGAAGCTCGGACGGCGCCGCCACTGCGCGCGAGATGGCGTCCGCCGCGACGAGGAGCGCGGCACCCGAAAGCGCCGAGAGCGGGAGCAGTGTCCGCTGGTCGTTGCCGGCGACCGCGCGCGCGGCGTGCGGGACCAGCAGCCCGACGAACCCGATGACGCCAGCGAACGCGACGGCGGCGCCCGTCAGGAGCGACGAGGCGAGAAACACGACGGCCTTCGAACGTTCGGTATCAACGCCGAGCGCCGCCGCGTTCTCCTCACCGACCGAGAACAGATTCAGGCGGGACGCCGAGCCGAGCAACGCGGCGGCCCCGACCGCGGCGTACGGCAGGAGCGCGAGGGTCTTGCGCGGCGACGCGTCGGCGAGGCTTCCCATCATCCAGAACAACATGGTCCTCGCGGTCTCGGAGGACGCGAGGGAGAAGACGCCCAGCAGGATCGCGGAAAAGAAGGCATTCGCGATGAGTCCTCCGAGGAGAAGCCGCTGCAGGTCGAGACGCCCGCCACGCCGGGCCAGGGCCGCCACCCCGACGGAGGAGACCACCGCGCCGGCAAACGCCGCTCCGGGCGAAAGGAGGGGCGAGACGCCGAGAAGGCTCGCGATCGCCGCGCCGGTCGCCGCTCCTCCCGAAGTGCCGAGGAGAAAGGGGTCAGCGAGGGGGTTCTTGAGCAGCGCCTGGAGCGCGGCACCGGCCAGGGCGAGGCAGGCGCCGACGAGCGCCGCCAGGGCGACGCGCGGAATCCGGATCGAGGCGACGAGGCGCGCCGTCTCGCCCTCCGCCCCCGCTCCGGACCAGACGGCCGCCGGCGAGAGACGCACTCCCCCCACCGACACGCCCAGGATGAGACAGCCGGCAAGAACCGCTCCGGCGGTGAGCCACAGGGCGGGGCCTCGGGCCTTCAACGGGAAAGTCCCCGCGCGAGCTGCTCGAGAACGTCGAAGACGCGCGGGCCGGGCCGCGTCAGCTCGGACTCGTCCAGGCGAATCAACCGCGCGGTTCGAATCGAGCCGCGCGAGAGAGGGCCGGTGGAAAACGCCCGGTCGAACACGAGGCGGTTCCCCGGCGAGTCCGGGACGACGGCCACTTCGATCGGGGCGGTTGCGAGCCATTCGGAGGAAACCACGGGCCATCCCGGACGGCCGGCGAGCAGGTTCTCGGCGCCCGCCTCCCTCAGCACGTCGTCCAAGAAGGTGCCACCGCCGGCGGCGGACGGGGGGTCCGGCCACACGAGGAGGACGGCGCGGGGACGCGGCCGGGCGGAAAGAGACCGCCGCACGGCCTCCCGCCGATCGCGCAGCGACCGCGTCAGACGGCGCGCCTCTTCTTCG
>JBDUBI010000155.1:0-5689 GCA_040004225.1 Acidobacteriota bacterium
AGGAACCGGTCCATCATCCAGACCCAGGCCTCCCGCTGGAGCTCCTGGTATTCGTCGCCCAGCATCCGGTCGAAGAGCTCGTCGAAATAACGGAAGTGGGAGAAGAGAACGTGTCCCCCGATGTCGTAGATGAAGCCGTTGGCGCTCGTCTCGCTCGAGGCGAGCCCTCCGGCGCTTCCCCGCGCCTCGAGCACCACGAAGGCTTCGTGGCCGAGCTCTTTCAGCCGGTAAGCGGCCCCGAGCCCTGTGGGCCCGGCGCCCAGGATGACGATTTTTCGGGAGGACTTCTTTTCGATGTTGAGCACGGTTCTTCCTCTGGGCGGTTTCACGCGTCGAGATCAGTATCCTCTGGAGAACGACGAAGCGAAAGCGACTGGGGCTGAAAAGCAAATTTCGGGCCGGTGCCGATTCGGGCGCTCCCCGGGTGAATCGGGTTACTGGGACCGGTCAGGTCCGCGAAGCCCCGAGAGACCCTCCCGCGACGAGTTCTTCCCCCGGGGCATCCCCGAAAACGCGAGGCCATGCCGGACAACGCGTCGCTTTGATCAGCGCGCGGCAGATCGCGAGCGCCCGGGTCGGAGCCGAAGCCGTGATCCTCGACAGGATTTTCTGCGGCGCCAGGTCCGAAGAGGGCCGCGGAGTTTCGAACCAGATCGCGCTCCACGTGCCGTCGTGCTCGCTCACCTCGCAGGCCCAGCCCGTCTGGCGGGAGACCTGTTGGGCCAGAGCCGCGGCGGTCCAGTCCTCCGTCGAAAAAGGGGGGACGGCGCGTCCGGGAGCTTTCAGGAACACGCGCCGTTCAATCTCGCGATCGAGATCGGAAGCCGATTCCGGAGAGAGAAGCGCGCCTCCTCGCGGGACGGATCGCGGCGCGACACGGTCGCGAACGGAACCTGCGGCGCGGGAGCGAACAGCAAGCGACATCGGGCCTCCGGGTTAACCTGGACTCGCGCGCCGAGCAGCAACTTCCGTACCATGCGATTCGTCTCTCGCCGCAGGGACGGCTCGCATCACGCGCGCGCGGATCCGGATTTCCCGACGGCCCGAGGCAATCCGGCGAGAAAGCCGAGCGCCGCCGCGATCACACGAGGATCCCGCGTGATGCGTTTCTGGTTCGGAGACACCACGTGGCGCCGCTCACGCGATCGGGGGATGCGTCGCCGAACGGGGGCGGGACCTCGATTCGGCCCGAGGAGAGCCGCGCCAGGGCGGTGTAATCGACCGTCCGTCAGGCCGCCGCGCAGTCCGGGTGACCGCAGACGCACATCGGCTCGGGCGTGCCGGACATCTCCATCTCGGCGCATCGGTCGCTGCAGAACTTCTTATTTCCGCGCTCGACGCGCGTCTCTTCACAGCGGCAACCCTGGTGTTCGCATTTCATGGTTTTCCTCCCTGCCCCGGGCGGCAGCAACAAGGATGCCTATGCGGGGGTGACGGGTTTCTCTGTCCCCCGGGCCGCCGCGGCGGCCGGAGTCGTCAGCCGGGCGGGAGAGACGCGATTCGAGAGCTCCGACTCAGGAAGCGGACTCGTCGTCCTGGCCGGTCAGAGCCCCGCCGCGCGATACAGGTCGAGATAGTTTGAAGGCGGGTCGCCGGTCCACGGCGATCTTCCGGCCCGCGAGGCGTCTTCCATCCTGCGAAGAACGGCCGTCAGGCTCCGCCGTCCGCGGGGGAAAAGGAACACCGCCACGAGCAGAAGGATCAGGCCGGCGCCGGCGGCGAGACCCTCGGCAAATCGCGATCCCTGTCTGATCGTCCCGCTCCGGGATGCCGTTATTGCTTTCCCATACGAGATGATGGCCGCTGGTTTCACTGGCTCGCTCCTGTCGGGGTGTGCGCGAGGGCCTATCGCCCGAGCGCTGCCGCTGGTGCAAGGGTCGTACCGGCACCCGCGATCGGTCGCGCTCGAGAAAGCTCCGGCGCCGGACGCGAAGCGCGCTGTTCTCGCGGGTCTCCGGCCTGTGGGACGCACTGACTTTGCTGACGGCAGGCTGCCGACAACCTCGGCAGCCGCCCGGTTCCCGCGGTTCGGGCGCTCTTCTGCATGTCCGACGTTCTCTCGGAACAGCTCTTGCACGATTTGGGCACGGGCGCTTTTGCCCCCTCGTTTCCTTCGGGAGCATTCATGAACGACGGACTGAACGATCGGACCCCGCGCGAAATGGCCGCGGAAGGCTTCGAGCCGGGGCTCTCCGCACTTCCGGCGGCGGAGGAAGGCTTCGCTCTCCGGGGCGTGCCGAACACCGGGGACGAAGAGAACGCCGCCCGCCCTGCCAACGAAAATTCCAATTCCGGGTCGGAGGACGCCGAGATCGAAGACGACTTGGACGATCAGGCCGAAGACGAGGACGATGATGAAGAGAACGGGGACGACGACGAAGAGGACCTCTTGAGCGACGGCGAGGAAGAAGAGGAAGAGGCCTAGTTTCTTCCCTCTCGTCGCCTCCCGCGAATCCGACCTCAGAGGCTGCGCCCACGGTGCTGGTATTGAAGATCGGAAGGTCCGAGCGGTCTGCTCCGGCGTCTCGACGTGCCGCGAGGCGAACGCCGCGATCGGGCCCGGTCTGTTGCCGGGGGCCCGGTCTGCCCGCGAAAAACGACCGCGGCCCCACAGGAGATTCGGGATGACACCGGAAAATGCGAAGGGGGGCGAGGTCGCGCCGGGTCAGCCGGCTCTTCAGGCCGCCTTCGCGGGCTTCGCCGCCGCCGGTCTGGCGTCCGGTTTCGGTTCCGTCCCCCTTTTCCGTCCCTTGCCGAAGTGGAAAAGCTCCTCGTCGAATCCCGGCAGGATCGCGCGAATGAAGGCGTTCTGAAACAGTCGTACGAGGACTTCCCAGGTGGTCGATTTCGGATTTCCGACCGGGCCTGACAGAGTGGCTTTGGTGGCCACCTCGTCGCGGCGGTTCTCCAGAAGTTTGGCCACGCCGCCGACCAGACGCTCGTAGAGTTTTTTGAAGAGGCTCTTGTCCTTGTCCTGGCGCTTGTCGTAGACCTGCATTTCCTTGAAGAGGGGCTTGATGTATCCGGTGATCTGCCCGTTCTTGACCCGCAGCTCCGTGTAGAAGGAGAACACGCCGGCCACGACGTCGAATTTTCCATAGGCGCGGAGGATGTCGTTCATCCTGGTCATCTGAGTGCCTTCGATGGCGACATTGAGGTCGAAGTCCGGTCCGTTCTTCTCGGTCCGGAAGGTCGCGGAGGCTTTCGTCGGTCCGCTCGCCATGAACTTGCCGGAGAGGTGCGCGACCGCGGGGCCTTGAACGAACTGGTTGGACAGATTTGTGACTGTCACGTTGGCGTCCGAGAGGAAGGCGCGATAAGGGGGGTCCTTCGCCTTGTTCACCAGACCCAGATTGCTGTTGACGATCTCAAACTTCTCGAGCTTTAAAGTCAGGTCCGACCGGTTCGACGCCTTCTTCGCGGCGCTGGCGACCTTGTCTTTCCGCACGGTTTCCGCGCCCGCCGTTGCCGGCGTGTGGATGTAGTCGAGATGCATGCCGCGAAACGTGAGATCGGCCACCCGGACGTTCTTCGCCTTCGGGGCGTACTCGAGCTCCCCATGGCTCGCGAGGGTTCCACCCCGGACCTGGAAATTGACCCGCGCGATCATCGGGGCCACCGCGTCCAGAGGGACCTTGTCGAGCTGGTAGTTCGTGTGGACTCCGGGGAACGGCTCTGCCAGAAAATCGGCGTGGCCGTCCAAGACCGCGTGCCCCGACTCGAACACCACGGCTTCGGCGAACACGGGCGAGGGGTAGACGTGTTCTCTCGAATGGATGTTCCGGATGTTGCTGGCACGGATCGTCAGATGCGAAATATGGAGCGGGTGCTTCGGGTCCCGGTCGATATAAACCACGTCTCCTTCGTTGACCCGGAAAAGGTTGATCTTGAGCGGATAAATCTGCTGCAGGGCACTCTGCCACCCCTTGTCCTTTATCGGCACGGGATCCCGATTTTCGGTCTGAAGCTGAGGGAGATTGATGTGCAGCTGCGGCCTGTCCATCAGGAAATCGGCGACCAGATGAAACGTGAAAATTTCACGCCACTGCACGCTCGCCTTGACCAGGGGAACGACTAAGACCGGGGGCTCCGGGTTCGCCTGCTGTCTGATTGTCAGGCCGCGGAGCGCGATCGATCCGCCGAAAAGAGAGAAATGGAGCCTGGGGATCTGGACGGAGTACCCCTTGAGGCTCTCATTCATCCGCCGCTCCATCTTCTTTCGGAGGGGCTCGTCCACGAAGAAGGACGCGACGATCAGGAGCACGATGAGGAACAGGACGCCGGCGCCGACCCGGACGAGCGTCTTGCGGGAAAAAAGGCCCGCCCTCTTTAAACCGGCGAGCGCGCGGTCCCGCTTTCGCGCCTTGCGAGGCGTCTTCGAGGCGTGTTCGGGCTCAGGCTGACGTTTACTGGACAAGCATTCCTCCGGATGCCCCTGCAGGGCAATCGGCGTGCCAGAGGGAGCGCCGGGAGGCCGTAAGATGCGCCTCCATGGCCAATCCGTCCGGCCCTTCGAACGCCTCTGTGCCCCTTCTCGACGCCCGCCGCATCTCCCGGACGTACAAAATGGGGGAGGGCGGGGTGCCCGCGGTGCAGGACGTCTCGCTGATCATCGGCGAAGCCGAATTCGTGGCGCTCCAGGGGCCGAGCGGCTCCGGAAAGACCACGCTCCTGAACATCCTCGGCCTCCTGGACCGGCCAGACGGCGGGAGCCTTTCCATAGCAGGGTTGGCGGCCGAGGACCTCTCCGAAAATGACCGCGCCGACCTGAGGCGCGACCGGTTCGGTTTCGTCTTCCAGACGTTCAACCTGATCCCGGTTCTGTCCGCCCAGGAGAACGTCGCCTACCCGATGGCCCTGGCCGGGATGCCGGCGGGCGAGCGAAGAAGCCGCGCCGAGGAGCTCCTCTCGGCCGTCGGCCTCGAAGAGAAGTCCTCCGTCCGTCCCGACCTTCTTTCAGGAGGGCAGAGACAGCGCATCGCCATCGCCAGGTCGCTCGCCAATCGCCCCGCCGTCGTTTTTGCGGACGAACCCACGGCGAACCTCGACTCGAAGACGGCGGAGGACATCCTGGACCTGATGCGAGGTCTGTGCGATTCACATCGGGTCGCTTTTCTGTTCGCGACGCACGATCCGCGTGTCGTCGCGCGCGCCCGCCGCGTCGTCTCGCTGCATGACGGACGCATCGAATCCGACATCGTCTCCGGGGGGGGCCCGTCATGAGCGCGGTCGCGCTCGCCTGGCGCAACCTCGTCCGGCAGCGCCGGCGCACCGCGTTGATGGGCGTGGTCGTGGCGTTCGGATTCGCGGCGTTTGCGCTCGCGGGAGGGTTCATCGCGCAGTCCTTCGAGGGCCTGCGGGAAGGGACCATTCGGAGCGTGGGCCAGCTGCAGGCGGTCGATCGCCGCGCGGCCTCGACGAGCGAGGAGACCACTCTCGAATTCGGGATCCCCGAAGCAGCGCGCGCCCGGGCGATCGTCGGGAAGGATTCCGCGGTCTCGTCCGTTCTGCCGCGCATCGACTTCGTCGGGCTTGCGACGAACGGGACCAAGTCGATCCCGTTTCTGGGCGTCGGCGTCGATCCGGAGCCGGAAGCGGCCGCGACCGGGGCCCGCGAGCTCGTCACCGTCGGCTCCTACCTCTCGGGGGACGGCGGCGACGGCGTGCTTCTCGGAACGGGGCTCGCTTC
>JBDUBI010000010.1:0-18962 GCA_040004225.1 Acidobacteriota bacterium
CCCTCACCCCAACCCTCTCCCCGAGCGCGGGGCGAGGGGGCAGAGCTGCGCTCCAACCTCGATGGTGGCCCGCAGGCGAACGCAGGTCCCGCAGTGAGCGAAGGCGACGGCTTACATGAGGTCTTGAGGGTCGACGTCCGCCGCGATCTGGACTCCCGAGGGCGGCCTCTCCGGGATGCAGGACTCGAGGATCGCGAGGATCGTGCGCCTGTCGGGCGCGCGCAACAGAACCTGGAAACGCCACTTGCCCTGGAGTCTCTCGAGAGGCGCCGGGGCGGGGCCCGAGAGACGGAGACCGGGAGCTCCCTCCGCGGCCCCGGCGATCGAAGCCGCCGTCTGCTGCGCGCGCTCCCGATCGGGCGAGGACACCAGGATGGCGGCGAGCTCGCAGAACGGCGGGTAGAAAAACGACCGGCGGAAGAGGAGCTCGTCGGCGCAGAAGCCGTCCACGTCGTGTTCCGCGGCGCGGCGGATCGCCGGGTGCTGGGGATGGAACGTCTGGACGTGCACGGTCCCCGGCGAGGCCCCGCGGCCCGCCCGCCCCGCCACCTGAGCGACGAGTTGAAAAGTTTTCTCCGCGGAACGGAAGTCGGGAAAATTCAACATCGTGTCGGCCGAGAGCACTCCGACCGCGGTGACGTTCGGGAAATCGTGCCCTTTCGCCACCATCTGGGTTCCGATGAGACAGGCCACGCGACCGGCGAGGACGTCTTCGACGACGGCGCCCGCTCCCCTCCGGCGCGAGCTGTCCCGGTCGAGCACGGCGTACGGGACACCGGGGAAGAGTTCCGCGAAGCGGTCGCCCACACGCTCGGTGCCGAACCCGATGGCTTCGAGCAGCGCCCCGGAACATTCGGGGCATCGGAGCGGCCGGGCGAGGCGCTCGCCGCAGTAGTGGCAGACCAGGCGCTGGCCGCGGTCATGGACCGTCCGCGCGACGCTGCAGTTCGTGCACCGGAAGTCGTGCCCGCATTCCCGGCAGAGGAGAAAAGGCGCGTAGCCGCGCCGCGGCTGGAGAAGGATCGCCTGCTCGCCGCGATCGAACGTCTCCCGCAGGCGTTCGACCAGCGGCCGGGAGAACAGGGGGATTCCCTTCTCGTCCGGGCGCGGCAATTCTCGGCGGAGGTCGACGATGGACACGACCGGCAGCGGTTTCGCCTCGACCCGTTCCGTCAACAGGAGCCGGGCGACGCGGCCCTGCCGGGATGCGTGGTACGCCTCGAGAGACGGGGTCGCCGTGCCGAACAGGAGCGCGGCGCGGGCGCGCCGGGCCCGCAGCGCGGCGACCTCCCTCGCGTCGTAACGGGGAGACTCGCGCTGCTTATAGGACGAGTCGTGCTCCTCGTCCACGATGATGACACCCGGGTCGGCGACCGGAGCGAAGATCGCCGACCGGGGGCCGATCACGGCGCGCGCATCCCCCCGCCGCACCCGGTCCCAGGCGAGTCCGCGATCGCGCTCGGACAGCGCGGAGTGCAGCAGGGCCGCGCGGTCGCCGAACTGCCGGGTGAGCTCGCGCGCGAAGACGGGCGTGAGCGCGATTTCGGGAACGAGCCAGATCGCGCCGCGGCCGGCGCCGAGCGCCTCCCCGATCGCGCGCAGGTAGACCTCCGTCTTCCCGCTCCCCGTCACGCCCTGCAGCAGCGCGGGGAAGTAGCGCTTCTCCCGGATGGCAGAAGTCAGCGCCGAGACCGCGGCGTCCTGTTCCAGGGTGAGCCGGAAGGCGGCCCGGGCGGCGAGTGCCGGCCGGGACTCCTCTCGTACGGGCTGCTCGAAGGAACGGACGAGTCCGGAAGTCGTCAGCGTACGGAGAACCGCCGGGCCGGCTCCCGTCGCCAGCCGGACTTCGGCCGCGGTCGCCGGACGTCCGAGCGCCGCAAGCCAGGCGAGGACCCGTTCGCCGCGGGCACTTCGCCTCACGGCGTCCCGAGTTCCCGCGGCCGGAAGGTACGCGGTTTCTGTTCGCGCCCGGCGGTCGCGGAAGGTGGAAACGGCCCGCACCCATCCGCGTTCTTCGAGCGACCGCAGGGCTTCCGCCGTTCCCTTCGGCAGGTCGGCCGCGTGGACGGGGCCTCCGGCGGCCAGGACCTCGAGCACGGACGCCTCGACGCCCGAAGGGCGGCCCAGTGCTCCCTTCTCCGTGAGGCGATATCGGAGCGCCCCCGGCGCCGGCAGCCGCGCCGGAAGTGCGCTCTTGAGCACTTCTCCCGTCGACGCGAAGAACCGCTGCGCCGTGCGGCGCGCCAGATCCAGAAGGTCCGGGGGGCAGACCGGATCCGTGTCGAGGACCTCGAGAATTTCCCTCATTCCAGACGCGGCTTGCCCCGCGGCCGACACGACGACCCCCGTGAGAGCCCGCTCGCCGAAGGGGACCCGGACGCGGGTGCCGGGCGCCGGGGGTGCCGCGCCCGCGGCGACCAAATATGAGAATTCGCGCCGCAGAGGCAGCGGGAGCGCGACTGCGACGATCGGCCGGAGCTCGGGCGCGTCCGTCAACGCGCGCAGCCGCGGCGGCTCGGCGGCGCGGATTTGTCGGGCTGCCGCACGCTCCTAGCCGCGCTGCGCCGGTCTGCGGGCGCCGGCGGGCCCTCCGGTCTGGGAAACGGAGGGAGATTCGGAGTCCTCGGAGGATTCCGGCACGAGCACGAAGGTGTGCGATGCGGGGTCCCAGTGATACCTCCGCACCGTTTCGCTCTCGAGGTCCGGGGTGATCACGATCGAATCGCGATCGACCGACAGATCTCCGCGGGCGAGGCTGATATCGCGCTCGATGAAGATTCCGGAGGAAAACTCGGCGGCCCCGCCGGGAATGCTCCTGCCCGTGAAGACGACTACCGAAAACCAGGGGGCTCCGCGTCCAGGATCCCGCCGCACGAACGCGACCACCATGTCGAGGACGCCGTCATCGTTGACGTCGCCCCGCACAAAGTAGGGATGGTAAATACCGTAAAGGCTTTTGAGCTCGGCGTCGCCATCGGGTCCGGGGCGCCGGTCTCCGTCCCGCGCCACGCGCAGGTTGGTGTTTCGCCGCAAAAAATCGTCGAGCGCCCCGGTTTCCGGGGGCGTGAAGACGTAGCCGGAGGTCATCGCGCGCGCGGCCGCCTGAGGCCGGCCGGGCGACGCTTCCGCCGACGCTCCGCTGACTTCCGCCCCCTCCCTGCCGGCGCGTCGGCACGAGGCGCTCCCGAGCGCGAGAAGGCACATCGCCAGCGCGCCGCGGGACCGCCGCCGGAGTGAGCGTCGAAGTCGGATTTCGGTGAGGTCGAAGGGCATGGGCTCGCGAGGCCGAGATTGTATGGCAATGCCGGGAGCCGGCAGCACGCCCGCGGCCCGCTCCGCGAAGAGCGGGAAGCGTCTTTCGAGCGCGCGGCTTCTGCTAATGTTGCACCCTCGTGCTGAGCGCCCACGGCCGCGGCCCGGCGCGGGGCAACGGGAGGAATTCTGAGACAGGAAAAAGACAGTCTCGGGATCCGGGAGATCCCTGACGCCGCCTACTGGGGCGCGCAGACCTCGCGGGCCGTCGAGAACTATCCGATCTCGGGAGAGCGGGCCCACCCGGAGATGGTGCGCGCCTACATCCGCATCAAGAAGGCATGCGCGGAAACCAACCTGGAATTCGGAAGGCTCGCGGCCGAAAAAGCGGGAGCGATCATCGCGGCCTGCGACGAGGTCCTCGCTGGAGGGCTCTCGGACCAGTTCGTCGTCGACGTGTACCAGGCCGGCGCCGGAACGTCGTTTCACATGAACGTGAACGAGGTGCTCGCGGGCCGAGCGGCCGAAATTCTGGGAGGTTCCCGCGGAGATCGCGAGGCGGTCAATCCCAACGACGACGTGAATCTGGGTCAGTCCACGAACGACACGTTTCCGACCGCCCTCCACATGGCCGCCGTGGCGGTCGGACGGCCGCTCGCCGCCGAGGTCGGTCTGGCGGCGGATTCTCTGGCGCGAAAGGGCGTCGAATTTTCCGGGATCGTCAAATCCGGCCGGACCCATCTCATGGATGCTGTCCCCGTCACGCTCGGCCAGGAGTTTCGCGCTTACGGAGCCGCGCTTGCGCACCGGCGGCAGGCTCTCGATCGTTCCCTGGACAATCTGCTGGAGCTCGCCCTCGGCGGTTCTGCGGCCGGGACCGGATTGAACACACCGGCTGGCTTTCGCGAGAAGGCGATCGCGGGGCTCGCGCGGCAGACGGGCGAACGCTACGTCCCCGCAGCGGATCCGCGAGAGGCGATGCAGAGTCGGGCGGCCGCGGGGGATTACTCGGCGGCGTTGAGGTCGCTCGCCGCCGAGCTCGGCCGCATCGCCAACGACCTTCGGCTTCTGGCATCCGGACCCGCGACGGGGCTCGACGAGATCCGCCTGCCTCCCGTGCAGCCCGGCTCCTCGATCATGCCCGGCAAGGTGAACCCGTCGCTCCTGGAATGCCTCAACATGCTCTGTTTTCAGATCATCGGAATGGACACGGCGAACCTGCTGGCGGTCGGTGGGGGTCAGCTCGAGCTGAACGTGATGATGCCGCTTCTGGCCCACAACCTGACGCGGGGCCCGCAACTTTTGATCAACTTCCTCCCGATTCTTCGCAAGCGGTGTCTCGACGGGATCACCGCGAACGCGGACAAGTGCCGCCACTATCTCGAACAGTCTCCGTCGGTGATCACGGCCCTGACGCCGAAGATCGGCTATGCGAAGGCGGCCGAAGTCTTCAAGGAGGCGGTCGCAAGGGGGGTGCTGGTGCGCGAGGTGCTGATCGAGAAACGGATCGTGACGGAAAAAGAGCTCGAGGAGGCGATGGCACCCGCGGCGCTTCTCGGCCCACTCGACTGATCGGATCGGATTCTTTCGGCCGCTTCCAGGCGGCCACTCGACAAAGGAGGGGAAACCCGATGACCTGGCCTTCAGACTGGCAGACGAACGTCACGTTCCTTCTTCGCTGGGGTCACCTGCTCGCGGGCATCACGTGGATCGGGATTCTCTATTTCTTCAACCTCGTCAACGTCAATTTCATGAAGGAACTCGACGCGGCGACGAAGGGGAAAGTCGTCCCCAACCTCATGCCGAAGGCGCTCTGGTGGTTCCGATGGGGAGCGTTCTGGACGGTGTTGACGGGACTGCTTTATTACATGCTGATCCTGCACACGGAGGCGAACGTCGGCCGCACGCTCGGCGTCGTCTTAATCGGGTGGATCGTGGCATGGGTGATCGAGGCCGCGCTCCTGCGGATGTCCGTGGCGGGCGGCCCGCTCAAGGATGGCCGGGTCTTAGGGGTGATCATCGCGGTGCTCGTGGCCGCAACGGCTTTCGGCGTCGCCTCTCTCATCCGCGAGGGCGGGAGCAATCGGTCGATCGCGATCGGCATCGGCGGCGGCCTGGGAACGGTGATGTTCATGAACGTCTGGATGATCATCTGGCCGCTTCAGAAAAAGATCATCGCCGCCACGAAGGCCGCGGCCGACGGAGGCGCGCCTGCGCCGGCCGAGATGCCTCTGTGGGCGCGCCGGGCCTTCCTCGCCTCTCGCACGAATACGTGGCTCTCCGTCCCGATGCTCTTCTTTATGGGCGCGGCCAGTCACTTCCCTATTTTCGCGCGGCTCGGAGGCGGATAAGGAGCTGTCCCGTCGAGGCTGACTTCGGGTGTCATCGGCCCCGCGTCGAGCGCGCGCGGCCGATGACGGCTAGGGGGTTCCGAGGTAGTCGCGCACGAGCTTCATGTCCTCCCAGACGTCCTTCTTCCGCTCGGGCGACCTCAGCAGGAACGCGGGATGAAACGTTGGCATCACGCGGACACCGCGGGCGGTCTGCCACTGGCCGCGTAGCCGGGAAATCGCGACATCGGTCTCGAGCAGCGCCTGCGCCGCGAAGGTGCCGAGCGTGACGATCACGCGGGGGGACACGAGCCGGATCTGCTCGTGCAGGAAGGGCCGGCAGGACTCCACTTCGTCGCGCTCGGGGTTGCGATTGCCGGGCGGACGGCACTTGAGCACGTTGGCAATGTAGACGTCCTCGCGCGTGCGTCCCATGGCCTCGATGATTTTCGTCAGAAGCTGGCCGGCGCGCCCCACGAAGGCGAGCCCCTGCTCGTCCTCGTCCCGGCCCGGGGCTTCCCCGACGAACATCAGCTCGGCTTCGGGGCTGCCCTGTCCGAACACGATGTGCGTGCGCGTGTTCGCCAGCTTGCAGCGCGGGCAGCCGGCGAGAAACGCCTCGAGCGCGGAGATGTCCGTCATCGAGCCGGGAAGGAGCGCCGGGACGGCGGCCCCGGCGGGCGGGGTCCCGGCTGCGGCGGCGCCGACGGGCGGGCCCGGATCGAAGTAGAGCTCGCGCACTCCGAGGTCCCGGAAATACGCGAGGTCGTCTCCGAGCGGAGGCCTCGAGCTCACCTGCGCGACTCGGGCGCCCGGGACAGCTCCCGGACGGCACCCGCAGACAGGCGCGCCCTGAGACAGGCGTCCCAGATGGCGTCGGCCACGTCGCGTTTCGGCCGCCGCGAAACGGTGACCGAGGACTCCCCTTTTGCGAGGATGACGACTTCGTTGTCCGGCGCCTCGAAACCGATATCGGGGCGCCCCACGTCGTTGATGACGATGAGGTCGGCTCCCTTGGCTTCCCGCTTGGCGGCGCCCCTCCTCTCGAGGTCTTCCGTCTCGGCGGCAAAGGCGATCACGACCTGCTCGCGCTTCAAGGGGCGCAGCGACGCGAGCACGTCGCGGCCCGCGGCGAGCCTGACGGTCACGTCTCCCTCCCCGCGATGCATCCGGTGGGCGCTCGGTTCCGGGATGAAGTCCGCGACGGCCGCTGCCATGGCGAGGGCGTCGCACTCCGGAAACTCGTGCACGAGGAGTCCGTGCAGATCAGCGGCCGTCTCAAACGCCACGAACCGGACCCCGGGGGGACGAACGAGGGCGGTCGGTCCTGACAGCAGTGTCACGGTGGCGCCGCGGTCGCGAGCGGCTTCCGCCAGCGCATAACCCATGCGTCCGCTCGACCGGTTGGAAAGGAAGCGAACCGGATCGACGGGCTCGCGCGTGGGGCCGGCCGTGATGAGAATGCGGAGGCCCTCGAGGTCCCGGCGGCGGGCCTGCCCGAGGAGCGCCATTGCGGCCGTCAGGATCTCTTCGGGCTCCGCCATCCGGCCGATACCGTCGTGCCCCGAAGCGAGGAATCCCGACGTCGGACCGACGAACGTGGCTCCTCG
Organism: Acidobacteriota bacterium; assembly: GCA_040004225.1. GTDB lineage: Bacteria > Acidobacteriota > Thermoanaerobaculia > UBA5066 > Gp7-AA6 > JALYUA01. The sequence continues at coordinate 7,193 of JBDUBI010000010.1, forward strand.
CGCGGCGAGCACATCGCAGTTGGCGCGCACGGCGGCATTCGCCCACATGGCGGATTCCATCGCGGGAGCGAGGAGGATCGGGCCGCGATGGGAGAGGTAGTACGTCGTTAAAAAATCGTCTGCCAGACCGTTTGCGAACCGGGCCAGGGCATGCGCCGTGGCGGGAGCGACGACCAGCAGGTCCGTCCTGTCCGCGAGATCCACGTGCCGCACCGCCGGCTGGTGCCGATTTCCCCAGACCTCGGTGGGAACCTCGCGGCCCGACAGCGCCGCGAAGGTCAGCGCAGATACGAACTCCCGGGCGCCGCGGGTCAGAACCGGCTGCACCTCGAACCCTTCGCGGATGAAGGCGCGACAGAGCTCCGCCGCTTTGTATGCCGCGATGCCGCCGGAAACGCCGAGGACGACGCGGAACGGCTGCATGTTCGCTGAGGAGCTTTTAATCGGCCGGGAGCGGCCGGCCGTTTAAACGGCGGCTTCTTCCTCCACCGACTCCGTCTCGGCCGAGGCGCTTTCGTTGTCCGCATCCTCGAGCACGCCGCCCTCGGCGCCGTAATCCCAGCGGACGCGGTTGTCTTCGAACTCCTCCGCCGCGAGCCGCGTGGGCTTGGTCGGACGGTCCGTCTCGATCTTCGGCCGGGCGCCGCGCATCAGCTGCTCCGCACGCCGCGCGATCAAGAGAACCAGCCGGAACTTGCTGTCCACACCTTCGGGGATGTTCTGAATCATGGGGAGATCCTCTCTCTCAAACGGTCAGCGGAATTCTTTCCGTATGCGTTCCAGGCGCTGCGCCTGACGGGCCGGTGTCAGCCGCCTTGCCCGAACGATGGATTGTAACTCAAGAGTCGCCCGATCCAGGTCATCATTCACGATAACGTACTGATAGTCCATGGCTTCCTGGATCTCCTTGGACGCGTTGATCAGCCGTTTCCGGATGACCTCTTCGCCGTCCAGCCCACGCAGTCGCAGCCGCTTCTGAAGCTCCGGCTGCGAAGAGGGGGCGATGAAGACCATGACCGCTTCCTTGTAGACGCGGCGCACGTCCCTCGCTCCCTGGACGTCGATGTCCAGGACCACGTCCTCGCCCGCGTCCAGGCGCGGTAGCACCTCTTCCTTCGAAGTTCCGTAGATGTTGTCGTGCACCTCGTTGTGCTCGAGGAAGGCGTCCCGGGCGGCCATCGCCTGAAACTCCGCGACGGAGATGAAGTGGTACTCGCGGCCGTTGGTCTCGCCGGCGCGCATCGGGCGGGTGGTGTGTGAGACGGAGAAGTGAAGAGGTTCGCCGGGCGGATCTTCCAGAAGTCGCCGGATCAGCGTCGTCTTCCCGCCGCCCGACGGGGAGGACACGATAAACAGGTCTCCCCGCGCCGGCGAGCTCATTCGACGTTCTGAACCTGCTCTCGGATTTTTTCGGTTTCCGACTTCATCTCGACCACGTCGCGGACGAGCTGCAGGTCGCGGGCCTTGGAACCGAGCGTGTTCAACTCCCGCAGAATCTCCTGCGATAAAAACTCGAGCTTCTTGCCGACGGGCCCGTTCGCGTCCAGAAGCTCGCGGAACGCGGAGAGGTGTCCTTGCAGGCGGGACAACTCCTCCGCGATGTCGGTCTTGTCGATCGAAAGGGCCGCCTCCTGCTCGAGGCGGGTCGAGTCGAACGGAAGGTCGGGGACGAGGGCGGCGAGCCGCTCGCGCAGGCTCAACAGGAGCCGCGCGGAAACCTCCTGCCGCCGGGACGAGAGCTCGCCGGACTTCCCCTGGAGATTCGCGATGCGCGCCGCGAGGTCCGCCGCCACGGTCCGGCCTTCGGCCTCGCGCATGGCGGCGAGAGCGTCCGCGGCCTCCCCCGCGACGGCTTCGATCGCCGCCATTTCCTCGGCGGAAAGCTCGCCGGCCGCATCCTCGACCGACAGGGCCCCCGGGATCGACAGCAGGTCGCGGACCTCGAGGCGCCCTTCGATCGAGAGCTTTTCCGCGGCGGCCCGGATCCGGGTGACCGCCGCCCCGAGAAGAGCTTCGTCAATCGTGACCTCGCTCCGACTCTTCGCGTCGCGGCGCACACGAAGAGTGATCTCGACCTTTCCTCGCGACACCCGTGCGGAAAAGGCCTTCCGGAGGGCGGGCTCCAGGACCGCTTCGGACTCCCGCAGCTTCACGGTGAGATCCAGGAATCGGTGATTCACGCTTCGCGCGGAAATCTCGGCGGAGGCCCCCTCCCCGACCGGGCCCTGCGCCCGGCCGAAACCGGTCATGCTGCGGATCATCCCGGGCTCGCGACGGTCTCGGCCGCGTCCGTCTCCGTGAAGTACTGCATGGCGTGGAGCCGATGGTACACGCCGGGACGCGCGAGAAGCTCCTGGTGCGTGCCGGACTCGACGAGCCGCGCCCGATCGAACACCAGGATGCGGTCCGCGCGGCGAACCGTCGAGAGCCGATGGGCGATGACGAGCGTCGTCCGGCCCTTCATGAGATTCATGAGGGCGCGTGCGACGAGCGCCTCCGACTCGGTGTCCAGCTGTGAGGTGGCCTCGTCGAGGATCAGGATCGGCGCGTCCTTGTAGATCGCCCGCGCGATCGCGAGGCGCTGCTTCTGACCCCCCGAGAGCCGCCCCGCGTTCTCTCCGACGAAGCTGTCGTACCCTTCCGGGAGCCGGTCGATGAACTCGTCGGCGTACGCGGCGTGCGCGGCGGCGCGGAGTTTGTCTTCCGGCGGCGACGATTGGCCGTAGGCGATGTTGCTCCGGACGCTCGCATCGAAGAGAACCGTGTCCTGGGTCACGAGCCCGATCTGCTCGCGCAGAGAGCGGAGCGTCCCGTCCCGGATGTCTCGACCGTCGAAGGTGATTCGTCCGGCGGTCGGGTCGTAGAGCCTGGGGAGGAGATTCACGAGGCTCGTCTTTCCGGCGCCGGAAGGCCCGACGATTGCCACCGTCTCGCCGCGCCGGATCGTCAGGTCGACGTCGAGCAGGACCGGCTGGTCCTCGTAGCGAAAGCTCACGTTCTCGTAGCGGATCGCCTCGGAAAACGACGGCAGAGGAGGCGCGTCCGGTTTCTCCTGGATCTCGCTCACGCGGTCGACGAGCTCGAAGACGCGCCGGGCCGAGGAGAGCGCGAGCTGGATGGCCATGTTGATGCGCGTGACGTCCTTCACGGGCTTGTACATCATCATCAGCGCCGCTAGGAACGAGAACAGCTCCCCCACTTCCATGCGATGGGCATGGATCTCGGAGGCGGCGTAGACGAAGAGCGCCGAAAGGCCGATCCCGGCCAAAATCTCCATGAAGGGCGCGTTGCGGGCCTGGATCCGCACCGTCCGGCGGTTCACGCGGAAGTAGTCGTTGTTCGCCTCCTCGAAACGGCGCGCCTCGAAGTCCTCCATGGCATAGGTCTTGATCACGCGGTGGCCGCGCAGGGTCTCCGAGAGAATTGCGCCGAGATGCCCGATCCTCTCGCGGGCCGCGGTCGCCGCCTTGCCGAGACGGCGAGTGTTGCTGACGATCGGAAGGAGGATGACGGGAGCCAGGAGGAAGATGATCAGCGCGAGCCGGCCGTTCATCGAGAAGACGTAGAGGAGCAGGAGGATGAGCGTCAGCGCGCCCTGGACGAGGTCCGTGAGCTGATGTCCGAACGCGGTCTGGATCTGCTCGACGTCGGACAGCATCCGGCTCATGAGGTCTCCGGTCGAGCTCTCGGAATAGAAGCGGGTCGACTGCCGAAGCAGCCTGTCGTACGCATCCCGCCGGAGGTCCCGGACCATCGCGACGCCGATGCCGTTCAACTCGAACTCCGAGATGTACGAGAAGACGTTCTTCGAAACCAGAGCGAGAAGGAGAAGGAGAGGCACGGCGAACCGCACCGGGATCCCGTGGCCTTCGGCGGACCGGCGCGCCGAGAGGTAGAACGCGTCGAGCCAGCGCAGCAGCGTGGCGCGCGCCGCCCCTCCCCCGCCGAACCCCGAAAGCCGCGCCGCGGCTCCGGCGCCGAGCGCGTCGTCGATCACTTTGGCCAGGAGAAACAGCATCGCGACCGTGGAGATCGAGACCACGACCATGGCGAGGAGAGCCAGAAGCGCCCTGCCGCGGTACCGGGCGAAGGCGCGGAGAAGCCGGGGGAACGGTTTCACCGCGCGCCTTCGCGGGCGAATCCCGTGGCGGCCTCTCCGGCGCCGGGCCGGCGCTCGATGGCCTCGAGAATGGCGTCCGCGGCCCGCTCGGTGGCCCCGGGAGGGCCGAGCCTCGCCGACACCGCCGCCAGGCCTTCGCGCATTCGCCGCGCCCGATCCGGCGATTCGAGGATGGCCGCGCCCTCCTCCTCGAGCCGGTCCGCGGTGGCTTCCCGCTGGATCAGCTCCGGGACGATGACCTCGCCTCCGACGATGTTCACCAGGGAGATCCAGGGCACCTTGATCAGCAGCCTCCCGATCGCGGCGCTCGCCGCCGACGTCCGGTAGAGGACGACCATCGGGGTCCCGCAGAGCGCCGCCTCGAGGGTCGCCGTCCCCGAGGCCACGAAAGCGAGGTCCGCGCCGGCCAGCTGCCGGTGCAGACCGCTTTCCACCACGCGAACCCCTCGCGAAGCGCCGGACGCGAAGAGATCCGGGGGAAGTCCCGGCGCCCGGATCGCCACGACCTCGAGGTCGAATCTCCGGGCGAGGCGCGACGCGGCTTCGACCATCGGCTCCCAGTGCCGTTCGATCTCCCCGCGCCGGCTGCCGGGAAGCAGCACGAGCCGCCGCTGTCCCGGGGCCGGATCCGGCCGGGCCGGCTGGCTCAGGCCTTCGCGGACGTCATCCACGAGAGGGTGACCGGCGCAGACGGCATCCGCGCCATACCGCGCGTAGATCTGCGCCTCAAACGGGAAGAGCGTGATGATCCGCCGGGCGCGGGCGGCGATCGTTTTCGCGCGGCCGGCCCGCCACGCCCACACCTGAGGGCTGACGTAGTAGATCAGGGGAATTCCGAGGCGGACGAGACGGCGGGCGAGCAGGGCATGAAAGTCGGGAAAGTCGATGAGCACCGCGGCGGCGGGGCTGCGGCGGCGCGCCGCGGTTTCGAGCGCCGAGAGGGCCCGACGTACGGCGGGCAATTTCTCGAAAACCTCGAAGATGCCGACCACGGAAAGGGCCTCCGACGGCACGATCCGTTCGAGGCCCGCGTCGCCGAGCCTCGGCCCGCCCATTCCGAAGAAATCCATCGCCGGTCGCCGGCGGGAAAGGGCGCGGAGGAGCCGAGACCCGTAGATGTCTCCGGAGGCTTCCCCGGACGAGAGGAGCAGGTTCAAGAGGCCAGAGTAGCAAAGCCCGGCGGCGTCCCGGGGCCTCGGCGGGTGCTGCTAATATGCGTTTCAACCCGCCATGACTTCGGTTTCCCCGCGCCCCTGGCGAACCGCCTTAATCGGCGCCGGTCGGATCGGCCAGCGCCATGCGGCGATTCTGGCCGCCTCGCCGCGATCCGAGCTGGTCGCGACAGTCGACGTCCGGAGCGAGAAGGCGACCCGTCTCGCGGAGAAGCACGGCGGGAGGGTCTACTCGGATCTGGGCCGGATGCTCGAAGCGGAATCGCCCGACCTGATCTCGGTCTGCACGCCCTCGGGGGACCATTGCGAGCAGGTCCTGGCGGCCTCGCGGGCCGGCGTCGCGAACGTCCTCGTCGAAAAGCCGATGGCGCTGACCCTGGCCGACGCCGATGCCATGATCGAGCAGTGCGACCGCGCCGGCACGCGGCTCTTCGTCGTGAAGCAGAACCGATACAACCTCCCGATCTTAAAACTCAAATCGGCGCTGGACCGGGGACGTTTCGGCAGGCTGGTGCTCGGGACCGTTCGAGTCCGCTGGTGCCGGAGGCAGGACTATTACGACCAGGCGCCCTGGCGCGGGACGTGGGCGATGGACGGCGGCGTCTTCTCGAACCAGGCCTCGCATCACGTCGACATGCTCCTCCACACCATGGGCGACGTCCTGTCCGTCAAGGCGATGAGCGCCACCCGGCTCGTCGCGATCGAGGCCGAGGACGTCGGGATCGCGGTTCTTCGCTTCGCCAACGGCGCCCTCGGCATCGTCGAGGCGACTACCGCCGCCCGGCCCGAGGACCTCGAGGGCTCCATCTCGGTTCTGGGTGAAAAAGGCACCGTCGTCGTGGGAGGCTTCGCGATGAACGAGATGTCGGTCTGGCGCTTCGAAGATCCGACGGAAGAAGACGGCACCGTGCTTGAAACCAGCCGGACAAATCCGCCCGACGTTTACGGGTTCGGGCATCATGCGTACTATGAGGACGCGTTTGACGCGATGGACGCGGGCCGGAAACCCACGGTGGACGGCCGCGAGGGACGGCGGTCTCTCGAAGTGATCACGGCCCTGTACGAGTCGATCGAGTCGGGGCGCGAGATCTCGCTGCCCTTTGTGCCGACCCACTCGCGGCTCGGCCGGGTTTCCGTCTCCACCCCCTCCGCTTGATCCCCCTCTCGCGCGTCACCGTCACCCCCGAGATGACCTCGGCGATGCTCGACGTCGTCGCGTCCGGCCGTTTCATCCTCGGCCCCGAGACAAAGGCGTTCGAAAATGAATTCGCCGCGTACATCGGCACGAAACACGCAGTCGCGGTCTCGCAGGGCACGTCCGCGATTCAGCTGTCGCTGATGGCACTGGGAGTCCGGGCCGGCGACGAAGTGCTCGTCCCCTCGATGACGGCGTTCCCGACCATCGAAGGGATCCTTCACGCCGGCGGAAAGGCGGTGATGGCGGACGTGGACCGTTACGGCGCGATCGATCCCGCCGACGCCGCTTCGCGGATCACGAAACGCACCGTGGGCATCGTCCCGGTCCACCTCTACGGCGGCGCGGCCGATCTGACCGCCCTGCGCTCTCTCGCCAAGCGCCACGGCCTGTGGATCGTGGAAGACTGCTGCCAGGCCCATGGAGCAAAGTTTCAGGGAAAGACCGTCGGGTCCGTGGGCCGGTCGGGCTGTTTTTCGTTCTATCCGTCCAAGAACCTGACGGTGTTCGGCGATGGCGGCATGGTGACGACGGACGACGACGCGGTTGCCTCGACCGTGCGACTTCTCCGGGATCACGGCCGCAGCGACAAGTACACGCACGTCGCGGTGGGTTTCAACCTCCGCTTCAACGAAATTCAGGCGGCCGTCGGACGCAAGCAGCTCGCGCTTCTGGAGGACTTCATCGAGAAGAGGCGCGCGGTTGCCCGCCACTACGACACCGCGCTGACGGGGATCGAAGGGCTCGAGACCCCGCTCGAACGGCCGGGAACGCGGATGGTGTACCACCTTTACCCGATCCGGTTGAAAGACGAAGCGACGCGGGACTCGCTGCGCGACCACCTGATGCGCGCGGGCGTCGAGACGGGCGTTCACTATCCGATCCCCAACCATCTCCAGCCCGCAATGGAACCGTTTGGCCCCGCGCCGTCGCTGCCGGAGTCCGAGGCCCTGGCGCGGACCAGCCTGTCGCTGCCGATTTTTCCCTCGCTCACCGACGAAGAGGTCGAGACGGTCATCGCGGGCGTTCAGACGTTCTTCGAGCACGCCGGAGTGTCCTGACGGAAGCGGCGGGGCCACCGGCGCCTGAATCCTCCCGCTCCCGCCGAAAGATTTCGAAGGACAAGCCGCGAGATCCGGGAGTCGATTCTTCGGGTCTCTAGACGCGCGATCCCTGGCGGCCGCCCTCCCAGGCTTTTCCGCGGATCCACCGCCGGTACCACGCCTCCAGGTTCAAGAGGAGCCAGACCTTGTTGTTGCGGCGTTGCGTCCCGGACTCGATGAAGCGCCGGACTTCGCCGGGACGGATGACTCCGTCCGCCGCGAGATCTCCCCGTTCGAGCAGGCGAAAGGCGGCTTCGCGATTTTTGCCACCGACCCACGTTTTGAAAGGCGTCGAGAAACCGGCCTTCGAGCGTGTGCGGATCTCGTCGGGCAGCCAGGCGTCGATCGCCTCCCGGAAGGCGATCTTGGTGGCGCCGGACCGGAACAGCCGGTCGGGATGGAGCGAGAAGGCGTACTCGACGAGCTGGCGGTCCAGGAGGGGGACCCGCGCCTCGAGGCCGACCGCCATCGTCGAGCGGTCCACCTGCATCAGCCCGTTGTCGGGAAGGTAGGTGTGGATGTCGAGAAAGAGCAGGCGGTGCGCCAGCGGAAGATCGGGCCGGTCGAATTTTCGAAAGAGCCAGGCCGGGTCGCGGCGCCGCGGCCCGAGAATCCGGTCCTGCTCGGCCGCGCCGAAGAACCCGCGGACGGGAAAGTACCGGTCGATAAAATCCGGAGCGAGAAGCCGGGCAGATCCGGCGGCGCGCGATCCGAGAGGCATCCGCGCGAACGGCTCCACGACCGTCCGATACGCGCCCGAAAGAACGGACCGGAACGGACCGAAGCCGCGGCGCAACCCCTCGTACCGCATGACGGTCTCGTCCCACCCGTACCCGCCGAAGATCTCGTCTCCCCCGTCGCCGGTCAGAACGACCTTGACCTCGCGGCACGCGAGGGCGGAGACTCCCGCAACCGCGAGCACGCTCGAGTCGTAGAGGGGCTCGTCGTAGACCTCGGCGGAGTACGCGAGCGTCGAGGACAGATCGCCGAAGTCGAGAACGTCTTCCCGATGGCTCGTTTCAAACGCGTCCGCGGCGATCTTCGCGTAACGCATGTCGTCCATGTCGCCGCCGCGAAACCCGACCGTGAACGTCGGCATGCCCGGAATCGCGCGCGAGGCTCTCTGGACGACCGTCGTCGAGTCGAGCCCTCCCGAGAGGAAGGCCCCGACCGGGACGTCCGAGACCAGATGCGACCTGACCGCCGCGTCGAGCCGGGACCTCAGCTCCTCGGGATCGTCGGACACCTCGCCGCGCTCGAGACGCCAGAAGGGCTCGACGATGACCGATCCCCCGGCACGTTCGAAAAGGAGACGGTGCGCCGGCGGAACCTTGCGTATCCCCGCGAAGATGCAGCGGTCAAACGGCACGTAGCCGTACGAGAGAAAGTCCGAGACCGCATCGGGGTCGAGTCGCGCCGACACCCCGGGAAGCGCCAGCAGCGCTTTGGGCTCGGACGCGAACGCCAGCCCCCCCGCGAGCCGCGTGTAATAGAGGGGCTTGATTCCCAGGCGGTCGCGGGCGAGCAGAAGCCGTCCCGAGCGGTCGTCCCACAGCGCGAGGGCAAACATCCCCTCGAGCCGGGACAGCGCCCCGGGGCCGTCGAGCCGGAGCAGCCGATGCGCGACCTCGCCGTCGCTCTCGGAAAGGAACCTCTCTCCGCGGTTCTCGAGGTCCTTGCGGATCTCCCGGAAGTTGTAAATCTCCCCGTTATGGATGAAGGCGGAAGCGCGGTCCGGGGCAAGAGAGGGCTCCTCCCCCCGGATGGAAGGATCGAGAATCGCGAGGCGGCGATGGCCCAGGATCGCGGTCCCGTCGCCGCTCTGCCATTGTCCGGTCCCGTCCGGACCGCGGCGGTGCAGGGTCTCGAGAGCGCGATCTACGGCGCGGCAGTCAAGGGCGTCTCGGCCGACCCATCCGACGATGCCGCACACCGGGCGTTAAACGGGAAACGTAAAACGTAAAACGATGAGTTGCGGAGTGCGCCCTTTCGTTTTCCGTTTCCCGTTTCCCGTTTCCCCATTCACGACGGGAACGGATACATCAGCCAGGCGACCGCGAGCCCTCCGAGAATCAACGCGCCGAAGATTTTCGCGAAGAGCGCCAGCCGGTCCCGCCGCTCGTTGCGCCAGACGAACGCGAAGAAGACGGAGACTAAGAACGCGTACAGCGCCATGATCAGGAAGTGGTCCACCGGAACGAGAGCGGCGAGAGGCGTCACGCCTTCCGCCCCACGGCGATGTCGAACGCGTCCAGCATCAGGAGGAGATTCATCAGGCCGGCGGTCAGGAGGTACGCGCACCCGTACTCGTAGGTGACCGCGAGTACCGCGCCGCCGGGGTTGTCGGAGAGCAGCCGGCCGGCGACGTTCAAGAGGCCGGCGCCGTAGACGGCAAAAGTGGCCAGGATCGAAAGCGGTTGACCGGGCTCGACCGAGTAGAGCCGCCCCTGGAACGACATCCCGAGGAGAAAGGTGGCACTGACCACCGCGGCGTACACGAGGGCGGTGCGCGGACGGCGAAGGTACGCGTGGCCGAGGCCGGGGAACACCCAGGCGAGCACCACGGCGATCCAGCGGCGGGAGGCGTCAGGAGCTTCCGGCTTCACGGCGCGTCACCCGCGAAGAGCGGGCGCAGACGCGCCAGGGTCGCCGAGGGCTCCTCGGGAACCACCCGAACGTCTCCCGTCACCGTCATGAAGTTGGTATCCCCTCTCCAGCGGGGGACCAGGTGCACGTGGTAGTGGTCCGCGACGCCCGCGCCCGCGGCCGATCCGAAGTTGATCCCGACGTTCAACCCGTCCGTCTGGTAAGCCGACGTCAGGATCCGCTCGGCTTTCGCGACGGTGCGGATGAGCTCCGTCAGCGTCTCGTCGGAAGACCGGGACAGCCGCGCCTCGTGATCGTACGGGGCGACCATCACGTGACCGTTGGTGTAGGGATAGCGGTTCAAGATCACGAACACTTTCCGGCCGCGAAAAACGACGAGGGTCTCCCGGTCGCTCTCGGAGGCGGCGGCCTCGCAGAAAAAACAGTTCGTTCCCGACTTGTCGGACACGAGGTATTCGTAGCGCCAGGGGGCGAAGAGGACGTCGGGCATCGACCGCTTTAACGGTTGATGAGCTCTTTCAGTTCCTTGCCGGGCTTGAAGTAGGGAATCTTTTTCGCGGGCACGGAGACCTTAACGCCCGTCTTCGGGTTGCGGCCCATACGCGCGCCACGCTCCCGGAGGCGGAAGGAGCCGAAGCCCCGGAGCTCAATCTTCTGTCCTTCCTTCAGGGAGCGGACGATGGCGTCAAAAACGGTGTCGACGATCGCTTCCGCCTGCTTCTTGGTGACGTCGGTGGCGATCGCGACCCGCTCGATCAGTTCCGCTTTCGTCATTCCTGTCCCTCGACGGGATGGGCAATGCGGCGATCGGGCCTCGCCGCCCAGAAAACATCCCGAGTACCCGTCGACATGCTCGGCTGGCCTGACTAGCTCTTCGGGGCGGCGTCTTCCGCCTTCTTGCGCGTGCGCTTCTTCTTGACCGCACCCTCGCCCTCGACAGTTTCCGCGGGCGCCGCCGCTGCGACCGCCGGCGCTTCCGGCGAAGTTTCCGGAGGCGGAGGCGCTGCGGAGGCCTCGGGAGCGGGTTGCGAGGACGAGGCCTGGACCTCGGGAGCCGGAGCCGGCTGCGCTTGCCCTTCCGCGGCCGGCGGAGCGGGCTCGACGCCCTGACCGGACAGACCAACCTTCATTTCCGCATCCTCGATCCGGAGAATGCGGGCGCGGAGGGGGTCCCCCTCCTTGAAGTGGTCCTGCGGCTTCTCGCCGCGTCCGACCGGCGTCTCGGAGACGTGCATCAGGCCCTCGACGAGCCCTTCGATCTGCACGAACACCCCGAAGTCCGCGACCCGGGTCACGATGCCGTCAACGACGTCGCCTGCCTGGTACTTGTCCTTGAAGGTCTGCCAGTCGTTTGGCTGAAATTCCTTGATGGAAAGCGAGATACGCCGGTTTTCCTGGTCGATCGACGTGATGATCGCTTCGACGTCGTCTCCCTTTTTGAGGACCTCGGACGGGTGCTTGATGCGCTTGGTCCACGACATGTCGGATACGTGGACGAGGCCGTCGACGCCCTCTTCGATCTCGACGAACGCGCCGAAGTCGGTCAGGTTCCGGACCTTCCCGTTCACCCGGC